>JAZNMM010000030.1:0-30177 GCA_045579605.1 Lawsonibacter sp.
TAGTTTTCCTTCAGCGCGCCGTGGCCGGAGGTCTCAATGGCCAGCTGACTGTCCTGACCGGCGGCGTTGAGGCGGACGGACTCGTTGATCACGTTGCGGTAACCGCGCTTGAAGCGGTGGTGCACACCGCCCTTGTCCGCGATGAACTTGGCCAGGCCGGTTGAGGTGATGGAGTCGGTGACGATGGTGGTGCCGGGGTGCTCCCGCAGCAGGATGGCGGCCAGCATGGCGATGATGCGGTTGCGGTTGAGCTCGCTGCCGTCGGACAGCACGGCGCCGGCCCGGTCCACGGCGGTGTCAAAGATAATGCCCAGATCCGCCTTGTTGGCCGCTACTGCATCCATAATGGCCTGCATGGCGGCGCCGTCCTCGGGGTTGGGAATGTGGTTGGGAAAGGAGCCGTCCGGGTCCAGGAACTGGCTGCCGGTGGTGTCCGCGCCCAGGGGCTGCAGCACCTTGTCCACATTGAAGCCGCCGGCGCCGTTGCCCGCGTCCACCACCACCTTGAAGCCGGCCAGAGGGGTGGCCTCACCGGTGGCGGAGCGCACTTTTTCCACCAGAATGGCGGCGTAGTCGTCCATAAACGTACCGGTGGACACAGCGGCGGGGGCAAGAGCCGTGGTCTGATCGCCGGCAGCGTAGGCGAGGATGGCGGCGATGTCCTGCTTTTCCAGACCGCCGTCCTTGGTGAAGAATTTGAAGCCGTTGCGGTTGAAGGGCAGGTGGCTGGCGGTGATCATCACGGAGGCGTCGTAGGGCGCCTGGCCCGTGACGGTGCTCATGAACATGGCGGGGGTGGAGGCCATGGCAATATCGGTCACCAGAATGCCCTGGGCGGCCATGGCGTCACACAGCCAGCCGGCCAGAGTGGGGCCGGACAGACGGGAGTCGCGGCCCACGCACACCCGCAACGTGTCCTTGCCCAGACGCTGGCGCAGCCACAGGGCAAAGCCCCGGCCAATGTCCCGGCAGGCCTGCTCCGTCAGATTGACGTGCTGGCCCTCGATGCCTTCCAGAGCAACGCCGCGAATGTCGCTGCCGTTTTGGAGTTTCTTGTAATCCATATGTATTTCCCCTTAATGAAAAAGTAGTTGGGTTTTCAGTAAGTCAATCATACCACCAAACGTCGGCAAACGCAACGCAGGAAGGTAAAATATCCACCAGAACCGGGGTGAAAACAAACAGGCCGCACGCCGGAAGACGTGCGGCCCATTGGTCATCTTCGATACAGGTGGTTGAGTCGGCGCAGCCGGTCCGCGACCTCGTGATTGAGTGCCTGTTCCCGCACCCGCCAGGACCAGTTGTGCTTGCCCATAGTGCCCGGGGCATTCATCCGAGCGTCCCCGCCCAGGCCGAGAACGTCCTGCAGGGGGGCAATGGCCAGCCGGGCGGCGGTGGACCAGGCTCCGGCGATGACGCCCCAGCCAAGCCCCTCCTCCGGGCGCAGGCGCAGATATTCTTTGGCGTAAGCGGTGGCGGCGGAATCTCCCTCCTGAAGCCACTGGACAAAGGTGGGGGTGTCGTGGGTGCCGGTGTAGACCACGCAGTCGGAGTGGCAGTTGTGGGGGAGGTAGGCACTTTCCGCATGGGGATCAAAGGCGAAGACAAGGACTTTCATGCCCGGGATCCCGCTGGTGCGGACAAAGTCCAGCGCATTTGCGTCCAGATCACCCAGATCCTCCGCGATCAGTTCCAGCCCCGGCTGTGCCCGGCGCAGGGTGTTGAGCAGCTCCATGCCCGGGCCGGGCCGCCAGCTCCCGCTCTTGGCGGTGGGAGAGCCCACAGGGACGGCCCAATAGGTGTGGAAGGCCCGGAAGTGGTCGATGCGCACCGCGTCGTACAGCCGGGCGCACCAGTCCATGCGCCGCTGCCAGAAGGCGAAGACCTCGGTGCGGTTTCCCTCCCAGTCGTACAGAGGATTGCCCCACAGCTGCCCGTCCTCACAGAACGCGTCGGGGGGCACGCCCGCCACGGCGCTCAGTCGCCCGCTTTGCTCCCGCTGGAACAGCTGGGGTTGTTTCCACATCTCCACGCTGTCACCGGACAGGTAGATGGGGATGTCACCCATGATGCGGATGCCCTTTTCATTGGCATAGTCCTTCAGGGCAAACCACTGGCGGTAGAAGGTGATCTGAAGAAAGCGATGGAATTGCACCCGTTCCTCTTCCGGCTGGGCGTCTGCCGGCCAGTTCTGCCAGGGGCCGCCCAATTGATCGTGCAGGGCGGCAAAGGCGGCGTAGTCCTCCAGCCAGTCCAGCTCAGGAACATCTGCGGGTGCGGGCAGCGACCGGGAACGCTCCCATGCGCGGCGGAGCAGCGGCATACGGGTGCGGGACAGCCAGTCGTAATCCACCCGGTCAGGGTCATCCCAGCGGGCGCAGGCGGTCTCCTGCGGGGTGAGCAGGCCCTCTTCCACCAGCAGGTCCAGATCAATAAACCAGGGGTTGCCCGCAAAGGCGGAGGGGGACATATAGGGAGAGGCCCCGTCCCCCGGGGGGACAAGGGGCAGGATCTGCCAGTAGCGCTGGCCCGCACGGGCGAGAAAATCCACAAAGGCGTATGCGCCCGCGCCCAGAGAGCCGATGCCGTAGGGACCGGGCAGGGAGGACACCGCCATTAAAATGCCGCTGGAACGCCGGTTGGACATAGTACATTCCTCCTGTGAGGTGGTAGCATCAGTATAGCACAGGATGAGGAAAAAGCAAAGACGCAGTTGCGTGCAAGCGTAAGGTAATCCACTGCGGTATCATATCACCGTCAGGTCCAGTGTTGTCCCCTCGGCACTGGCCACCAGTGTTTTTCCCGCGGTGAGGCTGCCCGACAGCATCAGGTCGGCGGCAGGGTCCTCAATCTGCTCGGTAATGGCCCGGCGCAGGGGTCGGGCACCGTGAGCACGGTCGCTGCCCGCCCGGGCCAGACAGGCCAGAGCCTGCTCGGTGACCTGCAGACCGATCCCTGCCTGTTCCAGACGGGAGCGGGTGGCGGAAAGGAGCTGGCGGGCTACCTCCATGCGTTCTTGCTCTTCCAGAGGATGGAATACGGGGGTCCCGTCCAGCCGCCCCCAGAACTCAGGACGGAAGGTCTTGCGCGCGTCGGCAAGAACCGCCTGCTCCACGGCGGCCTCCCGCTGGCTGCGCTGGGCGGGGGCAAAGCCCAGCTGTCCGGCGGTCTGAAAATGCTGAGCGCCCAAGTTTGAGGTCATGACCAGTACGGTGTTTCGAAAGTCCGCCTTACGGCCCAGAGAGTCGGTGAGGGTCCCCTCGTCCATGATCTGCAGCAGCAGGCCCCAGATGTCCGGATGCGCCTTTTCAATCTCGTCCAGCAGCACCACCGACCAGGGGGCGCGGCGGACCCGCTCGGTGAGCTGCCCGCCCTGTTCGTGGCCCACATAGCCCGGTGGAGAGCCGATGAGACGGGAGACGGTGTGGGACTCCATATACTCCGACATATCAAAGCGGATCAGGGCGTCCTCGCTGCCGAACAGGGCCCGGGCCAGCACCCGGCACAGCTGGGTCTTACCCACGCCGCTGGGGCCGAGAAAGAGAAAACAGCCCACCGGGCGGGAGGGGTCCTTTAAGCCCAGGCGGCCCCGACGAATGGCCCGGGCCACCGCCTTGACGGCGGCGTCCTGTCCGGCCAGGGAGCGGTGCAGGGTCTGCTCCAGACCGGTCAGACGCTGCTGTTCGGCGCAGGTCAGCTCGGTGAGAGGGATGCCCGTCCAACCGGTAAGGACGGCGCGAACGTCCTGTACGGTTACCTGCCGGGGAGGCTTGCTGTCCTGCCACTGGCGGGTCTTTCCCTCCAGCTCCCGACGGAAATCCTGCTCTGCGTCCCGGAGCATGGCCGCCCGCTCGTAGTCCTGATTTTGAATGGCGGCGGCCTTTTCCTGGGCGGCGTCCTCGGCCCGGCGCTCCAGCGCCTGCAATTGCTTGGGCAGCGCGCCCCGGTCCAGCCGCACCCGGGCGGCGGCCTCGTCCATCAGGTCGATGGCCTTGTCGGGGAGAAACCGCTGAGGCAGGTAGCGCATGGACAGGTCCACCGCCGCGATCACGGCCTCGTCGGAGATGGAGAGGTGGTGGTGGCGTTCATAGCGGGGCTTTAGTCCCCGCAAAATAGCAAGGGCGGTGTCCCGGTCCGGCTCGGATACCGGGACGGGCTGGAAGCGTCGCTCCAGAGCAGCGTCCTTTTCGATATAGCGCCGATACTCCTCCTGGGTGGTGGCGCCGATGACCTGAAGCTCACCACGGCCCAGGGCCGGCTTAAGGATATTGGCCGCGTCGATGGCCCCTTCGGCACTGCCCGCCCCTACGATGGTGTGCAGCTCGTCCAGAAAGAGAATCACATTGCCTGCCCGCTTTACTTCGTCCAGCACCTTGCGCAGTTTTTCCTCAAACTCGCCCCGGTACTTCGTTCCGGCCACCATGGCGGACAGGTCCAGGGCGCACACCCGCTTTTTTCGCAAATGCTCGGGTACGTTGCCCCGGGTAATGGACAGGGCCAGCGCCTCGGCCAGGGCGGTCTTTCCCACGCCGGGGTCGCCGATGAGCGCGGGGTTATTTTTGGTGCGTCGGGACAGGATCTGAATGACCCGCTCCAGCTCCGTCTCACGGCCGATGACCGGGTCCAACCGGCTCTGAGCAGCCAGACGGGTCAGATCCCGGGCACACTGATCCAGCAGGCGAGTCTCGGGGGAGACGGTGCGGTCTGGTTCCCGGCTGCGGCGGATCAGGGGGGGCTCGCCGGAGCCCATGGCCGCATACACCTGCTGATAGAGGGAGGGCAGGTCGATACCCCGGCTGGACAGGACCCGGGCTGCGCCGCCGCCGCTCTGCTGGGTGATGGCCAGCAGAAGCAGTTCCGGGGTGATGGCGCTGTGACCGGCCTGAGCGGCGGCCAGGGAGATGATCTGACTGCAATGTGGGGTCAGGCCCTGAGCAGGGGGGCTGCCCACCCGGCCGGTGCCGAAGCAGCCGGCGAGGGCCTGTTTCAGTATATCAGTCGTCAGACCCCGGGAGTGGAGAAACTGACCGGCGGTGGTTTCCGGCTGAGCGGAAAGACCCAGCAGCAGATGCTCACTGCCCACATAACTGTGTCCAAGCTCCGCCGCACCCTGCTGGGCATGGCGCAGCACACTCAGGGAGCAGGAGGTAAATTGCGTGTTTTGCATGGCGCACCTCGCTGATTGTTTTCTGAGTGAACTATGCCCAGTTTTCATCGCCGCCACACAAAAAAACACAAGCGGAGGGCAGAGCATCCGCTGGGGTGCTGCACGGCAGGAACACAAAGGCAAAAAGTTATATGTAAAAAGGCATTGCAATTTTAAAAAGTTGTGATAGAATGAAAGTACATTTAAATGGAGGTGTACTTACCAATGGCCTACAAGATCAGTGACGCTTGCGTCAGCTGCGGTTCCTGCGCTGATGCCTGCCCCGTGGGTGCTATCTCTCAGGGCGACTCCCAGTACGTGATCGATGCCGGCGCTTGCCTGGATTGCGGCAGCTGCGCTGACACCTGCCCCATGGGCGCGATCTCTCAGGAGTAATCAAACCAAATAAAAAACGGTGTCCGTTTCGGACACCGTTTTTTATTTGCAAAAGCACGCTCCCCGCCACGGCAGGGGGCGTGCTTTTTGTGCAGCGATGAACTTGCTTTACATACCTTCCAGCTCGCCCGGCTCCACCACGCGAATGCCCTTTTCCCGCAGGGAGGCGGCGGCGGCGGCGTTGTCCGCTACGCGGAAGACCATGTAGGCGGAGTCCTTTCGACCGCCCAGGAAGGCGTAGCCATACTCCAGATTGATGCCCGCCTGGGACAGGCAGGTGAGCACCTGATTCAGCCCGCCGGGGACGTGGGGAATATCCACGGCCAGCACGGAGGTGACAGTGCACACATAGCCGGCATCCTTCAGTACGGTGGCGGTGTCCAGAGGCCGGTCCACGATGATGCGGGCGATACCGAACTCGTTGGTCTCGGACAGGGACATGGCGCGCATGTCGATGTGGTGGGCGGCCAGCACCCCGGTCAGGGCGTTGAGCTCACCGGGCTTGTTTTCCAGAAAGACAGAGATCTGCTTGACGCTCATGGTAGCACCTCCTGTTAAATCTTGCGCTTGTCGATGATGCGAACGGCCTTACCCTCGCTGCGGACGATGGACTTGGGGGCCACCAGAGTGACCTTGGCCGCCAGACCCAGCATGGAGCGCAGGCCGGCCACCAGTTCCTTCTGGCGCTTGTTGATCTGACCAATGTTGTCGGTGAACAGCTCCGGGGTCATTTCCACGCATACCTCCAGCGTGTCGCTGTGGTTGACGCGGTCCACAATGATCTGATAGTTGGCGGCGTAGCCGTGGTTGAGCAGCACCGTTTCGATCTGGGAGGGGAACACGTTCACGCCGCGGATGATGAGCATGTCGTCGCTGCGGCCCATGGGCTTGCACATTTTCACGTGGGTGCGGCCGCAGGGGCAGGGCTCGTAGTTCAACTGGCAGATGTCCCGGGTGCGGTAGCGCAGCAGGGGGAAGGCCTCCTTGGTGATGGAGGTGAAGACCAGCTCGCCCTTGGAGCCGGGAGGCAGGACCTCCTCGGTTTCGGGGTCGATGATCTCGGCGATGAAGTGGTCCTCGTTGATATGCATACCGTTCTGGGCGGAACACTCGAACGCCACGCCGGGACCGGACAGTTCGGTCAGACCGTAGATGTCATAGGCCTTGATACCCAAGGTGTTCTGAATGTCCTGACGCATCTCCTCCGACCAGGCCTCGGCACCGAAGATACCTGCCTTGAGGGGGATGTCATCCGGACCCATGCCCATCTCCTTCATGCTCTCGCCCAGATAGGCAGCATAGGAGGGGGTACAGCACAGGATGGTGGAGGAAAGGTCTTTGATGAACCCAATCTGGCGCTCGGTGTTGCCGGAGGAGATGGGAATGGTCAGGCAGCCCACCTTGTGAGAGCCACCGTGCAGACCGGCACCGCCGGTAAACAGGCCGTAGCCATAGGCAACATGGCACACGTCCTCCTTGGTGGCACCCGCTGCGGTGAGCGCCCGGGCACAGCAGTCCTCCCACAGATCCACGTCGTGCTGGGTGTAAAAGGCCACCACCCGCTTTCCGGTGGTGCCGGAGGTGGAGTGGATGCGCACACACTCGCTCAGAGGCTTGCCCATCAGACCGTAGGGATAGGCCTCGCGCAGGTCGGCTTTGGTGACAAAGGGCAGCTTGTGCAGATCGGCAACACCCTTGATGTCGTCGGGGGTCACGCCCTTGGCCTCCATCTTGGCGCGGTAGTAGGGGACGTTGTCCCACACGTGTTTGACCTGCCTGACCAGCCGCTCATCCTGAAGGGCGCGCAGCTGATCGCGGGGCATGGTTTCGATTTGGGGTTGATAGTAACGCTCCATTGGGGGTCAGACCTTTCTGTTTGGTTTGTGTTCAGGCATTCTTGCCCAGCGCAAAGGCTTTTTTGTTCAGCTCCAGGAACTTGGCGGGTACGCAGGCCTCGATGGACTTTTGCCACGCTTCCTCGGAAAAGTCGAAGTATTTGGACAGACGGCCCATAAGGACCAGATTCACCGCCTTGGCGGAGCCGGCCTGCTCGGCAAGGGACAGGCAGTCCAGAGCGTCCACCTTGGCTCCGGCGGCCAGCATCTTGTTGACCAGGTCCTCCGGATACTGGGCCGCACCGGTGATGACGGGCATGGGGTCGATTTGCTGGGTGGAGGTGACGATCTGTCCGTCTGGCTTGAGGTAGCTCAGCCAGCGGGCGGCCTCCAGCACCTCAAAGGAGACGATGAAGTCGGCCTCGCCCTTGTCGATGACGGGGGAGCAGACCTTGTCGCCGTAACGCACATAAGTGACCACGCTGCCGCCACGCTGGGACATGCCGTGCACCTCGGACACCTTGACATCATAGCCCTGCTCCATGAGCAGATGGCCCAGCAACTTGGAGGCCAGCAAAGAGCCCTGGCCACCCACGCCCACGATCATAACATTCTTTGTAGTCATTATTTAGCCCTCCTTTTTGGTGCTCTGAAAGGCACCAAACGCACACAGCTGCTCACACACGCCGCAGCCCACACACAGGGTGTTGTCCACGTGGGCCTTGCCGTTTTTGATGGAGATGGCGGGGCAGCCGATCTTCATGCAGGCCTTGCAGCTCTTGCACTTGTCGGTGTCCACCATAAGGGGGGCGCTGTGCTTGACATACTTGAGCAGAGCGCAGGGGCGGCGGGAGATGATGACGGAGGGGGCGTCCACCGCCAGCTCCTCCTTGAGGGCGGTATCGCAGGCCTTCAGGTCATAGGGATCCACCACGCGCACCCGCTCAAAGCCCATGGCCCGGCACAGGGACTCCAGGTCGATCTTGCCGGCGGGGTCGCCCTTGATGTTGTAGCCGGTGGTGGGGTTTTGCTGATGGCCGGTCATGCCGGTAATGGAGTTGTCCAGAATAATGACGGTGGAGTTGGACTGGTTGTAGGCGATGTTGGCGAGACTGGTCATGCCGGAGTGCATGAAGGTGGAGTCGCCGATGACGGCCACGGTCTTGCCCTGGCTCTCGGCGCCCAGCGCCTTGTTAAAGCCGTGGGTGGCGGAGATGGACGCGCCCATGCACAGGGTCATGTCCATGGCGGCCAGAGGGGCCACCGCACCCAGGGTATAACAGCCGATATCGCCCAGCCCGGTGCACTTATTTTTGCTCAGGGTATAGAACAGGCCGCGGTGGGGGCAGCCGGCACACATGACAGGGGGACGAGGAGGAATGACATCGTCCAACGCTTTGCCGGTATGTACCTCGCCGCCCAGACACTGGGCCACCAGGTTCTGGGAGAACTCACCCAGAATGGGCAGCACGTCCTTGCCGGATACCTCCAGACCCATGGCCCGGCAAGTATTCTCCACGATGGGGTCAAGCTCCTCCACCACAACCAGCTTCTTCACCCTGGCGGCAAAGTCGCGGATGAGATTTTGGGGCAGGGGATGGATCATGCCCAGCTTCAGTACGGACACGCTGTCCCCGAACACTTCTTTTACATATTGATAGGAGGTGGAGGAGGTGATGATGCCCACATCGGTGCCGCCCATCTCCACCCGGTTGAGGGGCGTGGTTTCGGCATACTGGGCCAGCTTGGCCATGCGCTCCTCAACAAAGGGGTGGCGGCGGATGGCGTTGCCGGGCATCATGACGTACTTGGCAATGTTCTTTTCGTAGGGCTTGGCGGGCACTTCCTGACGGGGGGCGGTCTCAACCACGGACTGGGAGTGGGCCACGCGGGTGCACATTTTCAGCAGTACCGGGCAGTCAAACTCCTCGGAAATCTCATAGGCGGTCTTGGCAAAGGCAAGGGCCTCGGCGGAGTCGGCGGGCTCCAGCATGGGCAGCTTGGCGGCCACGGCATAGTGGCGGGAATCCTGCTCGTTCTGAGAGGAGTGCATGCCCGGGTCGTCGGCCACGGCGATGACCATGCCGGCATTCACGCCGGTGTAGGCCACGGTGAACAGGGGGTCGGCGGCCACGTTCAGGCCCACGTGCTTCATGGCACAGAAGGAGCGCTTTCCGGCCAGGCACGCGCCAAAGGCGGACTCCATGGCCACCTTCTCGTTGGGTGCCCACTCGGTGTAGACCTCGTCAAATTTGGCCATTTCCTCGGTAATTTCAGTGCTGGGAGTGCCGGGATAGCTGGACACCACACAGCAGCCGGCCTCGTAGAGGCCTCGGGCAACGGCGGCGTTGCCCAACATGAGCTGTTTCATTTTGTATTCCTCTTTTCTCTTAATCAGCTTTTTCCTCGTTTGCCCGGTCGATCACTTGTCCCACCACGCCGCCGGCGCCGTTGTCCAGCATGGAGCGGCGCACCCGGCTGATGGTGGCGCTGGAGGCCCCGGTCTTTTCCAGAATGTCCAGATAAACCAGCCCCTGCTTCAGATACACAGCCACGTCGAAGCGCTGCTCCATGGAACGCAGCTCGGTTGGGGTGCACAGATCATCAAAGAAGCGGCAGCATTCGTCCAGATCCTTCAGCTTCAAAATGGTCTCATACAGAGCAATGCTGCGTTCTTTGCGTTCCACCTTTGCCATAATGCAGACTCCTTTCAGAATGGCGGCGGGGTACGCCGCATATTTTACCCTCATATATTAGCACCTTAAAGCGAAAAAGTAAAGAAAAAACTTTACGGTGTTAAACTTTAAATCGTGAAACTGGACGAGGGTAGAGAGAGGGAAACTTTTTTGGAAAGAAGAAGGGAGAAGGTGTTGACTTTGCGGGGAAAATACGGTATGATACCCGAAGAATCGTATTGACGCTTTAAACCGTTGAAGTGGCATAGCCGCCGACGGACGGAAAGGACGGATTCCCATGCCTATCACCGATCTGCTGGAACGCAACAGCAAGCTGTACGGGGATGAGATCGCGCTGGTGGAGATCAACCCCGAGCTGCAGGAGGAGCAGCGTGTGACCTGGAAGGAGTATTCCCTCATCCAGCCCACCTCCTCCGCGCCCTACCGCCGGGAGATCACCTGGTCCATCTTTGACGAGAAGGCCAACCGAGTGGCCAATATGCTGCTGGGGCGGGGCATTCGCAAGGGGCAGAAGGTGGCCATTTTGCTCATGAACTGTCTGGAGTGGCTGCCCATCTACTTCGGCATCCTGAAAACGGGTGCCATCGCCGTGCCTTTGAACTTCCGCTATACCTCCGACGAGATTGAATATTGTCTGAAGTTGGCGGAGGCGGATGTGCTGTTTTTCGGCCCGGAATTCATCGGGCGCATGGAGACCATCGTGCCCATGCTGAAAAAGGATCACCTGCTGTTCTTTGTGGGTGATGTGTGTCCCCCTTGGGCGGAGGACTACCACCGGGCTACCGCCAACTGCTCCAGTGCCGCGCCCAAGGTGCTCATTGACGATGAGGACGAGGCGGCCATCTACTACTCCTCCGGCACCACCGGTTTCCCCAAGGCCATTCTGCTCAAGCATTTGGCTCTGAGCCAGTCCGCCCGCATGGAGGCTACCCACCACGAGACCACCCACGAGGATGTGTTCCTGTGCATCCCGCCCCTGTACCATACGGGCGCAAAAATGCACTGGTTCGGCTCCCTGTTTACCGGAAGCAAGGCGGTGCTGCTCAAGGGCAATTCCCCCAGGGCTATTTTTGATGCCGCTTCCCAGGAGCACTGTACCATCGTGTGGCTGCTGGTGCCCTGGGCCCAGGATATTCTGGCGGCCCTGGACCGGGGGGAGATGAAGCTCGAGGATTTCCAGCTGTCCCAGTGGCGGCTGATGCACATCGGAGCCCAGCCCGTGCCTCCCTCCCTCATCAAGCACTGGCTGACCTACTTCCCCCATCATAAGTACGACACCAACTACGGTCTGTCCGAGTCCACCGGTCCGGGCTGTGTCCATCTGGGTATGGACAACGTGCATAAGGTGGGTGCCATCGGCGTGCCCGGCTACGGCTGGAAGGTCAAGATCGTGGACGAGCTCAACCAGAATGTCCGGCCCGGCGAAGTGGGTGAGCTGTGCGACAAGGGTCCGGGCGTGATGGTGTGCTACTACCACAACGAGGAGGCCACCCGGGAGGTGCTGGAAAACGGCTGGCTGCACACGGGCGACATGGCCCGGCAGGACGAGGAGGGCTTCATCTTCCTTGTGGACCGGAAGAAGGACGTGATCATCTCCGGCGGTGAGAACCTGTACCCCGTGCAGATCGAGGCGTTTTTGGCCGCCATGCCCAAAATCCACGATGTGGCCGTCATCGGCCTGCCCGACAAGCGTCAGGGCGAGATCGCCGCGGCCATCATTCAGATCAAAGACGGGCAGACGTGCACCGAGGAGGAGATCGAGCGATTCTGTCTGGACCTGCCCCGGTACAAGCGTCCCCGCAAAATTATCTTCGCCCCCGTTCCCCGCAACGCCACCGGCAAGATCGAAAAGCCCAAGCTGCGCGAGCAGTACTGCGGCGTGCGTCTGGTGGAGGCGCAGAATAACGCATAAACGAATAAAAAGCTTCGGGACCTGCCGGTCGGCAGGTCCCGGAGTTTTTTCGACCCGATCAGAACATGTCGTTGATGGAGGAGAGGGTTTGGCGCACCAGAAGATCGCCGCCCTCATGGCCCACCTGACCGCTACCAACAAAGGCGCTGTAGTGGCCGCCCCGTTCTGCCTGCTCGGTGGGCAGATAGCCTTCGGCACCGTTGGCCAGCTGAATGAGGAAGGTCTGCTCCGCCTTGCTGCGGGCTTTGATCTGGTTTCCATAGTTTAGAAACAGCTCAAAGGGGTTGGAGGCAAAGGCGATACTGCCCAGACGGGCGGTGTGAATTTCACAGTTTACCACGTCCATCCGTTCCTGCAGACGGAAGCGCTTGATCACCCCCAGATATACCTGCAGTTGGGCTGCGGTGTTGAAATTTACATTGTTGGGATGCTCGTTCAGATATTCCCTGATGTTTCGTGCGGCCTGATGGTATTCACGCATGGTGACCCGGCGCAGAGGCAGGGCTGCCGTTTCCACGCGGTGCTCCAGCACGGTGTCGGCAATGGGGTGGTCCAGTCCCTCCTCAAACACGTCAATGACCTCAGCGGCAATGCGCTTTCCGGTTTTGTACATGCCGGCAAGATCGAACATGGAGGGATCTGCCTTGCGCTTGGGGGGATCGTTCCGGATGATATTGGGGTCATGGACGTCGCTTTCCGGCTGCACCCAGCGGATCAGATCCACCGGGCACTGGTCTCCGGCGGCGGAACACTGGGGCAGCAGGAAAATGTGGTTGCCAAAGTGTTGGCGCAGACGCACCTTGACCTCGCCCCAGAAGTCGGGGGAGACAAACAGTCGGTGTTGGACGCACTGGGCAGGGCAGGCCAGATTGACCAAAACGCCGGTCAGCTGTGTTTGCTCGTCGAATACGTACAGCAGCTCCACGCCGGAATCGCTGCCGCCCTCCAGGGAAACAAAGCAGGCCGTATTGGTATCCCCCCACATCTGGGCGGAGCCGTCGGAATAGGTGGCTCGGCGGCAGTGGCCCACCGCAGCCCGGCCGAATGCGTTGGAAAAACTACCCGGTTTGCGGCCGGTCCAGGCGCGCAGAATGGCGTCTGCCGTGCGGGAGACAAACCGTTCGGCACATTCTGCAGTGGTGGCGATATCCGGATTTTGGGTGATGGGCGCGGCTTCCACATAGGTGCGTCCCTCAGGCAGGAAGTCGGTGAGAAGATCACGCAGGGAACCGCCTGCGGCCAGGTATTTGGAGGATTGATTTCCTCCGGGCATCCGGGGACCACAGTGGGTATGGATGGCGGAGATCACGATTTTCATAGGATCCAGACCAACCTCATTGTCTGCAAGGCGGGCGCGGACCAGTTCCACCGTGTGCATGGGCATGCTGACCAGATCGGCGCTGACCAGAATCAGCTGCTCGCCGCCGCACTCAATAGCCAGTGCGGTGACAGTGAGCGGTTTTTCCACATATTCCGAAATACGTTCAGCAAACTGGCCGTCCAGAGAAACCTTTTTGTCCGGGGTGATGTCCGCTTCAGCCCAGCCGAATTTGATTGCGCTCATACAAAAACCTCCATGTATGCAGATGCGTCCTATGAGGCGGACGGATCGTTAATTTATTGTAAAATGTCACACGCAGGGTTGTCAACACACAGGAGCGCTGTTCGGTACAGATTTGTGCGATCAACGCAGCGGTGTCCCGCCAGCAAAAAAAGGGGAAACGGGGGATAGATTCGACTCTTTTCTTTTTAGCCGGTTTATGGTACAATCAGACCATCGTAATTAGGGGGGAATGCTTCCCTGATGTTTCGGAGGATTAGGAGGAATAATTTATGGTATCGGAACGCATGCTTGGTCTGGGTACGGCCCGGTCCGTGATCCGGGAACTGTTTGAATACGGAAAGCAGCGCGCTGCGGTGGTGGGCGCGGAGAATGTATTTGACTTCTCCATCGGTAACCCCAGTGTACCTGCCCCCGACGCGGTGAATGAAACCGCCATCCGTATCCTGCGGGAGAACCCCGATGTCATCCACTGCTACACCAGCGCCCAGGGCGATGCGGCGGCGCGCCAGCGCTTTGCCGACTCCCTCAACCGCCGCTTTGGTGCGGACTATACCGCCGATCAGTTCTACATCACCGTGGGCGCGGCGGCCTCCCTGTGCTGTGTATTTAACGGACTGACCTGTCCGGGTGACGAATTTATCGCCTTTGCGCCCTACTTCCCGGAATACAAGGTGTTCGTGGAGGGCGCGGGGGCAAAGCTGGTACTTGTCCCCCCCGAAGTGGAGCGGTTCCAGATCGATTTTGCCGCCTTTGAGCAGGCCATCACCCCCAACACCAAGGGCGTGATCGTCAACAGCCCCAACAACCCCTCCGGTGTAGTCTACTCCAAGCAAACGCTGGAGAAACTGGCTGCCATTCTCACTGCCAAGAGTGAAGAGTACGCACATCCCATCTATCTCATCTCCGATGAGCCGTACCGGGAAATCGTGTTCGGTGGCTTTGAAGTGCCCTGGATCCCTCACATTTATAAGGACACCATCGTGTGCTACTCTTTCTCCAAGTCCCTGTCGCTACCCGGTGAGCGTCTGGGTTACGTGCTGGTCCCCGCACAGGTGACGGACAGCAAGCTGGTGTATGCCGCTGTGGCGGGTGCGGGGCGTTCTTTGGGCTATGTGAATGCCCCAAGCCTGTTCCAGCAGGTGACCAGCCTGTGCTGTGACATGACCGCCGATCTGAAAGTGTACGAGGAAAACTGCAAGCTGCTGGTGACCTCTCTGCGGGAGATGGGCTACCACGTGGCTGAGCCGGGTGGGGCGTTCTATCTGTTCCCTCGCAGCCTTGAACCGGACGATCTGGCCTTCAGCGAGCGGGCCAAGCAGTTCGACCTGCTGCTGGTGCCCGGCACCGGCTTCGGTGCCCCCGGCCACTTCCGGCTGGCCTACTGCGTGCAGACCGAAATGATCCGCCGCGCTCTGCCCAAATTCAAGGCGCTGGCCGACTCCTACAAGTAAATACGCAGAAGCGGCCGCCTGTCAGGCGGCCGCTTTTTTGCTGTTTTTTTGCTGGAAAGCAGGGATGATTTTAGCGGTTTCGTGGCTATGAAAAGTCAGCGTTTTTTTGTATAATGCTACTATATACATTGGGGAGGAACACCATATGCTGAGAAAGACCAAAGTCATCTGCACGCTGGGGCCCGCCGTGGACAGCGAGGAGATGATCCTTGCGCTGATTCGTGCCGGTATGAACGCCGCGCGCTTTAACTTTTCCCATGGTTCCCATGAGGAGCACCTGGTCCGGCTGAACCGGCTCAAGGCCATTCGGGACACCCTGGGATGTCCTGTTGCCACCATTCTGGACACAAAAGGACCTGAGATCCGCATCAAAAGCTTTGGGGACAAGAGCATTGAACTGCGGGCAGGAGACATGTTCACGCTGACTTCCCGGGACATCGTGGGGGACGCGACCTGCGTTTCGGTCACCTATCCTCAGCTGCATGAGGAGTTAGAGATCGGGCAGGAGATCCTTATTGACGACGGGCTGGTGGCCATTCGTGTGGAATGCATCAAGGGGCAGGACATTCTGTGCCGGGTAGAGAACGGTGGCACCCTGTCAGCCAACAAATCCATCAACATTCCCGGCGTGCATATCCGTCTGCCCGCTCTGACGGAAAAGGATGTGGACGACATCCGCTTTGGCGTGGAGAATGATTTTGACTATATCGCCGCCTCCTTTGTTCGGCAGGCAGCTGATGTGGAGGCGGTACGCAAAGTACTGCATGAGTGCGGTGGAGATGACGTAAAGATCATCGCCAAGATCGAGAACCAGGAGGGCGTGGACAACATGCAGGCCATCATGGACGCTGCGGACGGGATCATGGTGGCCCGGGGCGATCTGGGCGTGGAGATTTCGGCATCTAAGGTGCCCATCCTGCAAAAGCGGATGATCCAAAGGGGAATGGAGACGGGAAAGCCGGTCATCACAGCAACCCAGATGCTGGACTCCATGATGCGCAATCCCAGACCCACCCGGGCGGAGGTGTCCGACGTGGCCAACGCCGTCTTCGACGGTACCAGCTGCGTCATGCTGTCCGGCGAGACAGCCAGCGGAAAGTATCCCCTGGAAGCGCTCGGCGCCATGGTTCGCATCGTCACCGACGCGGAGGACTCCATCCACTACTGGCGCCGCTTCCAGAAGCGGCAGTACACCGTGGTGGGCAACATCAACGATGCCATTACCCACACCTGCTGTAAAACGGCCATGGATCTGGAGGCCAAAGCCATTGTGGTGGCCACGCATACCGGCCATACGGCCCGTATGATCGCCCGGTTCCGGCCCGCCTGCCCGGTGGCGGCCCTCACGGTGCAGGAGAAGGTGCGCCGCCAGCTGGCTCTGAACTGGGGTGTGATCCCGTTCCTGACCGGGGAGGTCAACTCTACCGACCGCATTTTCTCCATGTCTGCCGAAGTGGCACTGAAGGAGAAGCTGGTGGGTGTAGGAGACGTGGTGGTCATTGCTGCCGGTGTGCCTTTGGGCAGAGCGGGCTCCACCAACCTGGTCAAGGCCCATATCATACAGGAGAACTGACTTCAAAGCCGCATTTTCAAACGAAAATGCGGCTTTGAAATTTATTTCGGGAAAGGGGTTGACTTTATCACTTTTATGCGCTAAACTTCAATGCATAAAAGCGATAAAGTATCGCCGATAGAAAGGGCCTGTTTTTCATGTTGATCAAGATTGCCATGCTTGTAGTCTTTTTTGCGGTGATGATCGGAATTGGTCTGTACTGCCGCAGGAGTGCCACCGATGTCAACGGCTTTGTGCTGGGCGGGCGCTCGGTTGGTCCCTGGCTGACCGCTTTTGCTTACGGCACGTCCTACTTTTCTGCTGTGGTTTTTGTGGGCTATGCCGGTCAGTTTGGCTGGAAGTACGGCATCGCGGCCACCTGGGCGGGTATCGGCAATGCCATTCTCGGCTCGCTGCTGGCATGGGTGGTGCTGGGTCGGCGCACCCGTGTGATGACCCAGCATCTGGACAGCGCCACCATGCCGGAATTCTTCGGCAAGCGCTTTGCTGCGCCTGAGCTGAAGATCGCGGCCTCGGTCATTGTATTTATCTTCCTGGTGCCCTACACCGCCAGTCTGTACAACGGACTGTCCCGTCTGTTTGAGATGGCGTTTCCCGGCTTTGACTACGCCTACTGTGTGGTCGTCATGGCGTTGCTCACCGGTGTATATGTGATTGCCGGCGGCTACATGGCTACCGCTATCAACGATTTTGTTCAGGGCATCATTATGCTGGTGGGCATCGTGGCGGTCATCGCCGCCGTGCTCAATAGTCAGGGGGGGTTCCTTGCCGCGCTGGAGGGTCTGGCCCGGGTGGCGGACGAGACGGTTTCCTCTACCCCCGGTGTGTTTGCCTCGTTCTTTGGTCCCGATCCGGTCGATCTGCTGGGTGTGGTTGTTCTGACCTCTCTGGGTACCTGGGGTCTGCCCCAGATGGTGCAGAAGTTCTATGCCATCAAGAGCGAGAAGTCCATCAAAACCGGAACCGTGGTATCCACCGTATTTGCCCTGATCGTGGCCGGAGGCTGTTACTTTCTGGGCGGTTTCGGCCGGCTGTTCTCCGATAAGATCGACATCGCTGTGGGCGGGTTTGACAGCGTGATCCCCACCATGCTGTCCGGTCTGCCCGACGTGCTCATTGCCGTGGTTATCGTGCTGGTGCTGTCCGCCTCCATGTCCACCTTGTCCTCTCTGGTGCTCACCTCCAGTTCCACTCTGACTCTTGACCTGATCAGGGGGCACGTGGTCAAGGACATGAAGGAAAAGCAGCAACTGCTGGTCATGCGGGTGCTTGTTGTGGTGTTTATCGCCATCTCTGCCGTGTTGGCCATTGTGCAGCACAAGTCCAGTGTCACCTTTATTGCTCAGCTTATGGGCGTGAGCTGGGGTGCGCTGGCCGGTGCATTCCTTGCCCCCTTCCTGTACGGCCTGTACTGGAAGGGGACCACCAAAACGGCCTGCTGGGTCAGCTTCCTGTTCTCCTGCGTGGTCATGGTGGCCAATATCTTCTGGAAGGCCTGCTTCCCTGTGCTGCTCCAGTCTCCCATCAACGCCGGCGCCTTCTGCATGATCGCGGGACTTGTCGTTGTTCCGGTCGTCAGCCTGTTCACCCCCAAGCCGGACAAGGCACTGGTGGACGATGCGTTCGCCTGCTACGAGGAAAAGGTGCTGGTGCCCAAGAGCCGCGCCCTGGGCGAGAGCAAATAATTCTTTTCAACCATCGGGAACTGTGGTATACTTCGCGGTATATCACAGTTTTCCTTTTGTCCGGTAGGGCGGATGTGATTTGAGAGGAGAAAGAGCATGCATGAAAAGAACCAGCCGGTGACCAATCCGGTGCTGAAGCAGGCGATCTCCCGTCTGCACAACGGCGAGCATACCCGGGAACAGCAGATGGTCACCCTGCAGTTCCTGCTTCAAGCGCAGCTGATCGCGCCGGTGACTATCACACCCGGCAAGACCAACACCCAGCTGCAGTTCCAGCTCATTACCACCCCGGACGGGCGGGCGTTTTTTCCTGCCTTTACCGATTTAGAGGAGATGAAAAAAGGCTTTCCCGGCCAGAAGCAGCAGACGGTGGTGCTCACCTTTGCCGACTACGCCCGCATGATCCTGCGGGACAAGGCGGCGCTGGGACTGGTGGTAGACCCCTTTGGGGACAGCCTGACGTTGGAGCAGCCGCTGGTGGAATTTCTGGAACAGGTGCGGCTGGACCAGGAGAAGAACAAGCCCCCTGTCAAGTCGTAAAAAACGAGCCTGTGTCATTGACACAGGCTCGTTTTTCTTTGGGTTACGCCCGGCGCCACGCGCCGCGGCTGAACAGCACCAGAATGGGGAAGATCTCCAGTCGGCCGGTAACCATGCAGGCGGACAGAACGATCTTACTCAGACCGGAGAAGGCGGAAAAGTTGCCCGCCGGCCCCACCACATCCAGACCGGGTCCCACGTTGCTGATACAGGTCAGGGCAGCGGAAAAGCTGGTGGCGAAGGAAAAATTGTCCATGGACACGATCAGGGTGCCCAGCAGGATAATGATGAAGTAGCAGCCGGTGAAGATGGTCACACTGCGCAGGGTGTTCTCCTCCACCACCTTGCCGTCCAGCTTGACCACGGACACGCTGCGGGGATGAATGATCTGCCGGATCTCCCGGAACAGGCAGCGGAAATTGAGCAGGATCCGGGAGCATTTCATGCCGCCGCCGGTGGAGCCGGCGCAGGCGCCGCACAGCATCAAAAGCACCATAACCATTTGGGAAAAAACCGGCCAGAGCATATAGTCCGCTGTGGCAAAGCCAGTGGTGGAGACGATGGAGGACACCTGGAAGAAGGCATAGCGGAAGCTCTCCCAGGCGGACTGATAGACGGGGTAGATGTTAATGGTGACGGCCAACGTAGCGAGTGCTACAACACCGAAGAAAAAGCGCATTTCATCGCTTTTCACAGCGTCCTTTGCCCGCCCGCACAGGATCAGGAAGTACGCAGCAAAATTCACCGAGAACAGTAGCACAAACACGGCGATGATCATTTCGATCACCGGACTGCCGTATGCGCCCACACTCAGGTTGCGGTTGGAAAAACCGCCTGTGCCGGCAGAGGAAAAGGTATGGATAAAGCTGTCATACAGGGGCATTCCGGCCAGCTTCAGAGCGATGACCTCCAGGGCAGACAGGGCAAAGTAGATGATATACAGCACTTTGGAGGTCTGAGACTGTTTGGGCGTCAGCTTGGAAAACACCGGACCGGGGGACTCGGCCTGAATGAGGAAGTGGGAGCGGATGCCCATGGAGGGCAGCAGCGCCGTGGTCAGCACCAGCACGCCCATGCCGCCCAGCCAGTGGGTAAAGGCGCGCCAGAACAAAATGCCGTTGGGCAGCGCTTCAATGTTGGTCAGGATGGTGGCGCCGGTGGTGGTGAAGCCGGAATAGCACTCAAACAAACAGTCCACAAAGGAGGGGAACCCGCCGCAAAACCAGAAGGGGAGCGCACCGAACAGGCCCAGCAGCAACCAGATCAGCCCCACGGTGAAGAAGCCTTCCCGGGCGAAAAAGTGCTTTTCATAGGGGATCAGGCTCAGAAGAAATCCCGCACCCAGTGTGATGAGCACAGCAAAAACGAAGGGCATGGGGGATTCATTATACAGCAACGTGACGCACATGGGGATGAGCATAGCCATTGCTTCCAGCATGAGGACCTTGCCGGTGATGTGGAAGACAAGTTTAAAATTCATGGTGCAGCCCCCGTTCAGAAGGAAGTGTCAAAAATGTCGTTCATGTCCAGAATGGTGTGGTTGCTGGACACAATGATCACCGAGTCACCCTCCCGGATGCAGGCGCTGCCGTCGGGAATGATGACCTCGTCCTCCCGGACGATGACGGCCACCAGAATGCCCTTCTTCAGTTTCAGGTCTTTCAGGGGAACGCACAGATTCCACGTGCTTGCATTCACGGAAAATTCGGTGGCCTCCGCCTGCTCGTCGGCAATGCGGTACAGGGCATGCATCACGCTGCCCTGAGAATTCTGCATGCCCCGCACCACGTGCAGGATGTGGGAGGCGGTGATCAGCTTGGGAGAGATGACGCTGTCCAGCCCCACCGCGTGGGCGATGCCGGCGTAGTTCTGCCGGTTGGATTTGACGATGACCTTGCCCAGCCCCTGCTGCATGGCGTACAGGGAGATGATAAGATTATCCTCGTCCCGGTCGGTCAGGGCAACAAAGGCGTCACTGGAGGTAAGGCTCTCCGAGTCCAGCACCTCCTGGTCCGTGCCGTCGCCGCAGATGACCATGGCTTTTGGGAGCCGCTCGCTCAGGGCACGGCAGCGCTCGGGATTGCGCTCTACGATTTTGACGCGCATGCTCATCTTGTCCAGCAGCTCGGCCAGATAGATGGAGATGCGGCCGCCGCCGATGAGCATGACGTGCCTGGCCTTGTGGGAATAGCGGCCCAGCAGCCGGAAGAACTGGTCCACACCGGTGGCCTTGCCGATGATATACAGCTTGTCGTCCTCCTGAGGGACGAAGGAGCCGTTGGGGATAATGACCTCCCCCTCCCGCTCAGCGGCGCAGAACAGCATGGACAGCTTCTGCAGCTGGCCGGACAGGGAGAACAGGGGCTTTCCGGTGATGAAATCGTCCTTCTGCACCCGGAAGCTCATCAGCTCTACCCGACCCCGGCAGAAGCTTTCGATGTTGGCGGCGGAGGGGAAGCGCAGCAGCCGGGCAATTTCGCGGGCGGTAGCCCGCTCGGGATTGATGACCATGCTGATGCCCATGTCCCGCTTGAAGGCCGACAGGTTGGAGTAATATTCCGGGTTGCGGATACGGGCGATGGTGCACCCACAGCCCATCTTCCGGGCGGACAGGCAACAGACCATGTTCACCTCGTCCATGTCGGTGGCGGCCACCAGAATGTCTGCCTGCTCCGCGCCTGCCTCGCGCAGGGTGTCGGCGGTGACACCGTTGCCTCGGATACCCATAACATCCAGCGCGTCCGTCACCCGGCGCAGGGACTCCTCCGACGAGTCGATCACGGTCACGTCATGCTGTTCCCGGGACAGCTGGTCGGCCAAAGCAAAGCCCACCTTGCCCGCACCCACGATGATGATCTTCAAAGCGCGCACCCCTTTCCAAAATAAAAGGCGGGGGGAGGAGACCCTCCCGCACAAAAGTGCATTCTGATCCTATCTATTGTACTGCTAACCGGGGAAAAATGCAACAAAGGCTTTGTGAACGGGGGTGAGGTGTGTTATACTGACCATACACAACAAAAGTGAGGTGTGCGTTATGCAGGCTCGCCCGATCCAGTCCCCCATCCAGTGTGCCCAGGGGGGCGTGGGACGCTACTGTATCCTGCCCGGGGACCCGGGCCGGTGCGAGAAAATTGCGGCTTATTTTGACGATGCGGTCCACGTGACCACCAACCGGGAGTACGTCACCTACACCGGAACTGTGCTGGGGGAGAAGGTCAGTGTGGTGTCCACCGGCATCGGCGGACCCTCCGCCGCCATCGCCATGGAGGAGCTGGCCGCCATCGGCGCGGACACCTTTATCCGGGTGGGTACCTGCGGCGGCATCAAGCTGGACGTGCAGGCGGGTGATGTGGTGGTGGCCACCGGCGCGGTGCGCATGGAGGGCACCAGCCGGGAGTACGCCCCTATTGAATTTCCCGCCGTGTCCGATTTCCGGGTGCTGCAGGCGCTGACCCAGGCGGCACAGGCTCTGGGACAGAACTGGCACGCGGGGGTGGTGCAGTGCAAGGACTCCTTCTACGGGCAGCATTCCCCCGGGCGTATGCCCGTGTCCTGGGAGCTGGAGCAGAAGTGGCAGGCGTGGAAGCGCCTTGGGGTGCTGGCCTCCGAGATGGAGTCGGCCGCCCTGTTTACCGTGGCCGCTTCGCTGGGAGTGCGCTGCGGCGCGGCCTTCCATGTGGTGTGGAATCAGGAGCGGGAGCTGGCCGGCCTTGACCAGAAGGAGAGCCATGACACCTCCGCCGCCATCCGCACCGCCGTTGAGGCGCTCAAGCTCCTCATCCGGCAGGACAGAGGATAACCGACTCAAATAAACGCAACCAGGGGGGATACAGCCATGAAGCTCATGGTGCTGGACGGAAACTCCATCGTCAACCGCGCCTTCTACGGGGTCAGTCAGAACCTGACGACCCGGGACGGGCAACCCACCAACGCCATTTTTGGCTTTCTGAATATTCTCAACAAGCTGCTGGAGGAGGAGAAGCCGGACGGTCTGTGCGTCACCTTTGACCGCAAGGCGCCCACCTTCCGCCACCTGGCCTATGAGGGCTACAAGGCCCAGCGCAAGGGTATGCCCGAGGAACTGGCCAGCCAGATGCCCATTTTGAAGGACGTGCTTGCCGCCATGAACATCCCCACCTACGAAATGGACGGGTGGGAAGCGGACGACCTCATCGGCACCATCAGCGTGAAGGATACCGCCGCCGGCTGGGACACGGTCATCGTCACGGGGGACAAGGACTCCCTGCAGCTGATCACCGACACCACCACCGTCAAGCTGGTGTCTACCCGCATGGGGCAGACCACCACCCGGGACATGACCCCAGAGGCCTTTTGTAAGGAGTACGGCTTTGACCCCGTTCATATCATCGACCTGAAGGCACTCATGGGCGACTCCTCGGACAACATCCCCGGCGTGAAGGGGGTGGGGGAGAAGACAGCCATGGCCCTCATTCAGCGCTATGCGTCCATTGACGCCCTCTACGCCGCCATGCCCGAGCCGGAGATGGAACCGGGCGTGCCTGCCAAGCCCGGCATGGTGAAAAAGCTGGCCGAAGGGGAAGCGGATGCCCGCATGTCCTACGACCTTGCCACCATCCGCACCGACGCCCCGCTGGACTTCAAACCGGAGGAAAACCTGCGCCGGGAGGTGGACAACGCCAAGCTCTATGAGCTGTTCCTGCGGCTGGAATTTGCCAAGCTCATCGACAAATACCACCTCACCGCCCCACAGGGAGAGGTGAGCGCGCAGGAGAAACAGACCTTTGAGGGCAGCTGCACCGGTGAGGTGGTCACAGACCGCACTCGCATGGAGGAATTGCTGAAGATCTGGCGTTCTGAGTGTGAAGTAAATATACTTGCTCTTCCTGATTTGAACACGGTTTGTGTGGGGTGGCGAGTCAGCGAAGCGGACGGCTGCGCGGCTGTGTTCTTTGCCGACAAGCTGGAGTGCTACAATGACCTCTTAAAGGGCCTGTTTGCACCGGATATCAGGAAAGTGGCCCACGGAGTTAAGGGTCTGTGTCGGACCTTGCTGGAGGAGGGCATTGCCCCCAAGGGCTTTGTCTTTGACACGGAGGTGGCCGCTTATTTGCTGGCGCCCACCGACGGTAGCTATGAGTTGGAGAAGTTGGGCCTGACCTATTACAACCACCAATTTGCCAAGGCGGAGGACTATCTGGCCGAGGGGGCCTTCGGCCCGCTGGCCGACCCGACCGGCCCTATGGCCGCGCTGCTGTCTCACTGTGCTCTCATCGGTGCGCTGCGGGACACTCTGTCCCAGCGGCTTTCCGAACTGGGCATGGAAAAGCTCTATTACGAAATCGAACTGCCTCTGTGTACGGTGCTGGCTGAGATGGAGCATGAGGGATTCCTCATCGACCGGGGGGCACTGGTGGCCTTTGGTGAGATGCTTTCTCAGCGCATCGACAAGGGACAGGCGATGATCTATGAGCTGGCGGGGGAGCAGTTCAACATCAACTCCACCCAGCAGCTGGGGCACATCCTGTTTGAGCAGCTGGGGCTGCCCCCGGTGAAAAAGACCAAAACGGGCTACTCCACCAACGCCGAGGTACTGGAAAAGCTGCGGGGACAGCACCCCATTATTGAGGCCATTCTGGAGTACCGTCAGCTGACCAAGCTCAAGTCCACTTATGTGGACGGTCTGGGCAAGGTCATTTCCCCCGACGGACGCATCCACACCACCTTCCGCAACACGGTGACGGACACCGGACGGCTGAGCTCCGCTGAGCCCAACCTGCAGAACATCCCTGTGCGTACCGAGCTGGGCGCTCAGCTGCGCAGAATGTTTGTGGCTGGGCCGGGCAAGGTGCTGGTGGACGCGGACTACTCCCAAATTGAGCTGCGGCTGCTGGCCTGCATGGCGGGGGACAAGGCCATGATCGACGGCTTCAACTCCGGTGAGGATATCCACACTATCACCGCCTCTCAGGTGTTCGGGGTGCCCCAAAGTGAGGTCACCCCTCTCATGCGCCGCAGCGCCAAGGCGGTCAACTTTGGCATCGTATACGGCATCTCGCCATTCTCCCTGTCTCAGGACATCAAGGTGAGTGTGGCCGAGGCGAAGGACTATATGGACCGCTACTTTGCCCACTATCCCGGGGTGAAGACCTATATGGATGCGGTGGTGGAGCAGGCAAAGCAGGTGGGCTATGTGGCCACCCTCATGGGCCGCCGGCGCTGGGTGCCTGAGCTGAAATCTTCCAACTTCAACCTACGCTCCTTCGGAGAGCGGGTGGCCCTCAACGCCCCCATTCAGGGTACGGCCGCCGATGTGATCAAGCTGGCCATGCTCCGGGTGCGCGACCGCCTGCTGGCCGACGGGCTGGAGGGCCGTCTGGTGCTGCAGGTGCACGATGAGCTCATCGTAGAATGTCCGGAACACGAGGCGGACGCAGTATGTGCGCTGGTGCGGGAGGAGATGCAGGGGGTCATGTCCCTGCCCGTTACCCTGCTGGCCGATACCGCAGCAGGAAAAAGCTGGGCGGATGCTCACTGAACTCAATACAAAAAGAACGCTGCCCCGGTCAGACGACCGGGGCAGCGTGTTTTCTTTATAGAGCCGCAAGCAGTCCTTCCACCGCATCGGGCCGGGTGGCCCATGAGGTGACCAGACGGATGGCGGTGCGTCCGTCGGACAGATGTGCCCACGGTTCAAACACAGCAAGCCGGGAAAACCGCTCCAGCTGTTCCGGGGTAAGGATGGGGAAGACCAGATTGGTAGGGGAATGCTGGAGCAGGGGATAGCCCTTTTCCACCAGCCCCGCCTGCAGACGCTGGGCGCAAGCGTTGGCGTGCCGTCCCAGCTCCAGATACAGTCCGTCCCGGAACTGCTCTTCGAATTGGATGCCCAGCAGCCGGCCCTTGGCCAGCATACCGCCCCGTTGCTTGATAAAGAAGCGGAAATCGGCCTTCAGGGCATCGTTGACGATGACCAGCGCCTCGCCAAAGAGCATGCCGTTCTTGGTGCCGCCGATGTAGAAGGCGTCGCACAGACCGGGCAGGTCGGCAAGGGTCACATCGCACGACTGGGAAGTCAGCGCGCAAGCCAGCCGCGCTCCGTCGATGTAGAGCAGCAGGCCGTTTTGACGGCAGCAGGCGTACAGGGATTCCAACTCCGCTTTGGTGTACACCGTGCCAAGCTCCGTGGACTGGGAGAGATACACCAGCCCCGGCTTGACCATGTGCTCGTCGGTGTGCTCGTCCACCATGTCCTGCACCAGCGGGGCGGTCAGCTTTCCGTCCGGGGTGGGGCGGGTGGCCACCTTGTGTCCGGTGGCCTCGATGGCGCCGGTTTCATGCACGTTCACATGGCCGGTGGCGGCGGCCAGCACGCAGTGGTGAGGGCGCAGAAAGGCGGAGATGGCGGTCAGATTGGTCTGAGTACCTCCCACCAGGAAGTGCACCTCGGCAGTCTCGCAGGCGACGGCCTTTTTAATGAGAGCGGCAGCCTCGGCGCAGTGTTCGTCCAGACCGTAGCCCACCGTCTGGTCCAGATTGGTGCGCTTCAAAGCGTCCAGAATACGGGGATGGCAGCCCTCGGAATAATCGTTTTTAAAGTAGAACATAACGCATTCTCCTAAAGTAACAGCGCACACCGTGGTGTGCGCTGTTTGGGTTATTTCTTGAAGCTTTCCTTCAGGCTGACGGCGCGGTTGAAGATCAGCGCGCCGGGCTTGGAGTCCTTGTCTGCGCAGAAGTAGCCCAGACGCAGGAACTGGAAGCGGTCGGCCGCGGCGGTGTCGGCAAGGCTGGCTTCCAGCTTGCAGCCGGACAGCACCTCCAAAGAGCCGGGATTGAGGCAATCCAGAAAGTCCTTGTCGCCGCCGTCGGGGTCGGCGTCAGAGAACAAGTTGTCGTACAGACGCACCTCGGCGTCCACGGCGGTGGCGGCGTCCACCCAGTGGATGGTGGCGCCCTTCACCTTGCGGCCGTCGGCGGGGTTGCCTCCCTTGGACTCGGGGTCATAGGTGGCCAGAATTTCGGTCACGTTGCCGTCCTCGTCCTTGACACAGCCTGTGCAGGTGATGAGGTAAGCGCCCTTCAAGCGGCACTCCGGGCCGCCGGGGAACAGGCGCTTATACTTGGGGATGGGAGTCTCCAGAAAATCGTCCGCCTCCACGTACAGGTGCTTGGAGAAGGAAACCTGACGGGTGCCGGCCTCGGGGTCGTTGGGGTTGTTCTCCACCTGGCACAGCTCGCTCTGACCCTCGGGATAGTTGGTGATGGTCAGCTTCACCGGACGCAGCACGGCCATCACGCGCTTGGCGTGGTCGTTCAGGTCCTCGCGCAGGCAGTGCTCCAGAAAACCGTATTCCACCGTGGAGGGGTTCTTGGCCACGCCGATGCGGTCGCAGAAATTGCGGATGGCGGCGGGGGTGTAACCACGGCGGCGCAGGCCGCACAGGGTGGGCATGCGGGGGTCGTCCCAGCCGGAGACGTAGTTCTCCTCCACCAGCTTGCGCAGTTTGCGCTTGGACATGACGGTGTAGTTGATGCCAAGGCGGGCAAACTCGATCTGCCGGGGCTTGGAGGGTACGTCGGTGTTGTTGATGACCCAGTCGTACAGAGGACGGTGGTCCTCATACTCCAGGGAGCACAGGGAGTGGGTGATGCCCTCCAGCGCGTCCTGAATGGGGTGGGCAAAGTCATACATGGGGAAGATGCACCACTTGGTGCCCTGACGGTGGTGCTCGATATAGCGGATGCGGTAGATGACCGGGTCGCGCATGTTGAAGTTGCCGCTGGCCAGATCGATCTTGGCGCGCAGGGTCTTGGAGCCCTCGGGGAACTCGCCCTTGCGCATGCGCTCGAACAGGTCCAGAGACTCCTCAATGGGGCGGTCGCGCCAGGGGGAGCGGGCGGGGGTGCCGATGTCACCGCGGTACTCCTTGAACTGCTCGGGGGTCAGCTCGCACACATAGGCAAGGCCCTTTTTGATCAGGCCCACCGCCAGTTCATAGGTCTTTTCAAAGTAATCGCTGCCGTAGAAGAAACGGTCGCCCCAGTCGAAGCCCAGCCAGTGGATGTCCTCCTGAATGGCGTCCACGAACTCGGTGTCCTCCTTGGCGGGGTTGGTGTCATCCATGCGCAGGTTGCAGATGCCGCCAAACTTCTCCGCAGAGCCGAAGTCGATGATCAGCGCCTTGCAGTGGCCGATATGGAGATAGCCGTTGGGCTCGGGCGGGAAACGGGTGTGCACCTGCATACCCTCGCACCGTCCGCCGGGGGCCAGATCCTCCTTGATAAATTCATGGATAAAGTTCTGAGCGGTGACTTCGCCCTCTTCGGCGGTCACAGCATTCCGGTTCAGTTCTTCAGCCATATGAAAACCTCCTCTCCCACGAAAGGGAGTATATATCATAACTCACATATTCTACACCAGAAAATGGGTGAATTGCAAGGGTTTCTTGCGGAGAAAGAGAGAGTTGGCAGAATATTGCCTGACCCCTTGCGAAATGGTGGATTACGGGTATAATAAAAAGAAAGTTGTGAACGATTCCCAAAGGAGGGAAGGGCCATGGAACACGATATCATTGTGCTGGGCTGTGGTCCGGCCGGGCTGTCCGCCGCCGTTGCCGCCCGCAGCCGGAATAAGAGCGTGCTGGTGGTGGGGAATCCCGTTGAGGACAGCCCCCTTGCCCGGGCGGAGCGGGTGGACAATTATCTGGGATTGCCCGGTGTGACGGGGTTGGAACTGCTGCACACCATGAAAAAGCACGCGGAAGATATGGGCGCACAGCTGGTAACGGGCCGTGTGGTATCCCTGATGGCGTGGAACGGCAGCTTTGCCCTGACCGTGGGCAGCCAAGTGTATCAGGGCCGTGCGCTGGTGCTGGCTCCCGGCGTAGTGCGTTCGGCCAAATTTCCCGGCGAGCAGGAGCTTTTGGGCAAAGGAGTAAGCTACTGCGCCCCCTGCGACGGCATGCTCTACCGGGGCAGGAACGTGATGGTGGTTGGCCGCACCAAGGATGCTCCGGAGGAGGCCAACTTCCTGCACTCCATTGGCTGCAGGGTGACCTATGTCAGTGCGACCCGCCCCGAGGAGTTGAACGGGGACATTGCCCATCTGTCGGGCACGAAACTGGAAGTGACAGGGGAGGAGCGGGTGACGGCTTTTTCTGTGGACGGGCAGAAGCATCCCTGCGACGGCGTGTTTATCCTGCGGCAGGCGGTAGCGCCCGCCGACCTGCTGCCCGGCCTCGTGGTGGAGGACGGCAGCATCACAGTAAACCGTGCCATGGAAACCAACTTGGAGGGCGTATATGCCGCCGGCGACTGCACCGGAAAGCCCTGGCAGGTGTCCAAAGCGGTGGGCGAGGGCCTGATTGCCGGCGAGTGCGCCGCGGAATATCTGGACGAAAAACAAAAGAACACATAAGGAGGAACACAACCATGACCGTTCATTTCAACAAAGAGGGCTTTGACAAGGCGCTGGCCTCCGGCCAGCTGCTGATGGTGGACTTTTGGGCTGACTGGTGCGGCCCCTGCAAGATGTTGGCCCCTGTAATCGAGGGGCTGGGGGACGAGTACGAGAGCAAGGCCATCGTGGGCAAAGTCAATGTGGATGAGGAACAGGAGCTGGCCATCCGATACGGGGTCATGTCCATTCCTACCGTCATTTTCTTCAAGGACGGTGAAGAGGTGGACCGCAAGGTGGGTGTGCTGCCCGGCAATGCATTTACCGAAGTGCTGGACAATTATCTCAACTGAAAAACCGGGGCGCCGCAAAGCGGCGCCCCGGTTTTTGTGGAGTTACTTGAAAAGTTTTCGGATCAGCCACAGCAGCAGGCAGCCGCCGGCAATGCCGCCGATCAGACCGCCGATGACCCCGTGAAAGCCGATGCCAAGCAGACCGAACACGAAGCCGCCGAGCCAGCCGCCCACAATGCCAACAAGGATGTTGCGCAGCAGGCTGCCCTCGTCCTTCATGATCTTGCCGGCCACCCAGCCGGCCACAGCGCCAAGGACAATGCTGATAATAAGGTCCATAGTATTTCCTCCTTAAAAACGTGTTGCCGTCATATGTGCTATTATTATAAACCAAAATGCAGGAAAAGGCAACGGGCGGCGGGTGTGCTGCACGCCTGTAAAAAAGGGGAGATTGGTGGCGTTATATACTTGAAATTCCGCCATCATTCGTTTATAATACTCTAATGTGTACCCAAATGGCGGCTTTGACCGTGAAAGCGGCTGAAAGCCGAAGTTTCAAATACAGGAAGTGTTCAAATTGAAGTACGATTTTACCGCCATTGAGAAAAAGTGGCAGACCAAGTGGAAGGACGAGCAGACGTTTGCCTGCAAGACCGGCGATGCCAAGCCCAAGTTCTATGGGCTGGTGGAGTTCCCTTACCCCTCCGG
>JAZNMM010000031.1:0-13806 GCA_045579605.1 Lawsonibacter sp.
GACGATGTGAACGCGCGAATGAAACAGATACAGGAAAGGACGGGTAACTGATATGGCAAACGGAGTGGAAGAACTGCTGGATATGCTGTTCGAAATGGTGGATGAGGCGAAGAGTGCCGCCTTTTCCAGCGACAAATGCGTGATCGAGCGCGACCGGGCTTTGGATCTCATTGACGACATTCGAGCCCAGTTCCCCATGGAAATGAACGAGGCCAAGCGCCTGATCGCCACCCGCAACGAGTACATCGAGAACGCCAAGCGCCAGGCGGAGCTGGTGGTCCAGCAGGCCCAGGATCAGGCCAAGCGGCTGGTGGACGAGCATGAGATCGTCTATCAGGCCAAGGTGAAGAGCAACGAAATGCTCACCGAGGCGGAGGACCGCAGCAGCGAGCTCAAACGCTCTGCCAACGAGTACTGCGAGGATGCCCTGCGCCGCACGGAAGAGGCGGTGGCTGAGGCCTACAAGGAAATCCAGGCCTCTCACAACAAGTTCCGCGCTGCCGCCACGGGTGCGGCTCCCGTCGCTCCCACCCCCACCATCGTTCGCCCGGGCTATGACCTGCGCGCGGACCACAAGTAAATCAGCTGCACCAAGGGGCTCCGTGCCATAGGGAAGTATGCGGTTTTGAACGGAGCTTTTCCGCTCCCGAATCGAGAAAATGCTCGGAAATACATTCAGTATTCCCTGCGCTTTTCTCCTCGCGGGGACAAAAAATCTCTCGCTCAAAACTGCAAAGCACTTTAAAACAAAGCACATTTGCTTCAAGACAAGGAAAAGACCCACGGTAATGCTAACGCATACCGTGGGTCTTTGACGCAGTATTGGGCAAAGAGGCTTGTTTTAAAGCGTACACTTCCCTGTGGCACGGAGCCCAACGGCTCCGGTCTCTGACCGGGGCCGCTTTTTTGCACCGTGCCGCCTCGTGGAACATAGACTGGACCGTGGCAAAGGCCACAGTACGCAAAAAAGGAGAGTCTCATGAACCGTTATCGTTCAACTGACTTTTGTCAGTCCTCTCAGTCCGTGATGGCGGAACAGTGGGTGTGCAGCAGACCGGCCTGCCCATGTCAGCCAGTCTGCCCGCCCTGTCCTCCGCCCTGTCCGGTGACCGGTCCAACCGGCCCCACCGGACCTCAGGGCATCCCCGGACCGGACGGTCCCACCGGTCCCACCGGACCACAGGGAATCCCCGGGCCGGCGGGCGCGGTCGGTCCCACCGGCCCCATCGGTCCTACCGGAGCAACGGGCGCTACCGGTGCCACAGGTGCGGTCGGTCCCACCGGTCCTACCGGTCCTACCGGCGCTGCGGGCGCAGTCGGTGCCACCGGTCCCACCGGCGCTACGGGCGCGGTCGGTCCCACTGGCCCCATCGGTCCTACCGGAGCAACGGGCGCTACCGGTGCCACAGGTGCGGTCGGTCCCACCGGTCCCACCGGCGCTACGGGTGCGGTCGGCCCCACCGGTCCCACCGGTCCTACCGGAGCAACGGGCGCTACCGGTGCCACCGGCGCCACGGGCGCGGTCGGCCCCACCGGTCCCACCGGTCCTACCGGAGCAACGGGCGCTACCGGTGCCACCGGCGCTACGGGTGCGGTCGGTCCTACCGGCCCCACCGGCCCTGCCGGTGAGCTGATTCCCGGCGCGGCGGTAGATGACCTGGATGCTACGGCAACGCTGGCCGATGTGATCGCCACGGTGAACGCCCTGCTGGCATCCCTGCGTGCCGCGGGTGTTATCGCGGACTGACATCTGGGTAAACGGCGTCCTTCGGGACGCCGTTTTTATATAAAGGAGGCAAAGGTGTGGGAAGACATAACGTATGTGTGTACGCCATCTGCAAGAACGAGGAGAAATTTGTACGCAGGTGGATGCAGTCCATGTCCGAGGCGGATGAGGTGGTGGTACTGGATACCGGGTCAACGGACAATACGGTGGAGCTTTTGCGCGAGAACGGGGCGCAGGTGACGGTGGAACAGATTGTCCCATGGCGCTTCGACGTGGCCCGCAACCGTTCCCTGGAGCTGGTGCCGGAGGATACGGACATCTGCGTGTGCACCGATCTGGACGAGGTGTTTCGTCCCGGCTGGAGGGCGGCTCTGGAGCAGGCCTGGGGGGAAGGGGTATACCGGCTGAGCTATCGGTACACCTGGTCGTTCCGCCCCGATGGCGGCGAGGGCTGTGTGTTCTGGATCGAAAAGGCCCACAGCCGCCGGGGCTGGCGGTGGACGCATCCGGTACACGAGGTGCTGGAGTGGACAGGGGAGGGGCACGCTCCTGCCGCCCGGCCCGCACCGGGGGTGCAGCTGGACCATCATCCCGACCCGGAAAAGTCCCGGGGGCAGTATCTGCCCTTGCTGGAGCTTTCGGTGCAGGAAGCACCGGAAGATGATCGGAATATGCATTATCTGGGGCGGGAATATCTCTTCCATCGGCGTTGGGATGATTGCATCCGCACCCTGCGCCGCCATCTGGAACTGTCAACCGCCCGCTGGGCGGATGAGCGGGCGGCCTCCATGCGATATATAGCCCGGGCCTACCTGCAAAAGGGGCAGCGGGAGCAGGCGGTGAGCTGGTATCTGCGTGCGGTAGCGGAAGCGCCTCATCTGCGGGAGGGCTATGTGGAGCTGGCCCACCTGCTGTATGAGCAGGAACAGTGGGACGGGGTGGTTTGGCTGACCGGCCGGGCGTTGAGCATTACGCACCGCCCGGACACCTATATCAGTGAGGCCTCGGCCTGGGGAAGTCTGCCCTGGGATCTGCGGGCCATGGCGCTGTATCACACCGGACGAATGCCACAGGCGCTGGAGTCGGCCCGGCAGGCGGCGCAGCTGGAGCCGGAGGACCTGCGGCTGGCGGAAAATGTGTCGGCAATTGAGGATATTTTAAGAGAAAGTGTTGGATTGGAGAAAAACAAGGATAATAGCGGTGAATAACCATCAAAAAGTGACTTAAAATAAAATTTTCCGTGGTGGTTGATTTTTGTAGGGAGTAATTGGTATAATATATGCTAAAGCAAAATTGCCGCTTGGCCCAAAGGCCAAGAAATAAACGGAGGGTCAGAATATGAGAACCGTACAGTTTACCGAAACCGTCCTGCGCGACGCCAACCAGTCCCTGATCGCCACCCGCCTGCCCTACAGCAAGTTTGAGCCCATCCTGGAGACCATCGACAAGGCTGGCTACTATTCTGCTGAGGTGTGGGGCGGTGCCACCTTTGACGTGTGCCTGCGCTATCTGCAGGAAGATCCCTGGGAGCGTCTGCGCAAGATCCGGGCTAAGATGCCCAACACCAAGCTGCAGATGCTGCTGCGCGGACAGAACATTCTGGGCTACAAGCACTATCCCGATGACGTGGTGCGCAAGTTTGTGGAGCATTCCGTGAAGAACGGCATCGACATTATCCGTATCTTTGACGCGCTCAACGACGTGCGCAATCTGGAAGTGGCTATCGACGAGACGGTGAAGCAGGGCGCTCACGCCTCCGGCACTATCTCCTTCACCACCAGCCCTGTCCATACCCAGAAGACCTTTGTGGATATGGTCAAGGACCTGAAGAGCATGGGCGCCTCTTCTATCTGCATCAAGGACATGGCCGGTATCATGGGTCCTCAGGAGGCCTATAATTTGGTCTCCGCCATCAAGGACGCCGAGCCGGAGATGCCTCTGGTCATCCACACCCACTGCACCACTGGTCTGGCCTTCATGACCTACCTCAAGTGTGTGGAGGCGGGTGCCGATGTGCTGGATACCGCCATTTCCCCCATGTCCGGCGGTACCTCCCAGCCCGCTACCGAGACCCTGGCTTACGCCCTGCGTGAGATGGGCTACGAGGTGAAGCTGGACGACAAGAAGCTCATCCAGATGGCTGACTTCTTCAAGGGCGTGCGCGCCGAGGCCCTCAAGGACGGCCTGCTCGACCCCATTTCCATGGCTACCGACACCCAGTGCCTCACCTATCAGATCCCCGGCGGCATGCTGTCCAACCTGATTTCTCAGCTGAAGATGATGAATGCCATCGACAAGCTGGATGAGGCCCTGCTGGAGACCCCCCGCGTCCGCAAGGACCTGGGCTATCCTCCTCTGGTCACCCCCACCAGCCAGCTGGTTGGCTCTCAGGCCGTGCAGAACGTGCTGGCCGGCGAGCGCTATAAGGTAGTGGGCAAGGAGATCAAGGCGTACTGCCGCGGTGAGTATGGCCGCACTCCCGCCCCCATCGACCCCGAGGTCCAGAAGAAGATCGTGGGCGGCGCTCCCCTGGTGGAGGGTCGGTTTGCCGACAGCCTTGAGCCCGGCTTTGAGGCGGCCAAGAAGGAACTGGGCGCTACTGCTACCTGTGACGAGGATGTGCTGAGCTATATCGCCTTTCCCCAGGTGGCCATGGCGTTCTTTAAGGACCGCGAGGCTGGCTTCCCCAAGAAGGAGGAGGCTCCCAAGGCTGAGACCAAGGCCGCTCCCACCGCTCCCGCCGCTGCTCCCGCTGCGGGAAGCACCTTTAATTATGTTGTGACCGTCAACGGCAACCAGTATGCCGTGGCCGGCGTGGTGGGTGATGCCGCAGCCGCTCCTGCCCCTGCCGCTCCTGCCCCCGCTCCCGTTGCTGCACCTGCGGCGGCGCCCGCTCCTGCCGCGGCCCCTGCTGCCGGCGAGACCGCCGTGAACAGCCCTATGCCCGGCAACGTGTTCAAAGTGGAGTGCAAGGTGGGCCAGACTGTTAACGCCGGCGACACGCTGGTGGTGCTGGAGGCTATGAAGATGGAAATTGAGGTGTCCGCCCCCTGTGCCGGCACCGTCAAGGCCATTGCTGCCAACGTGGGCAGCGCCGTCAACACCGATGACCTGCTGGTCACCCTGGGCTGATAAAACTGCATAAACAGGAAAAACGGCCGTGCGCAGCACGGCCGTTTTTTGCTGCCATAAAAAATTTTTCAAAAAAACGGGAAAGTTTGCAGGAAATTTGGTTTTTGCGGCGTATAAGACCTATACAAGCAAGAAAAAGGAGGGCTGCACCGTGACGCTGAGAGAACAGACTCAGCGGCAGGAGGAACTGCTGCTGAGTGAACGCGCCTGCCGTGCCGGCCAGTCCAGAGGGCGGCAGCGGCCGGAGGAGGAATGTCAGGTACGCACCTGCTTTCAGCGGGATGTGGACCGCATTGTATACTGCAAGGCATTTCGCCGGCTCAAGCACAAAACACAGGTGTTTTTGCAGCCGGAGGGCGACCACTATCGCACCCGCATGACCCACACCCTGGAGGTCAGCCGCATTGCCCGTACCATTTCCCGAGCGCTTGGGCTGAACGAGGATCTGACCGAGGCCATCGCCCTGGGCCACGACCTGGGGCACACCCCCTTCGGCCACGCCGGAGAGCGGGCACTGGCGGCGGTGATGCCGGGTGGCTTTGCCCACTATCAGCAGTCTGTGCGTGTGGTGGAGCGGCTGGAGAAGAACGGCGAGGGGCTGAACCTGACGTGGGAGGTGCGAAACGGCATCCTCTGCCACACCAAGGGGCAGGACGCCGCCACCCTGGAGGGACAGGTAGTGCGCCTTGCCGACCATATCGCCTACATCAACCACGACATTGAGGACGCTCTGCGGGGCGGTATCATCTTCCCTATGGACATCCCTTTGGAGATATCCAATGTACTGGGATTTACCCATGGTGAGCGCATCAACGCCCTGGTGGCCGATGCCATTCAGACCAGCGCGGGGCAGGAGCGCATCCTCCAGAGCGACGAGGTGGGACAGGCCATGCTGGCGCTCAAGGACTTCATGTTTGCCAATGTATACACCAACCCGCTGGCCAAGGGGGAGGAGGGCAAGGCACAGAAGATGCTTCAGGCCATGTTTGATTACTACTGTGCCCAGCCCGACGAACTGCCCCCCGACTTCCAGAACATTCGCATGGAGGAGGGCGTGGAGCGGGCGGTGTGTGATTACATCGCCGGCATGACGGACCCCTTTGCTGTGCAGAAGTTTGAAGAATTGTTTATTCCTATGGGCTGGACAGTGAAGTAACACAGCAACATACAACCAACCGGAAAGGAGGAGGGAAATGGCGATCCCGGAACGATTTATCGACGAACTAGTGTCTCGCACGGACATTGTGGACCTGGTGTCCGGCTATGTGCGGCTGAACAAAAAAGGGAATAATTATTGGGGCCTGTGTCCATTCCACAGCGAAAAAACACCCTCCTTCTCCGTAGCCATCGACAAGCAGATTTATTATTGCTTTGGCTGTCACAAGGGCGGCGGCGCCATCAACTTCGTGATGGAGATGGAGCAGATGTCCTATGTGGAGGCGGTGCGCCATCTGGCCCAGCGGGCGGGGATGCAGGTGCCGGAGAGTGAGTATGACAAGGGGCGCAAGGAAAAGCGCGAGCGACTGCTGGAAATGAACAAGCTGGCCGCCCGGTATTTCCACTCCCAGCTGTATACCCCTCACGGTGCTCAGGCGCTGGCCTATCTGCGGGGGCGGGGACTATCCCAAAGCACCCTGACCCGATTCGGGCTGGGCTTTGCCCCGGACAGCTGGGACGGACTGCTCAACACAATGGCACAGCAGGGGTACGACAAGGCGGAGGTGCTGGAGGCCGGCCTTGCGGTAAGCAACGACAAGGGACGCATTTACGACCGCTTCCGCAATCGGGTCATGTTTCCCATCATCGATGTGCGCGGCTCGGTCATCGGCTTTGGCGGGCGGGTGATGGACGATTCCAAGCCCAAGTACCTCAACTCCCCGGAAGGAACGGTCTATAATAAGAGCCGCAACCTGTTTGCCCTGAATATTGCCAAAAAGTCCAACGCCGGGCGCATCATCCTCACCGAAGGATATATGGACACCATCGCCCTGCATCAGGCGGGCTTTGACTGCGCGGTGGCCAGCCTGGGCACTGCGCTCACGGCGGAGCACGCGCTGCTGCTCAGCCGCTACACCAAAGAGGCGGTCATCGCCTATGACGGGGACAACGCCGGCATTTCCGCCGCCCAGCGGGCCATCCCACTGCTGGAAAAGGCGGGGCTGAAGGTAAAGGTGCTGCAGATGCGGGGGGCCAAGGACCCGGATGAATTTATCAAGGCCTATGGCCCGGATGCTTTTGCCAAGCTGCTGGACGAGAGCACCAACCACATCGAGTATCGTCTGGAACAAATCAAGGGAAAGTTTGATTTGAAGGACGATGCCCAGCGAGTGGAATTTTTGCGGGAGGCGGCGGACATGATCGCCACTCTGTCCGGCTCGGTGGAGCGGGAGGTGTACGGCACCCGGGCGGCCCAGGCGGCCGGGGTATCCCCGCAGGCCATGGCTCAGGAGGTGCAAAAGCGCCGGGAGCAGCGCATGCGCAAGCAGGTCAAACGGCAGGAACGCCGGGACCTTGCTCCGGCAGCCAATCTCCAGCCCGCCCAGCGTGGTCTGCGCTATGACAATGTGCGCTCGGCCGCGGCGGAGGAGGGCGTAGTTCGCCTCTCCCTGTTAGACCCCACCCTGCTGGAGCAGGTGCAGGGGCTGACAGGAGCAGAATTTTCCGCGCCGCTGCTGGGCAAAGTGTTTGACCTGCTGCGGGACCGCCATACAGACGGAAGGTCTGTGCAGCTGGGCGCTCTGAGCAACACCCTCTCCCCGGAGGAGATGAGCCATCTGGCCAGAGTTGTGGACCAGCCCGAGGGGCTTGGGCAGGCGGCTAAGGCACTGAACGATTATATACATATCATTCGCACCGAACGGCTCAAGCGCGAAGGCGGGACGGATGACGCGGCGCTTCGCGCGGCGCAGGAGCGACACAGAAAAGCCAAAGGCTATGGAGGAGAATGAACATGAGCGAGAAAAAGGACAAGCAGACCGTTAAGACTGAGCCGGAGAAGGAGGCCCCTGTCCAGAGCAAGGCAGACGTAAGCAAGCTGGTGGAAGGCATCCCCGGCGGAGAAAAGCTGCAGGAACTGCTGGAACGGGGCAAGAAAAAAGGCAATCTGTCCTCCGCGGAGCTGATGGATGTGCTGGAGGACATGGAGCTTGGCTCGGAGCAGATGGACAAGATCTACGACACCATGGAGATCCTGGGCATCGACACCGTGGGCGAGGACTATGCCCCCGACCTGAACGAGGACGGTGCGCCGTCTGCCGGTGAGATGGAGGAAATCAGCGAGGAGGAGATCGTGGATCCCAACTCCATGCTGGACTCCTTTGGCACAGATGACCCGGTGCGTATGTACCTCAAGGAGATCGGCAAGGTCAACCTGCTCACCTCCGAGGAAGAGGTGGAGCTTGCCCAGGCTATGGGTGCGGGCAACATGGCCCAGGCCCAGCTGGACGAGATGCATCAGGCTGGGGAGGAGATCCCTGCTGAGGTCCGTGAGGAGCTGGACAAGATCATCCAGAAGGGTGAGGCAGCCAAGCAACGTCTGGCTGAGGCCAACCTGCGTCTGGTGGTGTCCATCGCAAAGCGCTATGTGGGCCGTGGCATGCAGTTCCTGGATCTGATTCAGGAGGGCAACCTGGGCCTGATCAAGGCGGTGGAGAAGTTTGACCACGAGAAGGGCTTCAAATTCTCTACCTACGCCACCTGGTGGATCCGTCAGGCCATCACCCGTGCCATCGCCGATCAGGCCCGCACCATCCGTATTCCCGTGCATATGGTGGAGACCATCAACAAGGTCATCCGGGTCTCCCGCCAGCTGCTGCAGGAGCTGGGACACGACCCCAGCCCCGAGGAGATCGCCAAGGAAATGGGCATGCCCGAGGACAAGGTGCGTGAGATTTTGAAGATCGCCCAGGAGCCGGTGTCTCTGGAGACCCCCATCGGTGAGGAGGAGGACAGTCATCTGGGCGATTTCATCCCCGATGAGGACGCCTCCGAGCCTGCCGAGGCGGCCAGCTTCACCCTGCTCAAGGAGCAGCTGGTGGAGGTGCTGGGCACGCTGACCCCCAGAGAGGAGAAGGTGCTCAAGCTGCGCTTCGGCCTGGAGGACGGCCGCACCCGCACCCTGGAGGAAGTGGGTAAGGAGTTCAACGTCACCCGTGAGCGCATCCGCCAGATCGAGGCCAAGGCCCTGAGAAAACTGCGCCACCCGTCCAGAAGTAAGAAGCTGAAGGACTTTTTGAACTGATCGAGGAGGAAACGATGAAAGGTATCGTGCTCGCGGCGGGCAAGGGCACCCGCCTGTACCCCATGACCAAGCCGGTCAGCAAGCCCCTGCTGCCCGTGTATGACAAGCCGCTGATCTACTACCCGGTGTCTGTGCTGATGCAGGCGGGCATCCATGAGATCATGGTCATCGTTCCCCCGGGAGAAACGGACACCTTTTCCGCCCTGCTGGGGGATGGCAGCCAGTATGGCGTGACCATCGCCTACGCCGAGCAGCCTGTGCCCCGGGGCATCGCCGACGCTCTGCTCATCGGCCGGGAGTTCGTGGGGGAGGACAGTGTGTGTCTGGTGCTGGGGGACAACATTTTCCACGCCCCTACCCTGAGCAGCACGCTGAAAAAAGCGGTCAAAAACAACGTCGGGGCTACCGTGTTCGGTTACTGGGTGGACAACCCCCGCCCCTTCGGCGTGGTGGAGTTTGACAAGGAGGGCAAGGCCATCTCCATCGAGGAAAAGCCCCGTCAGCCCAAGTCCAACTACATCATTCCCGGCCTGTACTTCTATGACCATCAGGTCATGGACATTGCTGCCAACCTGACCCCCTCTGCCCGGGGCGAGCTGGAGATCACGGATGTGAATCTGGAGTATTTGCGCCGCGGACAGCTGCAGGTCGTGCCGCTGGAGCGGGACTTTGTGTGGCTGGATGCGGGGACGGCGGACAGTCTGCTGTCTGCCGGGCAGACCATCAAGCGCATCCAGGACAGCACCGGGCGCTATGTGGGCTGTCTGGAAGAGCTGAGCTACGATGAGGGTTGGATCACCGCCGAGCAGGTGCGCGCTATCGGTCAGGAGCTGAGCATGACCCTGTACGGAAAATATCTGCTCAATCTGTGAGCCGGTACAAAGCGGCCGAAGGGTCAGAATAAAATCTGAAAAAATGGGAACTTTTTAATTCGGCCTGCGTCAAAGCAGTTCGGAACATTCATTCCATACAATAAACATTGAAATCAAAGGAGTAATTAAACATGAAGAAGATTTTGTCCATGAGCCTGGTGCTGGCTATGATGCTGGGTGTCCTTGCTGGTTGCGCCAACGGCGGCGGAGCCACTGCCGATGTGAATCTGGAGGACTTTTATCAGACCATTTTTACCGATCCTGAGAATACACCTGCCATGGGTCCCATTGAGGGCGAGATGCTGGACGCGTTCTACCCCGGGCTGAGCGAGGTGGAGCTGAAGCAGATGGTGGCCTATATGCCCATGATCACCGCGGTCGCCTGCGAGATCGTTATGGTGGAGTGCGCCAAGGCTTCCGATGTGGAGACGGTCAAGACCATCTTCCAGGACCGCGTGACTTCCCAGACCGAAAACCACTTCAACTATCCTGCAGTCATTGAGGCGTGGGAGAAGGAGTCTCGGGTCGTTGCCAACGGCAACTTTGTTGCGCTGTTTGTCGTCAGCGGTATGGTCGATGAGGTCGTATCCAACTTTAACGCCGCCATTGAGGGCTGATACAACCCTGTCAACGGGCTTCGGAACGTTTGTTCCGAAGCCCGTTTTGCATACTCATGCGTATATGCGCATAAAAATGTGAATAAACGCCGTGAATATTCATTTGTTGTGAAAAATTACTGGGGAAATTTCGGTGAAAGTCGGATATTTATGCAAATAAACACTTGCTTTTTGTGCCCGGGCGTGGTAGACTTCTTGCAGATTGAAAAAAGGGGCGCGTTTGAAGCGGCCGGCCCCATGAAAACGGAGGAAAAAACAATGGCAGAGATCAAGAAAGTGGTACTGGCCTATTCCGGAGGTCTGGATACTTCCATCATCATCCCCTGGCTGAAGGAAAACTACAATAATCCCGAGATTATCGCCGTGGCCGGCAACGTGGGTCAGAACGATGAGCTGGACGGTCTGGAAGAGAAGGCCATCAAGACCGGCGCCTCCAAGCTGTATGTGCTGGATCTGGTGGACGAGATGGTGGACGATGTCATCATCCCCTCCATGATGATGGGCGCTACCTACGAGGGCTACCTGCTGGGTACTGCCTTTGCCCGTCCTATTATTGCCAAGGGTCTGGTGGACATCGCCAAGAAGGAGGGCGCGGATGCCATCGCCCACGGCTGTACCGGCAAGGGCAACGACCAGATCCGCTTTGAGCTGGCCATCAAGCGTTTTGCGCCCGAGATGACCATTATCGCCCCCTGGCGTGAGTGGGACATCAAGAGCCGCGACGAAGAGATCGACTATGCCGAGGCCCACAACGTTCCCCTGAAGATCAGCCGTGAGACCAACTACTCCAAGGACAAGAACCTGTGGCATCTGTCCCACGAGGGTCTGGATCTGGAGGACCCTGCCAACGAGCCGCAGTACGACAAGCCCGGCTTCCTGGAGATGGGCATTTCCCCCTTCCAGGCTCCCGAAGAGCCCACCGTAGTCACCCTGGACTTTGAAAAGGGCTGGCCCGTTGCGCTCAACGGCGAGAAGATGAAGGCCAGCCAGATCATCGCCAAGCTCAACCAGATCGGCGGTGCCAACGGCATTGGACTGCTGGACATCGTGGAAAACCGCATGACCGGCATGAAGGACCGTGGCGTGTACGAGACCCCCGGCGGCACCATCCTTTACCGCGCCCATGAGGTTCTGGAGCAGATCACCCTGGACAAGGACACCATGCACGCCAAGCGCAAGCTGGCGGTGGACTTCGCCGACCTGATCTATAACGGAAAGTGGTTCACCCCCCTGCGTGAGGCCATGCAGGCCTTCGCCGTGGACACTCAGAAGTACGTCACCGGTCAGGTGAAGCTCAAGCTCTACAAGGGCAACATGATCACCTCTTCCGTTACCTCTCCCTGCACCCTGTATTCCGAGGACATCGTCACCTTCGGCGAGAGCGATTACAACCAGGCCGATGCTACCGGCTTTATCAACCTGTGGGGTCTGTCCGACACCATCCTGGGCCTGCGCGACCAGGGCAAGCTTTAATCTATCGAGGCATAGCAGGGGCGGCACAGGCCGCCCCTGCATTCCGCATTTTTCAGCGAAAGGCTGTGTTGTATTATGAAACTCTGGGCTGGACGGTTCCAGAAAGAGACGGATACCCTGGTCAACGATTTCAACTCCTCCATCGGCTTTGATGCCCGACTGTACCGGCAGGACATCGCCGGCTCCATCGCCCACGCGGGCATGCTGGGCAAGCAGGGGATCATTGACCCCTCCGAGGCAGACAAAATCATCGACGGGCTCAAGGCCATTCTGGCCGACATCGAGGCCGACCAGGTGGAGTTTTCTCTGGACAACGAGGACATCCACATGAACATCGAGGCGCTGCTCACCTCCCGCATCGGGGACACGGGCAAGCGCCTGCATACCGCCCGCAGCCGCAACGATCAGGTGGCGGTGGACTTCCGCATGTACGTGCGCGAGCAGATCCCGGTCATCATCGCTCAGGTGGTGGATCTGGAAAAGGTGCTCATCAACAAGGCCAAGGCCAATCTGGACACGGTCATGCCCGGCTATACCCACCTGCAGCGTGCCCAGCCCACCACCTTCGCTCATTACATGATGGCCTACGCCAATATGCTGCGCAGGGACATCACCCGGCTGGAGGACTGTCTGGAGCGACTGGACGAGTGCCCTCTTGGCTCCGGCGCGCTTGCCACCACTACGTATCCCGTGGACCGGTTCCAGACTGCTCAGGCGCTGGGCTTTGCAAAGCCCATGGACAACTCCATGGACGGCGTCAGTGACCGTGACTTTGCTCTGGAGCTGCTCAGCGACCTGTCCATTCTCATGATGCACCTGTCCCGCTTCTCCGAGGAGATCATCCTGTGGTGCTCCTGGGAGTTCAAGTTCGTGGATCTGGACGACGCCTATTCCACCGGCTCGTCCATCATGCCCCAGAAGAAGAATCCCGACGTGGCGGAGCTGGTGCGCGGCAAGACGGGCCGTGTGTATGGTTCGCTCATCACGCTGCTCACCGTCATGAAGGGTCTGCCGCTGGCCTATAACAAGGATATGCAGGAAGACAAGGAGCCGGTGTTCGACGCCATCGATACCGTGCAGATGTGCCTGCCTGTGTTCACCGCCATGCTGGATACCCTCACCGTCCGGCCCAAGAATATGAGCAAGGCTGCCTCCGGCGGTTTCATCAACGCCACCGACTGCGCCGACTATCTGGTAAAGAAGGGAATGCCCTTCCGCGAAGCGTATATGATCGTTGGCCGTCTGGTGAATCTGTGTATCAAGGCCGGCGAGAGTCTGGATACCCTCCCGCTCAAGGACTTCCGTGCCGTTTCCGCGCTGTTTGACGAGGATGTGTATCAGGCTCTGGAACTGCGTACCTGCGTCAACGGCCGCACAGTCTACGGCGGCCCCGCGCGCGAGAGCGTGCAGACCCAGATCGCGCGCATTGTGGAATTTGTGTCGGAGCGTGATGAAGGATGAAACCGAAGATTTATATCGACGGCAAGGAAGGTACCACCGGCCTTCAGATCTATGACCGGCTGATGCAGCGGGATGACATCGAGCTGCTGCTCATCGACGAGGACAAACGCAAAGACCTGAATGAGCGGAAAAAGCTGCTCAATCAAGCGGATCTGGTGTTCCTCTGCCTGCCCGACGCGGCGGCTGTGGAAGCGGTCAGTCTGATCGAAAATGAAACCACCCGCGTGATCGACGCGTCCACCGCTCACCGTACTAACCCCGATTGGGATTACGGCTTTGCGGAAC
>JAZNMM010000032.1:0-7068 GCA_045579605.1 Lawsonibacter sp.
ACCGCCGACGCCATCGGCAATGAACTGGGTGTGACCCGGGTGGTGGCGGAGGTGCTGCCTCAGGACAAGGAGAAGGTCATCTCTGACCTGCAGAAGCAGGGGAAGAAGGTGGCCATGGTGGGCGACGGGATCAACGACGCCCCGGCGCTGGTGCGGGCGGATGTGGGCCTCGCCATCGGCGCGGGCACCGATGTGGCCATTGAAAGCGCGGACATCGTGCTGATGAAGTCTGACCTGCTGGATGCCGCGGCGGCGGTGGAGCTGTCCCGGGCTACCATGCGCAACATCAGGCAAAATCTGTTCTGGGCCTTTTTCTACAACAGCATCGGAATTCCGCTGGCGGCGGGTGTGTTTTACCCGGTGCTGCAGTGGCAGCTCAGCCCCATGTTCGGTGCTGCCGCCATGAGCCTGAGCTCCGTGTGCGTGGTGTCCAACGCCCTGCGGCTGCGTCGGTTCAAAAGCCGCTTTCGTACCCAACTGCCCGAAGTACGGGTGGAAGAAGAGAGCAAAAGAGAACAGGGAGGAGCAGAAAAGATGACCAAGACCATGATTATTGAAGGCATGATGTGCGGCCACTGCACCGGCCGGGTTGAGAAGGCCCTGTCTGCGCTGGAAGGCGTCACCGGGGTGGAGATGAGTCTGGAGGGCAAGTCCGCCACCGTCACCATGGATGCCGAAGTGGCTGACCGGGTGCTGATCGACACGGTAACTCAGGCAGGTTATCAGGTGGTGAGCGTCACATGAAAGCCGATCACGAGCAGGTGCTGCGCCTGCTGAAAACGGCTCGGGGCCAGATCGACGGTATTTTGAAGATGGTGGACGAGGACCGCTACTGTCTGGATATATCCAACCAGCTGATGGCCACTCAGTCCATTCTGAAAAAGGCCAACCGTCAGGTGCTCCGGGCGCACATGGACGGCTGCGTGCGCCAGGCGGCCCGGGACGGGGACGCCGACGGAAAGCTGGACGAGCTGTCCCGCCTGCTGGACAAGCTGACCGATTAAAACACATAGACCACCCCGTTTCGGCTATACTAAGGCAGAAATGGGGTGGTCGTTTGCGTTTGCGGTGGAGATATGCCCTGGCCGGTGCGCTGGCCGGACTGGCCAACGGCTTTTTCGGCGGGGGCGGCGGGTCAGTGCTTGTCCCTGCGCTGACAAAGCTGTGCGGTATGGAGCAGCGGCGGGCCTTTGCCACCTCCGTGGCGGTCATTCTGCCCCTGTGCGTGCTGTCGGTGGTGGTCTACTTTGCCCGTGGCGCACTCACCCTGTCCCAGGCCATGCCCTATGTGCTGGGGGGTGCTCTGGGCGGCTTTCTGGGCGGGAAGCTGTTTCGGGGCGTGAAGGTGGAGTGGCTGCGCCGTGGGTTTGGTCTGCTGCTGATTTACGGCGGCGTGAGGTATCTGATATGAGCGGGTGGCTGTGGGCCTTTGCCGCCGGGGCGGCCACCGGAGTGCTGTCCGGTTTTGGGGTAGGGGGCGGCACACTGCTGCTGGTGTATATGACCCTGCTGGCGGGGGTGGAGCAGTCTCAGGCCCAGGGGATCAACCTGCTCTACTTCCTGCCCGCCGGACTGCTTGCTCTGCCCGCCCACCGGAAAAACGGCTATATCGAACGGGACGCGCTTCTGCCCGCCATTGCCGCCGGGCTGGTGTGCGCCGGACTTGCCGCATGGGTGGCCACTGCGGTGGAAACGGCTCTGCTACGCCGGTGCTTTGGTGTGTTTTTGGTGTTTGTGGGGCTTTGGGAACTGCTTGGAGCAGGAAAACAGGCAGGTCGCTGATGCGGCCTGCCTGTGAAAGAAGGTTACAGGAAAATGCGGCTCTCGCCCCGGCGGGCGTACACCTCCTCCAGCTCGTGCTGGTGGTAGAGATAGCCCGCGTCGTCATAGTATTTGGCACCCTTGGGGCAGCGCTTGACGCAGGCGCAGCATTTGATGCAGATACCTGTCACGCTGGACACGTCTGCGGGGTCGATGGAGCCCATGGTGCAGATGCGGGCGCACAGACCGCAGTTTATGCACTTGTCCGGGTCGGTTTTGGGCTTGACCTTGAGAATGTTGATGGGGGTTCCGTTGCGGTCCCGGGGGGTGTAATAGGGACGGATGGGGTCCTCGCCTTCCACGGGGACGGGGGTGGTGAAGGTGTTGCTGCGCGCGGCCTGGGCCGCGGCCCGACCCAGCTGCACGGCCAGGGACAGGTCCTCCTCATCCGGGCGGTCCGCCCCAAGGGTGACGGAGAAGGAGTGCTCGCCCACAAAAGCGCCTGCGGCAATGGTGGTGAAGCCGTCCTGCTCCAGCACGTTGCGCAGCTCCATGAGTCCATCGTCAAAATTGCGGTTGCCGTAAGTAACTACGGGGATGGCCAGCGCGCCGTTGCCCACAGGCTTTCCGGTCAGATAGGGAAGCAGAACGTTGGGCACGCGTCCGGCGTATACCGGAGTGCCGAACACCACCAAATCGGTGGGGGAGAAGGCGAGGGCTTCCGCCCGGGCGGCGGGCAGGCTGAAGTCATACTCTCCGTAATCGCAGTCCAGCACTTCACAGGCGGCTTTGGCCACGGTGCGGACGGTCTTCTGTGTGTTTCCGGTGCCGGTGAAGTATACGGCCCAGACCTTGTTGATGGTACGCATGGTGTTTCCTCCCCTTCGATGATCATGCCTGGCCGCCCCGGATGCGCTGGAAGTCCAGATAGCCCTCCAAAATCAGGGCGGCAGCTACGGCGTCTACGGTTTTTTTGCGTTTTTTTGCGTTTTTGCCCGCGTCAAACAGGATACGGTGGGCGTCCACGGTGGTGCGCCGCTCATCCCACAGCACCGGTTCCAGCCCGGTGATCTGCGTTACCCGGGCGGCAAAGTCCCGGTACAGCTGTGCCCGGGGACCTTCGGTGCCGTCCATGTTGCGGGGAAAGCCCATCACCAGCTGCTCCACCCGGTGCTCGCGCACCAGCCGGGCCAGCTCCTCCAGCACCACTTCTGCCTTACGGCTGTGGATGGTGGTGGTGGTACCGGCCAGAAAGCCGGTGGGGTCGGAAATGGCAACGCCGGTGTGGGCGTCACCGTAATCGATGGCCATGACGACCATGACAGCACCTCCTGTGCAGACATTTTCTCCATTATAGCCCTTCTCGCTCTTGGGTGCAAGGGAGAAAATCAGCCCGGAGAATTTGTTTTGGCTGTTGCAAAATGTGCGCCGTTCTGGTAAAATATCAAACAGTGGTTTACTGCGGCGGTTTTCCCGGTTCGGCAGCCGGGACACAGCATCTTGTGTGCCCGTGCGTTGTCGCCGCCACATTTGGAAATAAGGGGATCTATTCATGAACGATCGGAAAAAGGCCGCTCAGCGGCAGCAGGAGGACATCGCCCTGAATCGCGCCATGCTGTGGTTTGGCGCGGCAATGGTGCTGGAGCTGTTGCTCCTGCTGATCAATCGCTATTATATCAACTTTCCCATGGATCAGGTCAGGGTGGCTCTGGTGCTGGAAAAGGTGCTGGTGGTGACCACCGGACTTGGTGTGCTGGGCGGCGTGGTGTGCGCGGTGTGGGCCTGGAAGCAGTTCAGTGCCGGAAAGGCGTATCCTTTCTGCACTGTGCTGGGCGCAGCGTGGTTGATTGCACTGGGCGTCAGCGCAGGACTGGTGGTGCGCTTCGGCCGCAGTGCCATGCAGCTTCTGTATGTTCTGGTGCCTGCCGGCGCAGTGCTGGCTCTGGTGTACTACCTGTATCAGAAGGAGTTCTTCTTCTCCGCCTGGGGCACCGGGGTGGGTCTGCTGGGCCTGTGGCTGGTGCGCAAGAATGTAGGTACCCATGATGTGCTGGTCAATGTATATGTGATTTTGGGCACCGTGTTCCTGCTGGGTCTGGTCGTGCTGATGTTCCGCCTGAAGAAGAGCGGCGGTACGGTGGCCTTCCGGGGCAGAAAGGTGGTCCTGCTGGGCGGGCAGAGCAATTTTCTGCTGGTGATCGCCTCTGCTCTAGTCAGCTTGCTGGCCATGCTTGCCGGCCTGCTGCTGGGCAGCACGGTGGCATTCTATCTGCTGTTCGTCCTGTTGGCGTGGCTGTTCCTGCTGCTGGTGTACTACACCGTGAAGCTGATGTGATGTCTTCGATCCAAAACCGCCCTGCGCTGTACGTGCGCGGGGCGGTTTTTTGTGGGAAGGGAGGGGCGAAAGGCGTTGAAATATGGTGCGTGATGTGCTAAAATGACGGCAAAGAAGCTACCCGTGTAAATTGTGTCCTTGGAGGGAAACAATGAGAAAGTTTGATACAAAAGTACAGCATCTGAAATACAAGGTCCTGCGGGAAGTGGCCCGGGCGGAATGGAAGGGGAATCTGACCGAGTCCATTTTCACCATTCCCAAGATGATCTCTCCCGGTCCCCACTCCACCATGCGCTGCTGCATTCATAAAGAGCGGGCCATTGTCAACGAGCGCATCCACCTGGCCATGGGCGGCGACCGGACCAGAGCCAACCCCATTAAGGTCATCGGCATCGCCTGTGACGAATGCCCCACCAGCGGCTATGCCGTCACGGAGATCTGCCGGGGCTGCCTTGCCCGCCATTGCATGGACGCCTGCCCCAAAGATGCGATTTACATCAAAGATGACCTGCACGCGGTGATCGACAAGAGTAAGTGCATCAACTGCGGCCTGTGCGCCAAGGCTTGTTCCTACGGCGCTATCGTTGACCGCAAGCGCCCCTGTGAGCGGGCGTGCAAGGTAGGTGCCATTTCCATGGCGGAAACGGGTGAGGCCCACATCGACGATGACAAGTGTATCAGCTGCGGTGCATGCATCTATCAGTGCCCCTTCGGCGCCGTGTCCGACAAGTCCCGGATCGTGGACGTGGTGCGCATGCTCAAACAGAGCCAGCAGGACGGCACGCGGGTGTACGCCGTGGTGGCTCCTTCCATCGCCAGCCAGTTCTCCTATGCCAAACTGGGTCAGGTGGTGGCCGGTGTCAAGGCGCTGGGCTTCCACGGAGTGCTGGAGGCGGCGCTGGGCGCTGACCTGGTGGCATGGAACGAGTCGGACGAGCTGGTGGAAAAGGGCTTTTTGACCAGCTCCTGCTGCCCGGCCTTTGTGCTGTATGTGGAGAAGTTCTTTCCCAAGCTGAAGGACAAGGTGTCCCACAACCCCTCTCCCATGACGGCTATGGGCCAGTACATCAAAAAGATCGATCCTCAGGCCAAGGTAGTCTTTGTTGGCCCCTGCACCGCCAAAAAGATCGAGCAGAGTCGGCCGGAGGTAGAGCCTTGGGTGGACAGCGTGCTCACCTTTGAGGAGCTGCAGGCCCTGTTTGACAGCCGGGATCTGGAAATCAGTACGCTGGAGGAAGAGGTGCTGGACGATGCGTCCTTCTTCGGTCGCATCTTTGCCCGCAGCGGCGGTCTGTCTGAGGCGGTGGCCCAGGCCCTGAAGGAAAAGGGCAGCGACTTTGAAGCAAAGCCCGAGGTGTGCTCCGGCATTGAGGAATGCCGCATGGCCCTGCTCAAAGCGATGGCAGGAAAGGCGGATTTCAACTTCATCGAGGGCATGGCTTGCATCAACGGCTGTATCAACGGCGCCGGCTGCCTGACCCATGGAGCTAAGAACAAAGCGGGCGTGGACAAGTATGGCGCGGAGGCCACGGACAAAACCATCACCGCAGCCCTGGATAGCATGACCAAATAAAGTAAACAGCCTCTCTGTTCCCAACGGAAGCAGAGAGGCTGTTTTTTGCATAAAAGGCGAAAAAGACGGTCACCCAAACGGGTAACCGTGTTTGGTGCGCGAGGTGGGAGTCGAACCCACACGCCCTTGCGAGCACTGGCACCTGAAGCCAGCGAGTCTACCAATTCCACCACTCGCGCATTTGGTAGTGGAGCGCTGTTGCTCAGCGCAAGATGTATATTACCACAGGCGACCCCGGATGTCAACCGATTTTTCACGAAAAAACAAAAAATTTTTCATCTTGTGAAAACAGGTAAAAAATCACTCCCCACAGCGGTTTGCGCTGTGGGGAGTGTGCATAAAATTCAGGAGACTCAGCCCACGAAGTCGGCCAGCTTACCGGTGTCCAGACCGTCCAGCGGGAGCAGGAATTTCGCCAGTTCCTTGGCGATGGTGAGCACGCCGCCGGGGACATCGGATTCGATGTTCAGAGGCAGCAGGGGGTCATGCAGGGACAGGCGCAGCAGGAACCAGCCGTTGCCGTGGTCTGCGTCCAGATTGACGCGCACGCCCTCGAAGTTGTTGGGGGCAATGGACCAGCCGGACTGATTGGCAGCGTACGCCTGCAGGTTGTCCAGCACGCTCTGGCCGTAGGTCTTGAAGTCCTCGGGGATGATGTTCAGGCGGAACTCCCGGCTCTCGGCGGGCTCGGCCAGATCGGCAATGAGAGACTCCAGCGTATAGCCCTCCTTCTTGCCCCGGGCCAGCTCGATGAGCAGCTTGGTGACCAGATACGCACCGTCGTCCAGGAAATAGTTTTCCTTCAGCGCGCCGTGGCCGGAGGTCTCAATGGCCAGCTGACTGTCCTGACCGGCGGCGTTGAGGCGGACGGACTCGTTGATCACGTTGCGGTAACCGCGCTTGAAGCGGTGATGCACGCCGCCCTTGTCTGCGATGAACTTGGCCAGGCCGGTGGAGGTGATGGAGTCGGTGACGATGGTGGTGCCGGGGTGCTCCCGCAGCAGAATGGCGGCCAGCATGGCGATGATGCGGTTGCGGTTGAGCTCGCTGCCGTCGGACAGCACGGCGCCGGCCCGGTCCACGTCGGTGTCAAAGATAATGCCCAGATCCGCCTTGTTGGCCGCTACTGCATCCATAATGGCCTGCATGGCGGCGCCGTCCTCGGGGTTGGGAATGTGGTTAGGGAAGGAGCCGTCCGGGTCCAGGAACTGGCTGCCGGTGGTGTCCGCGCCCAGCGGCTGCAGCACCTTGTCCACATAGAAGCCGCCGGCGCCGTTGCCCGCGTCCACCACCACCTTGAAGCCGGCCAGAGGGGTGGCCTCACCGGTGGCGGAGCGCACTTTTTCCACCAGAATGGCGGCGTAGTCGTCCATAAACGTACCGGTGGACACAGCGGCGG
>JAZNMM010000033.1:0-10755 GCA_045579605.1 Lawsonibacter sp.
GCTGTCCATAAATCCAAACTCCCCCAGAATGGCGGGCATATGGGTGTTGGTCAGCACGTACAGCCGGGCCGATGCCAGCGGTGTGGCCCGGTCACCCCTCAGACCGGTGGGCTCTACAACGCGTTCATACACCGCCCGTTGGAGCGTCTTTGCCTGCTCTGAGGCATCGGGCGCGGTGTAGACCACAATGGCGCCCCCGACCCCCCCGTTGATGCCTGCATTGTGGTGAATTGACACATCCACATTCGCCTTCCACACGTTGGCCGCTCGTACCCGTGAAGAAAGCGTGACATCGGTCTGTCCCGTCACATCGTCCACCCGCAGCACCGTGCAGTCGTACCCCTCCAGCTCACGCTCCACCAGCCGGGCGATCCGATCATTGAGCACCCATTCCCGTGTCTGGGCAGGATCGAGGCTTTTCAGGCACCGCTTGCCGCTGGTGTATCGATGGTGGCCGGCATCCAGCGCGATCTTAAGCATGGTTGTCACCGCCGGCCGTAGTACTGTTGCGTTCATGCTGCGTGCCAAAATAAAATGCGATGATGACGGTATAGACCGTCAGAAACTGGTCGGCATCCATCCGTCCGGTAGCCGCCAGAACCGCAAACACCGACGTCAGGATGATTGTCACAATGGATTTTACGCTGGCCAGCTTGATCAGTCGTTCTTTCATCTGTGTACCTCCTTCACTTTCTTGTTGATTACCGAATATGACGCATTAAACCCCCAATTCAATATCCACCCGTTCCACTCTTTCCCTGTACCAATTCAGGATCTGGTGGACATTATTAACGGAAGTGGACGGGATGCCCTTCCAAAGCCGTATTTCTTCATCGAGCACCGCCCGAGGAATATCCTTGGAAAAGCTGGTGAAAACATTTTCCACATTCGTAGGCATCAAAGGGTGGTCACCCTGCCACAAACCGCTTGCATGCGCAAAACGATTCCAACGGGTCAGCAGTTCAGCTTTCAACGTTGGGTTATTCCAAATGATGCTGAACAGCTTATTGTTTCTGGCCGTTTTAGCGAACGTGTCGGCATCGCTATTGTCGGTTTGATACGCAGGATGGAATGTTTTTCCGTCCCAATTTAATCCCCACGTGGAGTCCAAGTCATAGGCAGAGAAAAACCACTTCACTCCGTCATAGGTAGCAAGGATAAAGTTCTTCCCATAGCAGTCATGTGCTTTCAGCGCAACAATGAAAATCATGTAGTCGATGGCACTGCTAATATCCACATACTGCATCAAAGATTCGTAATCCGTCCCGTCACAATTGATGCAAGCGGAAATCATGTTGTTCAGGCTTGTGAGGACCCAGTCAGTGTCACTTTCATCCGTTACATACTCCAAATCAAAGTCGCTGTCCAGTGTTGCCGCTGTTTTGGCAAAGAAGGTCGGCGCAAGATAACTGCGCTGACCGCCTTTGGCACAAAGAATCGCTTCCTTTGTGCCGCTTCCCATACCCATCATCCAACCGTCCTTAGGGATGTTAAACGTATACAGTCCTTGATATTCGCCGTTGATCACGACCATGCACGGAAAACCATCGATCGCCCCATAGTTCGGTGTTGCGGGAATTGTCACCTTACCGAAATAACCGCTGGGTCTTTTGGATACGATTTCGCTCCAAATTCTCGCAGAGCAAATGTTTCTTGCATGGGAGAAGTCGATATAATTCGCCTTCAGGCAATATTTTTTCTGCGCCCCCCAACCGGCCTTCGCTTCAAAGGCGTTGTCGAACACAACGGTGTAATTCTTTTTGGGATAGGCCAGACTGGAAGAGCCTTGCCACTTCAGCGTACAAGTTCCCTCTCTCTCGCCGTAACGGTAGGAAAGATCGACCTTGTTATCCTTGGACATTCCCGCGGTGTTTCCCTCAAAATACACAACGGGCATTCCATAATCGGCATAAGGGAAATCGTCTTGACAAGCCTGCTGAAGCTGGTGGACGACCTTGCAGGTGTCCCGGTTGTATTCGCATGTAATATTTGCGCCTGTCACATTCGTGCACAACACCATAGTCGGCGCAACGGATGTTGCATTGCAGGTGCCGTCTCCGCCGGACTGATAAGCCGCAAAGGGGACGTAAGGTTCATAAGCAGTAGCGGCAGCGCCCAATTCCAGTTGGATGTTCTCGGCCTTCGCGTGGCGTGTGCCAGATGCGAAATCAAGCGTTATGAGCGACAACACTTTGACTTTCTTTCCGGGGGTGGGCGCTCCTGTTACGGTCAATCGCCTCGTTACTCCGTCACGCATAGCTACAGCATCATCAAGGAAAGTGCGGCAAAGACTTGACGTTCCGTCCGTATATTCAAATGTCATAGAGAAAAACAGATATTCCGCCGCATCATCTTCATACACAGTTACATCGGCAGAAAGTGTATATGTTGCGTTCTGTGCAACACAAGGATGGTCAACCGCCGTCAGAAAAATTCTGCCCCCAACGTCCTCGGCGGTAGTAATGCTTGCTGTCGGGCAAAGGTTTTTTCCGCATCGGTACACCGTCACCGCCGTCGGATCGGGTACGCCGCCCACCTTCACCGGCACCGTATGTTCCAGCGGGCTGACATCATCCAGACAAACCACCGTGCCGCAGGCTGTGCCCTTCAGAGCGTTGGCGTACCGGACGTTTCCCTGAGCATGGGTCAGTTCCCCCTGACTGGGCTTACCGCTGTCGGTATACTGCGTCCCGTTCCAGGTCCACCAGTTCCCGTTCTCCCCCACCACCGGTGGGTGGGAGGTATAGCTCCCGGCCAGCGCCGCGGCCGTTTCCGCACCTATCCTGTGTTCCCGCGCCGCCTGTTCTGAAGCATCCGCCCCGGCCGCACTTTCCCCTGCGGCCACGGCAGCCCGCCCCGCTTCGTCTTTCGCCCCCCCAATGGTCTCCAATGCTTCGGCGATCTGCGCCGCGGCGGTTTGGGCTTGTTTTGCCGTCTCCGCCGCCTGCGCCCCCACCGCAAGGACCCGCTGTTCCAGCCGGGTAAACTCGCTGGGGATCTCCGGCCAATTGGCATCACCGGACAGGGATGCGGGCACATAGACGCTGAGCACGTTTGTGTGGCGCACCAGTTCCCCCTGCTTTCCCCGCAGCTGAATGCTGTACATGCCCGGCAGTGCCAACTGCTGAGCGGTCAGGGTGATGGATGCCCCCGTCTGTGTTGGGGTGAGTGGCAGATAGTCCATATACTCCCCCACCCGCACAATGACCGTCCACTCCCAGCCCTCGGGCAGTTCCCCCACCACCTCCAGACTGCGGGTCATGTGGTCAAACTGTCTTGCCACCACCTGTCCCTGTGTCCAGATGTACCAGTCTCGATATTGGATCATAGTCTTTCCTCCTTTTTTGCTCCCCGTTCGCGCCCCAGCGTCAACGGTCCATGGAGCGCAGGTAGCTGCGTGCGCCGTAGCGCAGACACCGCAGCAGCCGCTGCTCCCCCCGCTTGATGGTCTTGGACACGGTGGACGCATCCACACCAAGGGCACGGGCGATCTGGGGCTGGCTCATCCGTTGAACATAGTACAGATGCATGTATTCCCGCTGGCGTGGACTCAACTCTTCGTTCACACAGCGAATCAAATTGCGGCGCAGCTGTTCCAGTTCCGAAGCATTGGTATTCTCCTCCGACAGCTGATACATATACTGCGCCATGTCCATGCTGTACGCTTTTCCCCTGCGATACCTCAATTCTGCCATCGCCCACACTCCTTTCCGTTGTTGTCCGGTTTATCGTACGGCTTGTCCCGTATGATAAGACCGTACCCCACATCTTACCGCCGCAAGCGTATCGAACGTGTGTTCTATATATAGCGCTCAATTGAGTTGTTTGTCAAGTGGTTTTTAAAAAATTTTACTCAATTCAGTATTTTTCTCTTGCAACGTCTGCTCAATTGAGTTATACTCATCCCAGAGGTGATCAAAATGACCCGGGAAGAACAGTTGAAGGAACTCATTGCATCCAAATTTGGTTCTGTCGCCCGCTTTGCCGAGGCGGCTGACCTGCCCGCCACCACCATCCGCAACATTTTCAACCGCGGTCTTGGGGGGGTGGGTGCGGACACGGTGATGAAGATCTGCGCCACGCTGGATGTAGATATGGAAGGACTGATGAACGGCACCGCCCGTCAGGGCCGCGCTGTCACATTCGATGATTTCACTTACGCCATGCACAACGAGGCCCGCGCACTTTCCCCGGAGAAAAAGCAGATGCTGCTGAATATGGCCCGGTTTTTCAACGAGGAGCTTCAGCGGGAGAAAGGATCGCAGAATGGAACAGACCCTGAGCCTGTATAACGAACTCAACCGCGCCGGGGTACGCTTTTACCACTGGGATCTGGCGGATGAGCAGGCCGCGACCATCGAGCTGGACGGAAACTACGGCATCTTCATGGATTTTGACAATATTCCCACTCAGGCCGAAGAGCTGGTGCTGGTGGCCCACGAGGGGGGCCATGTGTTCACCGGTGCCACCCACCGCGTCAGCAGTCCCTTCGATCTGGTGGCCAAGCACGAGTACAAGGCAGACAAGTGGGCGGTACAGCGGCTCATCTCCGCCGACCGGCTGGACGCGGCGGTGGCTGACGGATGCACCGACCTGCATTCCCTGGCTGAGCATTTCAATGTGACCGAAGCATTTATGAAAAAAGCCGTGTGCTTTCATACACACGGCAATCTGGCGGCAGAGCTTTATTTTTAAGCAAAAACAAACAGCGGAATGGGCGCATCGTCCATTCCGCTGTTTTCCTTAGTCAAAGGCAAGGCCAAGATAGGCCGATCCCTTCCCGTCCCATTCCGGGATGGACGCAAGGGGGCGGAGCATGGCAAAGTCCCAGGACGCTCCCTCACCCTCCCACGGGGTGCGAACCTCATAACATTTTGCGGGATGGCAGGCGGCAATCGCCGCCACCGCCTCCGGTACACAGTCGGCCAGCAGTTCCTTGATGAACACCGCCTGATCACTCACTTCCACGCAGGCACAGCCCTTCTCCCCCACCCGGTATAATCCGCCGCCGGACAGCTGGCATACGCCCTGCTGGTAGGCCAGCCCCTCAGGTGCACAGGCGACATGGGCCGTTCCGGCCAGCCAACCCTCCCGCAGACGGCCGTATTCCTGCCCATCCACCGGAACAAGGTCGACTTCCACTCCCACCGGGGGCACATTGTATTCCCGCCGGGACAGGGCAAAGCCCTCCTCAAAGCCGTTGCGGGCAAAAAACACGTGCAGGTCCGGACGGGCAGGCACGGTGGTCAGACAGGCAAAGTCCCGCTCGGCCAGCCATTGTCCGGCAAAGTCCAGCAACCGCCCGGCCAGTCCTCTGCCCCGGCAGTCCGGGTGGGTGGCTACGGCGTAGAGGTAGGCAGCGGGAATGCGAGCACCGTTTTTGCTCACCAAGGGCATGTCAAACCACGCCGTCATGGCAAGCACCGTCCCCTCCTCCTCCAGCACCAGCATTTGCTCGGGCGTGTAGTACCGGGTAAAAAAGTGCCCAATATACGCATCCTCGTCCCCAAAGGCCAGCTTCCACAGCTGTTTCAGCCCGGGCACGTCTGCCTGACAAGACGGACGAAGTACCATATCCTATCCCTCCCCTATAAAAATATCCCCGCCGTTGGCGGGGATATTCAGCTCTTCGTTACTGTTTCTCCGGCACCGGCTCCAGCTGACCGTCCGCGCCGAAGCGCACGTGCTGGATGGTGTTGCCCGTCTGCTTACGAATGTCCTCCAGACGGATCGCCTCGGTAATGGAGGCCACCAGAGAAAAAGCCACGCCGTGGCGCTTAGCTCGGCCGGTACGGCCGATGCGGTGGATATAATACTCATTCTCATCGGGCACATCGTAATTGAACACCGCGTCCACATCGTCAATGTCCAGACCCCGGGCGGCCACATCGGTGGCCACCAGCACCCGCATTTGCCCCTCACGGAATTTCTGCAGGGTTTTTTCCCGCACCCGCTGTTGAATGTCGCCGTGAATGGCCTGACAGGTAATCCCCCGCATACTCAGCAGACCGGCCAGACGGTCGGTCATGTTCTTGGTGTTGCAGAAGGCAATGGCGTGATCGTAACCGCCCAGCTCCAGCAGTTTGGCCACGGTATCCGCCTTGGCGTTGCGGTCCACGTCCAGCCGGTACTGGGTGATGTCAGGCTTGTTGCGCTCATCCGCGCGCACGGTGATCTCCACCGGGTCACGCTGGTATACCCAGGAGATGTCCAGAACCTCCCGGGAGATGGTAGCGGAGAACATACCCAGATTTTTTCGGTTTTTAATCTGGTCCAGGATGCGGGTCACGTCCCGCACAAAGCCCATGTCCAGCATGCGGTCGGCCTCATCCAGCACCACAGTGAGCACCTTGTCCACCCGCACGGTGCGCCGCTTCATGTGGTCCATCAGCCGGCCGGGGGTGGCTACTACGATCTGGGGCTGTTTTTTCAGCTGGGTGATCTGTTTGTCGATGGGCTGGCCACCATAGAGGCATACCGTGCGCACGCCCTCTTTGAAGGCGCACAGGTCCCGCAATTCCTCCTGGATCTGAATGGCCAGCTCCCGGGCGCGGGCCAGCGCCAGAGCCTGTACATCGTTATTGCTGGGGTCGATGTGCTCCACCATGGGGATACCGAAGGCAAAGGTCTTGCCCGTTCCGGTGGGCGCCTTTGCGGTCACGTCCTTCCACTGCATGAAATACGGGATCGCCCCGGTCTGCACCGGAGTAGCCTCCACATAGCCCTTTTTGTCAATAGCACGCATGACCTCCGCCGACAGATTCAGCTGGTCATAGCGTATCACGTCATTGACGATCTCACCGTTGATTTCCATTCTGATTCCTCCCATGTGTCCGATCCAAGGCCAACCACACACAGACACACCGTCCGAATCATCGCCGTTTACCCGGCGCGGCCTCAAATCATTGGGCATAAACACCCATTTTGAAGCATTATATCACACATTTTCTCTCGTTGCAATCCTGCAGGTATGCAAAGACCTCCGAACGGTGTTCGGAGGTCCGTTGGCGCTGTCAATAGCTCATTATGGCAATAACCAGGCCCATATAAATGCTCACACACAAAATGGTTACCACCACGCCAAGGATGGCGCTCACCAGCGCGCCAATTCCGGCGGCTTTGGCAGTGCGGGGCCGCTCGTCCTTCCACATCAGATACAGGATCAGGCCGGCAATGGGAATAAAAAAGCCCAGCAATCCCCACAAAAAGCCGCCGTTGTCCACCTTGTGCGCCACGCCGGCCCCCTGCTGGGCGCCGCAGGCGGGACAGATGACCGCCACGTCGCTGATGGGTTTTCCACAAAATCTGCAATATGCCATATTCCATTCTCCTTTCAGCGTGCGTCAAACTTTGTTATATTATAGCGCACAGCGGCGAAAAAGGCAATAAAAACCCACTCCACCGCGCCAACGGTTATACCGCATAAAGAAATGCCCTGCTGTTTTCAGCAGGGCATGTGAGTCATGTAACAGACTTCTGTTTACTTATTTTGATTGCTCCCGATCCAATAACAGCCAGCCCCAACCACCGCCGCCAGATACAGGATGGCAGACCCGGTCCAATGGTTAGTGTCAATCAGAATGTACCCCGCAAACAGAAGCACTGCACCCACACCTATGGTGATGAGGATATTTTTCATATTCACACAAACCACCCTCCCGAAATTTTTATTATTATACCATGTCCTGCCGTTTCTTTCAACCCTCCGGCGGCTGTGTGCAAACCGGGCAATATTATATTTCTCAAATTGCAAGATTGCTCCTTTCGTCTTGCTTTTCTCCCCCCATTGTGGTATAATAAAAGGTAAGCATTCCGTGCTATCCTAATTAGAAAACGAAAACAGGTGATAACATTGAAACTTTGTTCTGAACGTCTGGACCGCATCGCTTCTGACATCCGCGGCAAAAACTTCTATCTCTCTCTGGAACTGGAGAAACAGGGCGAGAAGATCCTGAAGCTGAATACCGGCAACCCCGCCGCCTTCGGCTTCGGCATGCCCGACAGCGTCCGCGCCGCTCTGGTGGAGAAGATGGACCGCGCCGTGGGCTACTGTGATGTGCGCGGCATGCCCACCGCCCGGGAGTCCATTTTCAACTACCACGTGGGCAACGGCATTGAGAACTTCACCATGGACAACATCTTCATCGGCAACGGCGTTAGTGAGATCGCCTCCATGCTGGCCAAGGCCATGCTCAACCCCGGTGACGAGGTGCTGGTCCCCGCCCCCTGCTACTCCCTGTGGGTCAATGAGATCCTGCTTAACGACGCCGTTCCCGTGTACTACAAGTGCCGGGAGGAGGACGGCTGGAACCCCGACCCGGATATGATCCGCAGTCTGATCACCGACAAGACCAAGGCCATTCTGATCATCAACCCCAACAACCCCACCGGTGCCCTCTACTCCAACGAGATCCTGCTGAAGATCATTGAGATCGCCCGCCAGAACAAGCTGGTGCTCTGGTCGGACGAGATCTATGACCGGCTGGTCTTTGACGGCAAGCCCTTCACCTCCACCGCCGCTCTGGCCAAGGACATCACCGTGGTCACTATGAACGGTCTGTCCAAGTCCCACTGTCTGTGTGGCTTCCGCACAGGCTGGCTGGTGGTCAGCGGCCCGGAGGAGCCCCGAAACGAGATCTGCTCCAACCTGCTCAAGCTGGCCTCCGTGCGCCTGTCCGCCAACGCTATCATGCAGACCATCATTCCCGACGCCATGGCCGACACCGCCTATACTCAGGCCATGATCTGCCCCGGCGGTCGCCTGTACGAGCAGCGTAAGGCCACCTGCGACGAGCTGGACAAGATCGAAGGCATCTCCTATGTGAAGAACTCCGCCGGCTTCTACGTCTTCCCCAAGATTAAGAAAGAAGCACTGGAAATCACCAACGACAAGGAGTTTGCCCACCAGCTCCTGCTGGAAAAGCACATCCTCATCGTGCCCGGCAGCGGCTTCAAGTGGGACACCCACGACCACTTCCGCATCGTCATGCTGCCCGAGCCGGAAACGCTGGCCCTTGCCGTGCGTCAGATCGGCGACTTCATCCGGGAGCACGACAAGATCTGATCCCGTCCCCAAACAGTCAACCAGCCCCTTGCCCGCATGGGCAAGGGGCTGTTCTTATGTTCAGCACACAGCTCACTTCATAGAGGAGAACACGCTGCGGTTGGCCAGCAGATACTCCGCGCCGGAATACAGCGTGGTCAGCACAATAACGGCCACGCATGCGGTGTTGAGCACCGAGGGGATGGGCAGCAGCATCAGGCAGATGCACACCATGGTGGAGGCGGTCTTCACTTTGCCCGACCAGCCCGCGGCGATCACCTTGCCCAGATTGGCCGCCTGCATACGCAGGCCGCTGACGGCAAACTCACGCACCACCACGATCAGCAGCGCCCATGCGGGCATCTGGCCGATCTCCACAAACCACAGCATGGCGGCGATGACCAGACATTTGTCCGCCAGCGGGTCCATGAATTTGCCAAAGTCGGTGGTCTGGTTGTAGTTGCGGGCGATGTAGCCGTCCAGCCAGTCGGTCAGACTGGCCACCACAAAGATGGCAAGGGCGATCAGGTTGCCAAAGGGCAACCCCAGGTAGAGCACCAAAAGAAACGCGGGGATCATGAGCACCCGCAGCATAGTCAGCTTATTGGCAGTATTCATTGTCTATCTTCTCCTTATTCCTCAATCTCGCCGGTCAGGTCGCCATCTTCCGTGCCGGTGATACGCACATTAACAAACTCACCCGCCGGAAGGATGCCCGCCGCGGTGAAAAACACTCGGCCGTCGATGTCCACCGAGTCGGCATAGGTGCGGCCCACATAGCAGCCCGCCTGGCTGTCAAAGCCCTCGCACAGCACTTCCATCACCGTGCCCAGCTTTTCCTCGTTATACGCGTCCATGACCCGGGACTGCAGGTCCAGCAGCAGCTCCACCCGACGCTGAGCCACCTCCGGATCCACTTGATCATCCATGGCCGCCGCCTTGGTCCCCTCCTCCGGGGAGAACTGGAAGATGCCTGCTCGCTGAAGCTGCTGCCCGTTCAGGAATTCACACAACTCCTCAAACTCCTCCTCAGTCTCTCCGGGGAAACCGCAGATGATGGAGGTACGGATGACCACGTCTGGCATGGCGGCGCGCAGCTTATCAAACAGCGCAGTCAGGTCCGCCTTGGTCCCCCGGCGGTTCATGGCCTTGAGGATGCGGTCGTTGCAGTGCTGAATGGGAATGTCCAGATAGTGTGGGATCTTGGGCTGGGATGCGATCACCTGGATGAGCTCGTCCGTCACCACCTCGGGGTACAGATAATGCAGGCGCACCCAGCGAAACGGCAGCTTGCACAGCTCCCGCAGCAGGCCGGCAAGGCTGGTGCCGCCTTTCTTATCCATGCCGTAGCGGGTGATGTCCTGGGCGATGATGATCAGCTCTTTTACCCCCGCCTCCGCCAGACCCCTGGCCTCGGCCAGCAGGGAGTCCATGTCCCGGCTGCGATAGCGTCCGCGCAGCTTGGGAATAATACAGAAGGAGCAGGCGTTGCTGCACCCCTCCGCAATCTTCAGATAGGCGGTATAGGGCGGGGTGGTCACGATGCGCGCACTGTCCTCAATGGTGTTGTGAATGTCCCCGAAAAAGGTGGGCTGGTCGCCCTCCAGCACGCTCTGGATGGCGGGGACAATGTCGGTATAGCTTCCGGTGCCCAGAATGCCGTCCACCTCGGGCAACTCCTCCAGAATTTCCTCCGGATAGCGCTGAGACAG
>JAZNMM010000034.1:0-3413 GCA_045579605.1 Lawsonibacter sp.
CTTATGGAAGAATTGAAACAACTCAAGCAGCGACTGGAGCAGGAGCGTCCTGCGGCGTGGGAGGAGCTGCCCGACCTGGCGCTGTATATGGACCAGGTCATCTCCTATATTCCCCGACAGCTGGTGAGCTTCAAGGAGGACGACCAGCTGACCTCCGCCATGGTGAACAACTACATCAAGGATGGGCTGGTGCCTCGGGCGGAGGGCAAGCGGTACGGCCCGGTGCATCTGGGCTATCTGACGGCGGTGTGCGCCATGAAAAAGGTGCTCAGCGTCAAGGATATGCGTGCCATGCTGGACTCTGTGCCCGACAGCAAGGAGCCCCGCTCCATCTACAACTACTTCTGCCGCGCGCTGGACACCGCCCTGAGCGAGGCGGCGGCCAACCTGAATGCAGACACACCCGCCGATGAGCTGCCTCAGCTGGCGCTGAGCCTTGGGCTGCGCAGCTACGCCAACCAGCTGGCCTGCGCCCGGGTGCTGGACATCATTCGGGAACGAAATCCTCAGGAAGAAAAGAAACACAAAACAGAGAAGGAGTAAATCGTATGAGCGAGTTTGTGATTCTGACCGACTCCTCCGCCGACCTGCCTTTGGAGCTGGTGGAGAAGCTGGATGTACAGGTGCTGCCCCTGAGCTGCACCATGGAGGGAACGACCTTTTTCAATTATCCCGACAACCGGGAAATGGACCCCCACGCCTTTTACGACCGGCTGCGGGCGGGGAAGATGGCAAGCACTTCGGCGGTGAACGTAGCCCAGTACACCGATGTCATCGAGCCCTTTGTCAAGCAGGGGCAGGACGTGCTGGTGCTGGCCTTCTCCTCCGGCCTGTCCACTACCTACAACTCCGCCGTCATCGCCGCAGAGGACCTGCGGGAGAAGTATCCCCAGCGCAAGATCTTCGTGGTGGATACCCTGTGCGCCTCTCTGGGCCAGGGGATGCTGGTCTATCTTGCCGCCAAGGAGCGGGAAAAGGGCAAAAGCATCGAGCAGGTGCGTGACTGGGCGGAGGAGAACAAGTTGTCCGTCAGTCACCAGTTTACGGTGGACGACCTGCACTTCCTCAAGCGGGGCGGACGCGTTTCCGCCACCACGGCGGTGGTGGGCAGCATGCTGGCCATCAAGCCGGTGCTCCACGTGGATGACGAGGGGCATCTGATCAACATCGGCAAGGTGCGCGGCCGCGCCGCCTCCCTCAAGGCGCTGGTGGATGCCATGGAAAAGGCAGTCATTGACCCGGCGGACCAGACCATTTTCATCAGTCACGGTGATTGCTGGGACGACGCCAACGCGGTGGCCGATATGGTAAAGGAGCGCTTTGGCGTAAAAGAGGTCATTATCAACTACGTCGGTCCCGTCATCGGCGCCCACGCCGGGCCGGGCGTGGTGGCTCTGTTCTACATCGCCAAGGAGAGATAACATGGACGAACTGAAATGGCTGGAGGTGGCGGTCAACACCACCGCCGACCGGCTGGACGAGCTGAGCGGACGGCTCATCAACGCGGGCATGACCGGCCTTGTAGTGGAAGATGAGGGGGAGTTCCACCAGTTTCTGGAGAACAACCGTCAATACTGGGACTACGTGGACGAGGAGCTGGAGCGGCGTATGCAGGGCCTGTGCCGCATCAAGTTCTACGTGACCGATGATGCCGACGGCAAGGCGCAGCTGAACAAATACACCGCCTTGCTGGACGCCGAGTACACCGTCACCCCGCTGGGGGACAACGACTGGGCGTACAGCTGGCAGAAGTATTACAAGCCCCTGCCTGTGGGCGAAAAGCTGTACGTAGTGCCCGAGTGGGAACGCAACAAGCCCGTTCCGGAGGGGAAAGTGCCCTTCTACCTCAATCCCGGGCTGACCTTCGGCACCGGCTCCCACGCCTCCACCCAGCTGTGTCTGGCCGGAGTGGAGGAGTACACCACCCCCGGCAGCAGCGTGCTGGACCTGGGCTGCGGCAGCGGCATTTTGTCCATCGCCGCCCTGGTGCTGGGCGCCCGTCACGCCGTGGCGGTGGACATCGACCCCAAGGCGGTGGGTGTGGCCTATGAGAATGCTGAGCTCAACGGCATCGGCAAGGACCGCTATACCGTCCGCGCGGGCGACGTGCTCAGCGACCGGGTCCTGGCAGAAGAGCTGGGAAGGGAACAGCACGATGTAGTGTTGGCCAACATTGTGGCCGACGTCATCATTCCCCTGTCGGCCCAGGCTCCTGGACTGATGAAGGACGGCGGCGTGTTCATCTGCTCGGGTATCATCGACACCCGGGCCGGCGAGGTGGAGGCCGCCCTTGTGAAAAATGGACTTGTCATCACCGGCCGCCGGGAGCAGAATGGCTGGGTGTCCCTCACGGCGAAAAAAGTCTGAATTTGGTGGTTTTTTCCTGCGGGAATGTGTTATAATACAAAACAGGGAAGCGTCCGCTCCGCGGACGCTTCACTTTTACGCCGGGAGAGAAGCGGTTACATGCTGGAGTTTCGACCTCTGACCCCGCGGGATGTGGATGTGGTGCGCCCCATGCTGGGGGACAACCCCCATCGACTGTGCGACCTGACCATGGGCGGCATCTTCATCTGGCGGGACTACTACAAAACCGAATATGCGGTCCATGATGGCGTGCTGTACTTCAAGGTGGACTATCCCGGCTTCGGCACGGTGTTTGCCATGCCCCGGGGCGGCGACCGGAAGCGGGAGTATGAGCAGGTGCGGGAGTACTGCACCCGCCGGGGCATTCCTGTTATCTTTTACCCCATGCCCAAGGACGAGTTGGACGCACTGACCAAGCTGTTCCCCTGTGCCAGCGTCATGTGGGACCGGGACACCTTTGATTATCTGTATGAGGCGGAGGCCCTCAAGTATTTCAAGGGGAAGAAGCTCAGCGGACAGCGCAACCACGTCAACCGTTTTCTGCGCACCTATGGGGAGGAGTGGAGCTTTGCACCGCTGACGGCGGCGGACACGGCGGATGTGGAGAGCTTTCTGGCCCGCTACGCCGCCGGGGTACAGAAGGAAAGCACCACCTTTCAGGAGGACCTGACCAAGACCCGGGAGATGCTTGCCACCTTTGCCCACTACGGCATGGTGGGCGGCGTACTGCGAGTGAAGGGCGACGTGGTGGGCTTTGCCATCGGCGAGGTGGCGGGTGACACCCTGTTTGTCCACATGGAAAAGGCCGACCGGGCCTGCGAGGGCGGCTATCAGATGCTGGTCAGTCAGTTTGCCCAGTATTATGCGGTGGACGGCGTGGAGTATATCAACCGGGAGGATGACACCGGCGACCCGGGACTGCGCACCTCCAAGCTGTCCTATAAGCCGCTGACCCTGCTGGAAAAGTACGCCGTGGTGGTGCAGGATGGGCCCTGTTCCGGCCGGGAGGGCAAGTGGACGGTGCTGGAGGCGGATATTGTCCGTCC
>JAZNMM010000035.1:0-4164 GCA_045579605.1 Lawsonibacter sp.
TCCTTCACGGCATCGCAGTACAGTTCCACAGTCTTGGGGCCGATGTCCAGGCCCTGCCAGCCCTCGGGAATCTCACCGGAGGCAACCACCTGGCTGTTGGCATTGGGGTCAAATGCATCGGCAATAACGGTGTCGATGGGGAGCAGCAGCTTGACGCCCTTCTCCTCGGCTTTCTTCACCATCTCATTGGAGTAATCCATCCAGTCAGCTTCCAGCAGGGAGTCACCAACCTTGCCGCCCTTGGCAGCGGAGAAGGTGTAGGCCATGCCGCCGCCGATGATGATGGTGTCGGCGATCTCCAGCAGGTTGTTGATGACGCCGATCTTGGAGGACACCTTGGAGCCGCCCAGAATGGCCACCAGGGGACGCTTGGGATTGGCCAGAGCGCCGCCGATGATCTCCAGCTCCTTCTGGATCAGGAAGCCGGACACGGCGGGCAGGTACTCCGCCACACCGGCGGTGGAGGCGTGAGCGCGGTGGACGGCGCCGAAGGCGTCGGACACGTAGATCTCAGCCATGTCAGCCATGGCCTTGGCCAGCTTGGGATCGTTTTTGGTCTCGCCCTTTTCAAAGCGGGTGTTCTCCAGCAGCATGATCTGACCGGGCTGCAGAGCGGCGGCCTTGGCCTGAGCGTCGGGACCGGCCACGTCGGCGGCCAGAGCCACTTCCTGCCCCAGTAGCTCGCTCAGCCGGGCGGCAACGGGCTTCAGGGTCAGCTCGGCCAGGGACTTCTTCCACTTTTCCTCGGTGAGGGTGGCGGGGTCCTTGCCCTTTTCGGTCTGCTTCTGCACCCACTTGTCAAAGCTGGGCTGAGGCTTGCCCATGTGAGAGCAGGCGATCACAGCTGCACCCTGCTCCAGCAGGTACTGGATGGTGGGCAGAGCGGCGCGGATGCGCTTGTCATCGGTGATGACACCGCTGCCATCCTTGGCCATGGGCACGTTGAAGTCGCAGCGCAGCAGGACCTTCTTGCCCTTGACGTCCATGTCCTTCACGGTCTTCTTGTTGTAATTCATACGAACGGCTCCTTTCGTTTTGTAACGGTAGGGTCATGGGGTTGCCATAGACATTTCGCCGGCACCCGACAGGTCGGGGAAACCGGTCTGGCGCAGTGCCTCATAGGTGAGCACTGCCACCGAGTTTGCCAGATTCAGGCTGCGGGCGTCCTCCCGCATGGGAATTCGGATGCACCGGTCATAGTGGGCCAGACGAAAGTCCTCGGGCAGACCGGCGGTCTCCTTGCCGAAAAACAGCCAGCACTCGTCTCGAAAGGTCGCTTTCGTGTAGTCCTGAGGGGCCTTGGTGGTGGCCAGCCACAGGTCGGGTGCGGGGTGTTGGGCAAAGAGGTCGTCCAGACTGTCGTAGACGTGCAGATCCACCATGGGCCAGTAGTCCAGCCCCGCCCGCTTTACGGCCTTTTCACTGATGTCAAAGCCCAGCGGTCGGATCAGGTGCAGGCGGCTTCGGGTGGCGGCGCAGGTGCGGGCAATGTTGCCGCAGTTCTGCGGGATCTCAGGTTCTACCAAAACGATATTCAGCAAACCATCGCCACCTTTCCAGTCAAGTTAACATTGTATTCCAATATACGGTAAAATTCAACTGTAAAATAGTCGAAAAAAGCGCGAAATATTCCGCCAAAGTGCCCAAAATACACAGAAAACACAAAAAGAAGGGACGACGTGTCCAAGGGAGAGGATATGTGTCGTTGTGTGGCGGACAAACGCAGGCAAAACGTCCACTTTATTATATCCCTGAACGAGCCGATAAAGTCACGCACAAAGGCACTTGCACGGGAAACTGTGAAAAAGGTACAAAAAATAATGCCGCCTCCAACGCAAGAGGCGGCATAGGGTTACTGCTTTCGGTAGGTCACGTAATGGAAGCTGACGCCCTGGTCCTCCATAGGCCGGCTTTCCTCGCTCACGGTCCAGTCCGGGTGGACGTCCAGATCGGGGAAGTACCGGTCGGCGGGATAGGCGGCATGGATCTTGGTCACATAAGCGGTGTGGCACCGGTCCAGCAGGGCCCGGTACACGCTCTCTCCGCCGATGACAAAGGCATCCTCCGGAGCGGCGGCCAAAAGGCTGTCCACATCGGCAAAGACCTCCGCACCATCCACCGTGTAGCCCGGGGTGGCGGACAGGATCAGGTTGCGGCGGTTTTTCAGCGGCCTTCCCCCGGGGAAGGTGGCCAGGGTCTTGCGGCCCAGAATGACCGGGTGGCCGGTGGTCAGCTCTTTGAAGCGCTTCAGGTCGGCGCTGATATAGACCAGTTGATCGCCGCCCTTGCCAATGGCCCAGTTTTCATCTACTGCAACGATAAGATTCATGTTGCCCTCCGTCAGACCGCTACCGGGATTTTCTGGTCCAGCGCGTGGGCCTGATAGCCCTCCAGCTTGACGCTGGCGGGGGTGAAATCATAGAAGTCGGTAACGAACTTGTCCAACGTGAAGGTGGGGGCGTCGTAGGGGGTGCGGGCGATGAGCTCCTCCACCACGGGGACATGGCGGTCATAGATGTGGGCATCGGCGATCACGTGGACAAACTCGCCCACCTCAAGACCGGACACCTGGGCCAGCATGTGGGTGAGCACCGCGTACTGCATCACGTTCCAGCCGTTGGCAGTGAGCATGTCCTGTGAGCGCTGGTTGAGGATGGCATTGAGGGTGTTGCCGGTGACGTTGAAGGTCATGGAGTAAGCGCAGGGGTACAGGGCCATTTCACTCAGATCGTGGTGGTTGTAGAGATTGGTGAGGATCCGCCGGGAGGTGGGGTTGTGCTTCAGGTCGAAGAGCACCCGGTCCACCTGGTCCATCTCCCCCTCGGGATAGTGGTGTTTGACCCCCAGCTGGTAGCCGTAGGCCTTGCCGATGGTGCCGTTTTCATCTGCCCAGGCGTCCCAGACGTGGCTGTTGAGCTGGCTGACATCGTTGGACTTTTTCTGCCAGATCCACAGAAGCTCGTCCACCGCGGACTTGAGAAACTGCTTGCGCACGGTGATGATGGGAAACTCCTCACGCAGGTCATAGCGGTTGACCACACCGAACAGCTTGACGGTGTGGGCGGGGGAGCCGTCCTCCCACTTGGGGCGCACGGGGCGGTCGGTGTCCCAGACACCCTTGGACAGGATATCCTTGCAGTTTTGGATAAACACCTGATCGGCGTAGCTCACGGTCAACAGCTCCTTCGTACCATTTGCGCGGCATTTTCTCTATCATAGCATTAAAATGCGCCCAAGGCAATGTGTTTTTGTCATGAAAAAAGTGTGCCACATCAAACCGATGTGGCACACTTTTATGCTCCTTTGTATTTTTTGCGTGTGGCGATGCCGCCGCGGATGTGGCGCTCGGCTTTATTTTCGTCCAGCACCTGTTTGACCTGAAGGTAGAGGGGGCGGTTGAAGGCGGGCAGGCGCTCTCGGATATCCTTGTGCACGGTGGACTTGCTGATGCCGAACGTCCGGGCCGCGCCCCGGACGGTTGTCTTATTTTCTATGATGTACAGGGCCAGTTGGCAGGCCCGCTCCTCCATGTTTCCTTTCAAAGACAACACGCTCCATTCTGCGTTACTGACACACTTATATGCCGCGTCGTTGACAGATATGAGCGAGAAAATAAAGTCCGGATTATGGGACTTGCGCTTTGTTAACATGGAGACATCGAAGGAAAGGAGACGGAGGATATGTTGTACAGAAAGCAAATGACGCTCAAGGAGCTGGCACCCCAAAGACCCTGTTACGTCACAATTACCGGGACAAACCACTACTATGACCAGACACCATTCAGGGTTGACGGCCTGATCCGATGCAGTAAGGAGCCCAGCAATCGGCATGATGGAGAGGCCATCCGGTGTCACCTGCCTATGCTGGGCACGGTAGGCTACATCGCCAACAGCACCTACACGGTGGCCGGGGGGACGATGAGCGCCGGTCGGCTGTATGACCGGGTGGGGGAGCGGTTTTATGTGCGGGTAATGTTTATTACCCAAAGTGCCATTATCGGCCGGGTAGAGACTGCCGACCGCCAACGGCTGAACAAAGAACTGAAACAACAGCAGGCAGCAGACGATGAGTGGGGTGGATAAATCTGGATCGCTCAGCAAACAAAAAAGCGGCTCACGCAACTAAGTCGGAGGCCAAGCGGTCTTAGGAAGACAACACTTAGCT
>JAZNMM010000036.1:0-10430 GCA_045579605.1 Lawsonibacter sp.
CACGCCCCACCACGTGCAGGGCATCTATCCCCCACTGCACCCGCGCCCCAAGGGCACAAATGCAGGCGATGGTGGCCTCAATGTCTTTGGACGGGGCCAGTCCGGAAATCACACTCTCCCCCTCAGCCAGGGCTGCCGCCAACAACAGGCGATGTCCCTGAGACTTGGAGGGAGGCGGGATGATCTCACCTTTTAAAAATGTAGGCTGAATGGTGACGTTCATTCTCTCACCCTTCGTAAAGCTGCTTCAAATCGTCCAGCAGCTGTTTGGTCTGCATTTTCACCGGCACGGCCCAGCCCATACGCTCCAGCAGCACGAAGGAGATACCCCCCGCTGCCCGCTTCTTGTCCAGACCGATGGCCTCCACCATGGTGTCCCACGGGCAGGGGATGTGGGTGGGCAGGTCATACTTCTCCAGCACGCCGCGGATGGTCTGCTGCGTTCCCGCGGGGGTGATGCCCATGCATTCCCCCAGCCGAGTTGCCCAAAGCATTCCGGCGGCCACCCCCTGACCGTGGGTCCAGTCCTCGTAGTGTCCGGCCAGCTCAAAGGCGTGGCCCACCGTGTGGCCGAAGTTCAAAACCATACGCTCGCCGGTGTCCCGCTCGTCGCAGAGCACCACCTGCCGCTTGATGTCACAGCAGGTGTAAAGCACCTGCTCGATGTGCTCCATGACCCCGGCTCTTCCGCCGCATCGGTCGAGGCAGCGGAAAAACTCCTCGTCCCGGATGCAGCCGTACTTGATGACCTCCGCCATACCGTCGGAGAATATCTTATCGCTCAGGGTATGCAGACATTCCGGGTCCATGAGCACCAGCCTGGGCTGCCAGAAGGCCCCGGCCAGATTTTTGCCCGCGGGCAGGTCGATAGCCACTTTGCCTCCCACCGAGGAGTCCACCTGAGCCAGCAGGGTAGTGGGGATCTGCACATAATCCACCCCACGCAGCACGGTGGCGGCGGCAAAGCCCGCCAAATCGCCCACCACGCCGCCGCCCAGGGCCACCACCGCGTCGGTGCGGCTCAGGCCAAAGGACAGCATCTCATCGTAGAGGTAACCCAGCATCTCCATGCTCTTGGAGCTCTCTCCGGCGGGGACGGTGATGCCCTTGACGGCAAATCCTGCCCCCTCAAGGCTGTTCGTCAGCCGTTCCAGATACAAAGGGGCCACGTTGCTGTCCGTGACCACCGCCAGGCGATGGGCCTTGGGCAGAACCTTCCGGCAGTATTCACCCGCCCGGTCCAGCAGCCCCTTTTCAATTAAAATATCATATTCCCGGCCCGGCAGGGCTACGGTGAGTTGTTTCATGGAAACCACCTTCGTTTATCGCACCAGCGTTTTTCCCATCAGGTCCACCAGCGCGGCGGACTTGTCCATCAGGTGCCGGAACTTCTCCGGAGTCAGGGACTGCTGCCCGTCGCACAGGGCGTGGGCGGGATCGTTGTGCACCTCTACGATCAGGCCGTCCGCTCCGGCAGCGATGGCCGCCATGGCCAGCGGCTCCACGAACCAGTAATAGCCCCCCGAGTGGGAGGGGTCAATGACGATGGGCAGGTGGCTCATACGTTTGATGGCGGGGATGGCGGACACGTCCAGCGTGTTGCGGGCCTGGGTCTCAAAGGTGCGGATACCCCGCTCGCACAAAATCACGTTTTCGTTGCCCGCGGCCATGATATACTCCGCAGACATGATCCACTCCTCATAGGTGTTGGACAGGCCCCGCTTGAGCAGGATGGGTTTGGACATCTTGCCCACCTCTTTGAGCAGGTCGAAGTTTTGCATATTCCGGGCGCCCACCTGCACCAAATCTACCTTTTCCTCAAAGGCCTGGCAGTATTTGGGGCTCATGATCTCGGTGACCACGGGCAGGCCCGTCTCCTGCTTTGCCTCCAGCAGCAGGTCCAGCCCGTCCAGCCCCATCCCCTGAAAGGAGTAAGGACTGGTGCGGGGCTTGAACGCGCCGCCCCGGAGCATGGCCGCGCCGGCCTGCTTCACGTCCCGGGCCACCTCAATGATCTGCGCCTCGCTCTCCACCGAGCAGGGGCCGGCCATCACGGTAAAATTGCCGCCGCCCACGGCAACGCCGCCGGCGGTGACAATACTGTCCTCGGGGTGGAACTTTCGGTTGGCCTTTTTATAGGGCTCCTGCACGCGCATGACGCGCTCCACGTTGGGTTCCATCTCCAGCTTGTGGATATCCAGATGGACGGTGTCACCCACCAGACCCAGAATGGAACAGCCCACGCCGTGGGTGATACCCACCTGCACCTTTTCCTGCTTTTCCAGCTTCTCCACCAGCGCATGGATGGCATCCTGACTGGTGCCCGGCTTCATGATTATGACCATAAACTCAAGTCCTTTCCACACATAAAAAGGGCGCTCATTGACAAACGCAATGAGCGCCCAAACGTTACGTTGGCATCTTATCCCGCCTGTAACGGCGGACACTCATCGCTCGTCCCTTTTGCCCACGGCGAAAAAGCCGGCACCCATAAATCGGGTCCAGCCATAGGTAAAGAACACGGATGCGGTTGTGACGGTGTTACGCTTCATTTTGCGCACCTCACAGAAAAGATGGTGCTATTATACTCTCCCAAAATTGGAATTGCAAGAGGGAATACACACTTTTTTGCGCAAAAGCGCTAAAGCGTCACTCCCCATTCTTTTTGCGTTTTTTCCGGGCATAGGCAAGGGTCTGCTTTAAGGCACAATCCTTGTCCACGCCGGCCAGATGCAGCTTGCGGGCGTGGGAGAGCAGGTCGGCAAAATCATGGCCCGGGACCAGCCCCGCCTCCAGCAGGTCCCGCCCCATCACCCGGGGACGGGCCATGCACGCCCGGTATTCCTCCAGCCGCCGGCGCAGAAATTCCTCATGCACCACGTTGTCCCCCGGCGCGATTTTGCCCCGGCTGTCCGCCAGCGCCAGATACATCAGCGCCTCCGGGTCACTCACCCGGTCAAACATCCTGTTGGTGGACTTGATGCTGGCGGCATTGACCGCCGAGACATTGGGCCGCATATGGTGTTCGGCCAGCTCCAGTACCGCAGGGATGCGCCGGCTTGCGCCCAAAATTCGCTCCAGCAACGACCGGGTCAGGGGCAGGCCGGCCGTTTCATGTCCGTAGGCGTGGAGCACCCCGTCGATGACCCGGGTGCTCACCGCCTTGCCTAAATCGTGGGTCAGAGCGGCCAGCATCAGCACCAGCGGGTCGGACACCTGAGAGCGGTAGTCCGCCGCCGCGTCCACCACCAGCATGGTGTGCTCCCACACGTCCCCCTCGGCATGGTACTTGGGGTTCTGCTTCACCCCGATCAGGGCAGACAGTTCACCAAACCACGTGTCCAGCTGCTCCATCTCCCGCAGGGTGCGGAAAAACACGCTGGGTCTGGGGGCGTTCAGCAGCGCCTTTTCCAGCTCGCCCGCCACCCGTTCCCGGGACAAGGCAGACAGGTCCATACTCCGGCAAAGGGCTACCGTTTCCTCTGCCACCGCAAAGCCAAACCGGGCGGCAAACTGCGCGCACCGCAGCACACGCAGAGGATCCTCCCCAAAACTTACGTCGTCCACGTGGCGCAGGATGCCCCGCTCCAAGTCCGCCTGCCCGCCAAAGGGATCGAGCAGGGTGCCGGTGAGCACATCCTGCATCATGGCGTTGACGGTGAAGTCCCTCCGCCGGGCGGCGTTCTCTGGTCCCAGATGGGGGTCCACGCTCATTTCAAAGTCCCGGTGGCCCCGGCCCAGCGCCCGCTCCCGGCGAGGCATGGCGATGTCCAGCCCGTAGCCGGCCAGCGCGTAGATGCCAAAGCTCTCCCCCATGCTCAGTCGGGTGCCCAGTCCGTCCAGCAGCACCTCCAGCTGTGCCGGGGTCAGACCGTGGACTTCCACATCAATGTCTTTGTTCTCCCGGTGGAGCAGTCGGTCGCGGACGCAGCCGCCCACAAAGTAGGTCCGGCCGCCCTGCTGCGCCGCCAGCTGTGCCAGCCGCCCCGCCAGTTCCAAATCCCGATTTACTTCGGACACGCCCGCTCCACCTCCCTTTCCTCCCCGGAACACTTAAGTTCTGATTTATCCCTCGTAGGGCAGCCCGGACAGATACCGCCGGGCCAGGTCGAAGGCGTGGTGGGCCGTCTGGGTGCGCAGCCGCTCACGCATGGGCCGGTTACCCAAGTTGAGTTCACGCACATAGCTGCCGTCCGGGGTGGCGATGGCCACAAAGGCGGTGCCGATGTCGTTGCCCCGGTCGTCCTTGTCCGGACCAGCCACGCCGGTGGCGGCCAGGGCAATATCCACCCCCAGCACACGACACGCACCCTCTGCCATGGCCTGGGCCACAGGGGCGGATACCGCGCCATATTCGCCCAGCATATCCTCCAGCACACCCAGCACAGACTGCTTGACTTCGTTGGTATAGGACACGATGCCCCCCTTGAACACCCGGGACACCCCGGGCAGGTCGGTCAGCCGCTTGGCCAGCAGACCCCCGGTGATGCTCTCGGCAACGCCAATGGTCATGTCCTTTTCCTCCAGCAGCTGCTGCACCACCTGCTCCAAACTGTTCACGTCCACGCCGTACACCTTGCTGCCAAACAGCTGCTTGATCTGCTCCACGGTGGGCTTGAGCAGCTTCTGAGCTTCCTCGTCATTTTTCGCCTTGGCGGTGACCCGCAGCTCGCACTCCCCCTCCTTGGCGTAGGGAGCAAGGGTGGGGTTGCTCATTCCGTTCATCTGCTCGCGCAGCTGGGCCTCCATGGAGGACTCCCCGATGCCGAACAGCTTCAGAGTGTGGGATGCGATGACCCCCTCGGACAGGGACAGTAGATAGGGCTTGGCCCGGTAGTGGAACATGGGCCGGCACTCGCTGGGCGGGCCGGGAAGCATGATCACGTGTACCCCCTCCGCCTCAAAGGCGCAGCCGGGGGCGGTACCCCAGTCGTTTTCCAGCACGGTGCACCCCTCGGGCAGCATGGCCTGCTGCAGGTTGTTTTCCGTCATGGGCCGCTTGGTGCGGGTAAAGTAGCTGCGGATGCGCTCAGCCGACGGCTCGTGGAACACAAGTTCCTTGCCAAAGGCTTCCGCCAGCACATTTTTGGTCAGGTCGTCACAGGTGGGGCCAAGGCCGCCGGTGGTGATGATGATGTCCGCCCTGCTCTTGGCCAGCGCCACCGCTTCCTTCGCCCGTTGGGGGTTATCCCCCACCACGGTATGCCAGTAAACATTGAGGCCCAGCTCACTCAGTCCCTGAGAAAGCATCTGGGCATCCGTATTGGCAATACTGCCCAGCAGCAGCTCCGTACCAACAGATAAAATCTCTACCGTATGGGACATCATTATCCCTCCAATTCCAAAATCATCTCTACCGCGTTCAGGTCTCGGATGTCATAGTCCACCCGCAGCCCTTCCGGCACGGGTTCTCCTCCGGGATTGTACCAACCGCACAAGATACCTGCGTTATTGCCCCCCTGTATATCGCTGGTAAGGGAGTCGCCCACGATGAGCACCTCGTCGGCTTCATAGTCCCCGATGGCGGTGAACACCGCTTCGAAAAAGCCTTTGCCCGGCTTTTCCACCCCCACCACGTCGGAGATAAACACATCGTCCAACAGCTGGTCCAGCCCGGAGTTCTTCAGCTTGCCCCGCTGGGCCACCAGCGTACCGTTGGTGACGGCGTACTGCTTTACTCTGCCCCGAAGGCGCTGTACCAATTCCTTGCCGCCGTCATTGAAGACCACCGTTTCGCCCAGCCGCACCTGATACTCGGCGTTGAAGTCGTCCACGCAGTCCGTGTTCAACCCATAGGCGGCAAAAAACTCCTCGAACCGGCCCCGCAGCACCTGGGGCTTGGTCAGCTCGCCCAGCTCCAGCCGCTTCCAGTAAGAGGCGTTGATGGCGGAATACTCGGCCAGCATGGCGTCGGTGAGTTCACCCAGCCCGAACTTGGCAAAGCAGGCGCGGATAGCCGCCCGCTCCGCCAGCTTAAAAGACAGCAGCGTGCCGTCAATATCCCATAAAATGACCTTTATCATAACTGCACCCGCTCGATGCCGGCCACGGCCTCGGCCACCAGCGCGTCAATGTCCAGCTTCTCCTCGGCATACTGCATCTCGCCAATGGTGGGGCGCAGACGGGGATGGCGGGGGGTAAAGACGGTGCAGCAGTCCTCGTAGGGCAAAATGGACGTGTCATAGGTGCCGATCTTCCGGGATATCTGCACGATTTCCTCCTTGTCCATACCGATGCAGGGGCGCAGGACAGGCAGCTCCACCACCGCACCGGTGCAGGCCATAGCCTCCATAGTCTGGCTGGCCACCTGACCCAGACACTCGCCGGTGACCAGCGCCTTGGCCCCGCATCGCTTGGCCACCTCCTGAGCGATACGCATCATGAATCTGCGCATGACCACGGTGAACAGCTCCTCCGGGCAGGAGCGGCGCAGCTCCTCCTGAATGGCGGTGAAGGGGACGATGTGCAACGTGAGCCGTCCGCAGTAAGGGGTGAGCAGGCGGGCCAGCTCGATGACTTTTTCCTTGGCCTCCGGGGAAGTATAGGGGTAGGAGAAGAAGTGCACCATCTCCAGCGCCACGCCGCGCTTGGCGATCATGTAGCTGGACACGGGGGAATCGATGCCGCCGGACAGCAGGGACACCGCCCGCCCGTTGATGCCCACGGGCAGGCCGCCCGCGCCGGGCTCGGCATCGGCGTGGACGTAGGCGGCATAGTCCCGCACTTCCACATGGACGGTCAGTTCCGGGTTATGGACATCTACTTCCAGATTGTCATAGGCCTCGTGCAGCTCGCCACCCACATACTGGCTGAGCTGGATGGAGTTCATGGGAAAGGATTTGTCCGCACGTTTGGTCTCCACCTTAAAGGTGCGGGCCGCGCGCAGCTTATCGTCCAGAAACTCCTTGGCGGTGTTCAGAATAGCGTCCTTGTCCTTCTCACAGGGGCGGGCAAGGGACACGCCCACGATGCCGAACACCTTTTTGATGGCCTCAAAGGCTCCGGGCACATCGCACTCCTCATTCATAGGTTCCACATAGGTGGCGGACTGGCGGGTATAGACCCGGAACTGTCCGTAGGGGTGCAGACGGCGGTGGAGGTTGGCCTGCAGCTTGTCCTCAAAGCTGCGGCGGTTGAGCCCCTTGAGCACCATCTCACCCAGCTTGAGCAAAATCATTTCGTTCATATGTGTCCCGTTCCTTTCCGAAAGCGGATAGTATCAGGGTATATTATAGTCAAAACTGCGGCCCATGTCCAGTCTGAACACTTACAAAACAGGGGCGTGCCGCCCGGCGGCACGCCCCCCATTCTCAGTATTTGCGTTTGAGCACCGTGTAGCAAATCCAATAAAGCACCAGCATCAGGCAGACAATGCCCGATGCGAACATCATGAGATCCTCTCTGCCCACCAGTTTAAATAGAATGCTACTCACTGCGCAAATCATCACAACCCAGTATCCCGCCCAGGCCCAGGCCTTGTTGGCCAGAAAACGGTTGCGCTCATCCTTGCTCTCCACATCCATCTTTTCCCGATAGTCCGCATCCCTTTGATAGCGGACAAACCGAACGATCTGAAGCAGTCCGACCACAACCAGCGCAAACCCCATACTGCCCCAATATTCCTCAATTCGCCCGGTCAGTTCCAGTGCGACCAGCACGCCGCCCAGCACGACCCAAAGCACACTTAAATAGATTCGTTTGTTCATGGTATCCTCCTCACTCACTTTCTTCAAAGCAGAACACCTGCTCAATGGTCATTTCAAAATATCTGGCAATTTTGTATGCCAGAAGGATAGACGGATTGTACCGCCCGTTTTCCAGTGAACTGATGGTCTGCCGGGAAACCCCCATGGCTTTGGCAAAGTCCTCCTGCCGGATGCCCCGCTCTTTTCGGATGGCCTCGATTTTGTTCTTCACCGCGCACCTCCCATGGCTCATTTTTGTAAAGTTCACTTTACAACCAGAGCATACATGCCCAGAGCCGTTTTGTCAAGTTTCTTTTACATTTCTTTTTTCTTGACGGGCCGGAAATTTATGGTTAAACTGAAGTTGGACAAACTATTTCGGCAGGAGGGCTGATTATGACCGTACAGGAACGATACCGGGCCAAGCTGCGCACCCCGGAGCAGGCGGTGCAGGTGATCCAAAGCGGCGACTGGGTGGACTACACCACCGCCATGGGCTTTCCCGTCCTGCTGGACGAGGCACTTGCCAAGCGAAAGGACGAGCTCACCGATGTAAAAATTCGCGGCAACCTGATTTTCGGCCCCATCCGCACGGCGGAGTGCGACCCCAGCCGGGAACACTTCATCTACAACAGCTGGCACTGCTCCCCCTACGAGCGCAAGCTGTGTGACGAGGGGCTGTGCAACTTTATCCCCATGGTGTTCCGGGATGTGGTGCCCTATTACCGGCACTTCCTTACCGTGAATGTGGCCATGATGTGCGTCACCCCCATGGACAAGCACGGCTATTTCAACCTGTCCTGTTCCACCGGCGTGGCCCGGGGCATTCTGGAAAAGGCCGACGTGGTCATTGTGGAGGTCAACGAGAACCTGCCCCGTATTCTGGGCGGCTTTGACGAGGTCATCCACATCTCGGACGTGGATTTCGTGGTGGAGGGAGAGCACGCCCCCCTGATGGAAATTCCCCCTGCCGCACCGACGCAGGAGGACCTGCAGATCGCCCAGCACATACTGCCCTACATTCAGGACGGCGCCACCCTCCAGCTGGGCATTGGCGGCATTCCGGGGGTGGTGGGCTCCATGCTGGCCCAGTCCGATGTGCGGGATCTTGGTATGCACACGGAGCTGTGCTCAGACGCCTATGTGGATCTGTACGAGGCGGGCAAGCTCACTAACGCCAAAAAGACCATCCATCGTCACAAGGGTGTCACCGGCATCGCCTTCGGCTCCCGGCGGCTGTACGACTGGCTGGACCAGAACCCCGGCGTGATGATCTGCCCGCTGGAATACGTCAACTCCCCCCACACCATCGCCAGCCACGACAATATGATCTCCATCAATAGCTGTATCAGCGTGGACCTGTTCGGTCAGGTCACCGCCGAAAGCTCCGCCCTGCGCCACATCAGCGGCACGGGCGGTCAGTTGGACTTCCTCACCGGCGCGTCCATGTCCAAGGGGGGCAAGAGCTTTATCTGCCTGAACTCCACCTTTACGGACAAGCAGGGCCAGCTCCACTCCAACATCGCCCCCCACTTCCACGGGGACATCGTCACCGACCCCCGCAGCCAGACCTACTTCGTGGTCACCGAGTACGGCGCGGTCAACCTCATTGGCCGCACCACCTGGGAGCGGGCGGAGCTGCTGGTGTCCATCGCCCACCCGGACTTCCGGGACGGGCTCATCGCCCAGGCGGACAGGCAGAAGATTTGGAGGCAGTCGAATAAACGGTAACCTTTACCCCCGCGCCCCCGGCGCGGGGGCTTTTTCTGTGCGCCCCCTTGCGCACGGCAGAAAAAGGGAGTAAAATAAGCGGCGTTGTATAAACGAGGTGATACCACTATGAACCGCAAAGCCATCGCCGCCGCCTTCCCCGTCACCATTCCGGTGCTCATGGGCTATCTGGCCATCGGCATCGCCTTTGGTCTGATGCTCCAGTCCATCGGCTACGGCGCGCCCTGGGCCTTTTTGATGAGCCTTCTGATCTTCGCCGGCTCGGGCCAGTATCTGGGCGTGTCCCTCCTGGCCATAGGCGCGTCCCTGCCTCAGGTGGCCCTGCTGACCTTTATCGTCAATTTCCGCCATCTGGTGTACGGTCTGTCCCTGCTGGAAAAACTGCGGGGCATGGGCTGGCGCAAGCTGTATATGATGTTTGGCCTGACGGACGAGACCTATGCCCTGCTCAGCTCCGCCCAGCCCCCGGAGGGAGTGCGCCCCCACGACTTCTATTTCTGGATCACTCTGCTCAACCAAAGCTACTGGATCGCCGGGTCGGTTATCGGCGCGGTGGCCGGCCAGCTGCTGGGTTTTAACACCACCGGAGTAGACTTTGCCATGACCGCCCTGTTCATCGTCATCGCCATCGACCAGTGGAAGAGCTATCCCAGACACCTGCCCGCCCTGCTGGGCGCGGTGGTCACGGTGGCCTGCCTTGTCCTGTTCGGGCCGGACAACATGCTGGTACCCGCTCTGGCCGTTATCGTGCTGGTGCTGGCCCTGGCCCGTCCCCATCTGGACCACACTCAGGCGAAAGGAGTTGACCCGGCATGACCCCCGTTTTATCCGCCCCTCAGGCCCTGGCCTCCATCGCGGTGATGGCGGCGGTCACTTTTCTGACCCGGGCGCTCCCCTTCCTGCTCTTTGACCGGGGCGATCATCCACCCCGACTGGTCCTCTATCTGGGCCAGGTGCTCCCTCCGGCGGTGATCGCCATGCTCATCGTCTACTGCCTCAAGGGAGTCAGCTTTG
>JAZNMM010000037.1:0-3088 GCA_045579605.1 Lawsonibacter sp.
ACCTACGGTCGCATCGGCGTGAAGGTGTGGATCTACAAGGGCGAGGTTCTGACTCAGACCCTGCGCACCACCCCCCGTACCCTGGATACCAGCAAGCCCTATCAGGAGCGCCGTGACCGTCCCCGCCGCGACCGCCGCGACGGTGACCGTCGTCCCGGTGGCTTCAACCGCGACCGCCGCGACGGCGACCGCCGCCAGGGCTTCAACAACCGTGGCCCCCGCCCTGCCGGTCAGGCCAATGCTCCTAAGGAAGGAGGCGCTCAGTAATGCTGCTGCCCAAGAGAGTTAAGTACCGCCGCGTGCATCGTGGCCGCCTGAAGGGCAAGGCTATGCGCGGCAACACCGTCAGCAACGGCGAGTTCGGCCTGATGGCCACTGAGCCCAGCTGGATCACCAGCAACCAGATCGAGGCCGCCCGTATTGCCATGACCCGTCACACCAAGCGTGGCGGTAAGGTGTGGATCAAGATCTTCCCCGATAAGCCTGTGACCGAGAAGCCTGCTGAGACCCGCATGGGTTCCGGTAAGGGCTCCCCCGAGTACTGGGTGGCCGTGGTCAAGCCCGGCCGCGTCATGTTTGAGATCGCCGGCGTCTCCGAAGAGGTCGCCCGTGAGGCTCTGCGTCTGGCCAGCCACAAGCTGCCCGTCAAGTGCAAGATCGTCAAGCGTGAAGAAACTGAGATGGGTGGTGAAGCGTAATGAAGGCAAATGAAGTTCGTAAGATGAGCGCCGCTGAGCTGGAGAACAAGCTGGTGGAGCTGAAGAAGGACCTGTTCAACCTGCGCCTTCAGCATGCCACCAACCAGCTGGAGAACCCCGTGCGCATCGCCGAGGTCAAGAAGGACATCGCCCGGGTCAAGACCATCATCCGCGAGCAGCAGCTCGCCAGCCGATAAGAAGGAGGACATAGACAATGGAAAACAGAACTTCTTCCCGCAAGACCAGAGTCGGCCTGGTGGTCTCTGACAAGATGGACAAGACTGTGGTGGTCGCCATCGCGGACCGCGTGGCTCATCCTCTGTACAAGAAGATCGTTAAGAGAACCTATAAGCTCAAGGCTCACGATGAGCTCAACAGCTGTGGCATCGGCGACCGCGTCCGTGTCATGGAGACCCGCCCCCTGTCCAAGGACAAGCGTTGGCGCGTGGTTGAGATCATCGAGAAGGCGAAGTAAGGAGGTGTCGGTATGATTCAGCAGGAAAGCTATCTGAAGGTTGCCGACAACACTGGCGCCAAGGAAATCAAGACCATCCGCGTGCTGGGCGGCTCCAAGCGCAAGTTCGGCAACATCGGCGACGTGATCGTCGCCTCCGTGCGCAAGGCCGCTCCCGGCGGCACCGTGAAGAAGGGCGATGTGGTTAAGGCTGTTATCGTCCGTTCCTCCAAGGGTGTGCGCCGCGCCGACGGCAGCTATGTCCGCTTCGATGACAACGCCGCTGTCATCATCAAGGACGACAAGAACCCCCGCGGCACCCGTATCTTTGGCCCGGTGGCCCGTGAGCTGCGCGACAAGGATTATATGAAGATCCTGTCCCTGGCTCCCGAAGTGCTGTAAGGGAGGGCAATGAACATGAACAAAATGAGCATCAAGAAGGACGATCTGGTGGTCGTTCTGTCCGGCAAGGACAAGGGCAAGCAGGGCAAGATCCTGGAGGTCATGCCCAAGAGCGGCAAGGTCATCGTGGAGAAGATCAACGTCGTCTCCCGTCACACCAAGCCCCGCCGTCAGGGCGAAGAGGGCGGCATCCTGCAGAAGGAAGCTCCCATCTACGCCTGCAAGGTGCAGAAGGTCTGCCCCAAGTGCAACAAGCCTACCCGCATCGGCCACAAGGTCGAGGGTGACAAGAAGGTCCGCATCTGCAAGAAGTGCGGCGCTGAGATCTGAGAGAGGAGGAGTTAAACAATGGCTGATAAGAAAATGCCTAACCTGAAGGCGAAGTACCAGGCCGAAGTTGCTCCTGCTCTGATGCAGAAGTTCGGCTACAAGTCCACCATGCAGATTCCCCGCATGGACAAGATCGTCATCAATGTGGGTTGCTCCGAGGCCCGCGAGAACCCCAAGGTCCTGGACGCGGTCGTCCGCGATCTGACCACCATCTCCGGCCAACAGGCTGTGATCACCAAGGCCAAGAAGTCCGTGGCCAACTTCAAGCTGCGTGAGGGTATGCCCATCGGCGCCAAGGTCACTCTGCGTGGCGACAAGATGTGGGAGTTCCTGGACCGCCTGTTCAGCGTGGCTCTGCCCCGCGTGCGTGACTTCCGCGGCATCTCCGCCGACGGTTTCGACGGCCGCGGTAACTATGCTCTGGGCATCAAGGAGCAGCTGATCTTCCCCGAGATCGAGTACGACAAGATCGATAAGATCCGCGGCATGGACATCGTGATGGTGACCACCGCTCAGTCTGACGAAGAGGCGCGCGAGCTGCTGACCCTGATCGGCGCTCCCTTCGCCGCTCGCTAAGGAGGAACACACAGATGGCTAAGAAATCTATGATCCTGAAGCAGCAGAGAGCTCCCAAGTTCTCTACCCGCGCCTACAACCGTTGCAAGCTGTGCGGCCGTCCCCACGCCTACCTGCGTGACTACGGCATCTGCCGTATCTGCTTCCGCGAGATGGCCTACAAGGGCCAGATCCCCGGCGTGAAGAAGGCTTCCTGGTAAGCAAAAAATTATCCCGGAGAGGGGCAAAAATGCCCCTCTCCGGAATAATCTATCCACGCGCCCGAGCGTGCGCAAACAAAAACTCTTGCATTTCTGGATATATAAGGGTATAATAAATTGTTGCGACCTGTTCGAAAGGCGCAAAAAGCTCCCAACGCTGTCGGGAGTGTCCCTCAGGTGAGACCCGCAAACTGTGCGAAAAACGCACGGGTGCGGGAATTTGCCGTGTACGGGGGGACAAGTCGGTCAAACCTGCGCCTACGCAGTTTTGATAATAGATCGTGCCTGCCCCAACCAGGCACAAAGGCGGACAACAGGTCGAAGTGTGCCTAACTTCGATACCTTGCCGCTTATACGGGCAAACCCCGTAACCTAAAAAGGAGGTCAAAATCCATGCATATCACAGATCCCATCGCGGATATGCTCAC
>JAZNMM010000038.1:0-13122 GCA_045579605.1 Lawsonibacter sp.
GGCTGGTCACCTGCCCTGTTACACCAAGGCCCCGGGCCAGTCCCCGGGTGAACGCGGTCTTGCCCGCACCAAGGTCGCCGGTAAAGGCGATGACTGCGCCGGCATACAGCTCGTTTGCCAGCGCCTGCCCCAGCCGCTCGGTCTCAAGGGGGCTGTTTGTATGATATTGCATTGGCGCTCTCTCATTTCTTTGGGCCACTTACACGCCCTTTTTCCAGCTTTCCCCCATATCATACCACATTTCCTGTTTGCGTTTCCACAGAAATGTGATAAAATAAGTAAGTAATTTTTTCAGCCGGAAGGGAGGGTGGCGTGTGAAACGTATCGGGCAGATCCTGCGGGAATTTTTTCGCACGGGCGACATCGTCCTGCTGTGCCTGTGTTTGGGCGCCAGCCTCTACGGCATCGCGCTGATCTACAGCACCACCCACTGGACGGGCGGAATGCGTTCGGTGCTGGTGCAGTCCATCGCCCTGGTCATCGGCATCGTGCTTTACATCACCATGACCTTTGTGGACGTGCATCATCTGGTGGAAAAGTGCTGGAAGCCCATGCTCGCCTTTGACATTGGATTCTTGCTTCTGCTGCTCACCCCGCTGGGTACCGACAACGGCTCGGGCAACCTGAACTGGCTGGCCCTGGACAAGATCATCCCCGGTTTCCCCCTGGATCTGCAGCCCAACGAGATCGTCAAGATCCCGTTCATCCTGCTTCTTTCCTATCAGATCACCCGCCTGCAGGAGCTGCGCCGCCCCCTCAGCTCGGTTCCCAGCATACTGCAGCTGGGCGCGCACACACTGCTGATGATCGGCCTGATCGCCGTGATCTGCGGCGATATGGGCATGTGTCTGGTGTATATGAGCATCTTTCTGGTCATGGCGTGGATCGCCGGAGTCAAGGCCCGCTGGTTCGTGTTCGGCGCGGCGGGTGCCTGCGGCCTTGGCTGGCTGGCGTGGAACACCGTGTTCCAGTCCAAGCGCTTTGAATATATCCGTATGCGCATTCTCGTCGTCCTTGACCACGATTTGGACCCGCTGGACAAGGGATTCCACCAAAACCGGTCCCTACTCACCCTTGGCTCGGGGCAGCTGACCGGGCAGGGCTATCTGAACGGCACCCAGACCCAGGCCCCCTATTCCAGCGCTCTTCCCGCCCGGCACACCGATTTCATTTTCTCTGCCTGCGGCGAAGAGCTTGGCATGATCGGCTGCTGTGCCATCCTGCTGGTGCTGGTCGCCATTATCCTGCGCTGTGTCTACGTGGGCCGGCGGTCCAACTCCCCCTTCTCCGCCTACGTTTCCATCGCCTTCGGCGGTATGTTGCTCATCCAGACGGTGTTCAATGTGGGCATGTGCCTGTACATTCTGCCCGTGATGGGCCTCACACTCCCCTTCTTCAGCTACGGCGGCTCGTCTTTGATCACGTTGTTCTGGGCCATGGGTGTGGTGTCCAGCATCAAAGCCCGGTCCCTGCCAAGCTGGCTGAAGGACCGTAGCCGAATATGATATTACAGCGTCCGGCTCCCGGTGAGCCGGACGCTGTTTTGCATACTTTTGCTGAAATAACAAACACTACCTCCACACCAAAAAAGGAGGTAATATCCTTTGCGACCTGTCAAACCGAGCATTCTGCTCACCGCGGCCCTGTGCGCCGCCCTGCTGGGCGCCGGCACTGCCTACGCCGCCCCCACCGATTCCTCCGAGCCCATGTGCAATCAGGCCCCCATTGCGGAAAATCTGTCCCTGACCACCTATAAAAACGTGGCGGTCACCGGATACCTACAGGCGGTGGACGCCGAGGGTGACGTGCTCACCTTCCAGCTGACCTCCACCCCCGCCCGAGGCAGCGTGGCGCTGGCTGAGGACGGCACCAGCCGCTTTGTCTACACGCCCTACAACAACAAGACCGGAAAGGACTCCTTCACCTTTGTGGCCGTGGACCGGGTGGGCAACATCTCCAACCCCGCCAAGGTAACCGTGCGCATTGAAAAGGCCGGCACCGCCGTCACCTATTCAGACATGGAGGGGAACCCCGCCCACAAGGCCGCCATTCGTCTGGCGCAGGAGGATATCTTTGTTGGGGCACATATAAACGGACAGTATTTCTTTTCTCCGGACACACCGGTCAGCCGCAGCCAGTTTCTGGCCATGGCCATGTCGGTGGCCGGGCTCGACCCTCTGGAGCAGGTGAGCGCCACCGGCTTTGCCGATGATGCGGTCATCCCCACCTGGGCCAAGGGCTATGTGTCCTCCGCTCTGCGCGCCGGCGTCATCCACGGAGCCCGGGACGAGGAGGGGCGCATCGTCTTCCTGCCCGACGCCCCCGTCACCCGAGCGCAGGCGACTGTGATGCTCAACGACCTGCTGAACGTGTCCGATGTGGCGGTGCAAAGCTGGTCTGCCGCCGGTATCGGCACCCGGGAGCGCGACCATTGGGCCATGCAGGCTGCCGCCAACCTGACTACCGCGGGCGTGCTGCGGGGTGAGCACACTCTGGTGGACAGCTTTGACACCACCCTGACCCGCGCCGATGTGGCCGAGATGCTGGACAGCAGTCTGGACCTGCTGGAAAACCGAAACACAAGCTGGTTCCACTGGTAAAATGAATGCCGTGCATCCAATGGATGCACGGCGTTCGTTTATTTGGCACGCAGGCGCTTGACCAGCCCCTCCTCCGGGGTGACCCAGGCTGTTTCATAGGTGGTGTATACCACCATGCCCGGCCGGGCTCCGGCAGGCTTTTTTACATACTTCACCGGCGTGTAGTCCACCGGCACTTTTCCGCTGTCCCGGCCCTGGGAAAACCACGCGGCCAGACAGGCGGCTTCGTTGATGCTTTGCAGGTCCGGGGTCTGCCCCCCGGTCCACAGGATAACATGAGAGCCGTGGATCTTCTGGGTGTGGAACCAAAGATCCCCTTTGGAAGCCAGCTTTGTGGTTAGAAGATCGTTTTGGGTGTTGTTCTTGCCCACCGAGATGCGCAATCCCGTCGATGAACAAAACTCCAGCGGTTTGGATGCCAACCGCTTCTCCCGGCCCTTGGCCTTGGATGCCCGGCGCAGGTAACCGGTGTCCACCAACTCCTGCCGGATCTCCTGCAGGTCACGTTCCCCTTCGGCCAGAGCGATGGACTCCAACACGCTGTTGAGGTACTCCAGCTCCCGGCCTCCCTTTTCCAGCTGGAGGGCCAGCATCTGCTCGGCGGTCTTGGCTTTGTTGTAGTCCTTATAGTATTTTGCGGCGTTCTGCTGGGGGGTGAGCAGAGGATCAAGGGCGATTTCAATCTCTCCCCCCTCCGGGTCATAGAAATTATATGCTTTGAGCCGGGCCATGCCCCTGGTCATGACGTGCAGATTAGAGGTAATGATATCCCCCTTCTGCCGCAGCTGTTCCCGGTCCTTTGTGACCTCCAGTTCCTGCTCCTGCAGGGCCAGCTTGCGGGCGGTGCGGTCCCGGGCGGTGGTGACCGCCCGGATCATGTCCTGCCCCTGCTGACGCACCCGCTCCATGGTCTCCCGGGTGGCGTAGAATTGGTCCAGCAGCTGAGCAAAGCTCTCCCGCACCTCTACCTGCGCCGCAGCTTCATACTGCGCCACCGGCAAAAAGGTGAAATCGAAAGGACGGTTTTCCCGTTTGATCAGCGTCGGGGCAAACCGGTTTTCCCTGACCAGACACAACACCCGCTCCAGCTCATCCAGCAGCGCCCTTCGACCACTTTCGCCCAATTCGTGCAGGCGCACGTCCGTACACCCCCCCGCCCGCCAGGCTATTTCCCTGGAAATGAGGGGGGATATTCCTCCAAAGGTGTCCAGCAGCCACTTGTCTGCCTGACTCTCCTCCGGAGCAGCAGCCAGCGCCTGCTCCAGTTCCTCCCGGCTGAGTGCGGCGGGGTCCAGTTTGGCCTGGGTGGGGGGCAGATGGTAAAACAGGCCAGGCAGCACCTGGCGCCTTGCAGACATATCGCTGTCCACCCGGCGCAGGCAGTCGATGATCCGCCCATGCTGGTCCAGCAGGATCAGATTGGAATGGCGGCCCATGGCCTCCAGCACCAGCCGGCGCTCCACCCGGTCACCCAGCTCGTCGGTGGCCTCCAGCACCAGCTGCAGCACACGCTCCATGGGTGGCTGATCCAACGCGGTGATGCGCGCGCCGGTCAGGTGCTTGCGCAGCAGCATGCAGAACATGGGGGGCTTGTCCGGGTTTTCCCGGGAAATGTCTGTCAGCTGTGCTCTGGGGTGACTGGGATTGGCGGACAGAAACAGCTTTTCGCTGCCCCGGTTTCCACGCACCGCCAGCACCACCTCGTCCCGGCCGGGCTGATGGATCTTATCAATGCGTCCGCCAACCACCCCGGCACGGATCTCACCGGCGACCGCAGTCAGACAAATGGCGTCCAACGGCACGGCTCACACCTCTCCTTCCATCATGCGCTGGAACAGAGTGTTGACGCGCTCCTGCCGCCCCTGCAGCCACAACCAGCCAAACAGCGCCTCCAGCGCCGTGGCCGTCTGGTACTGGGCGCGGCTGGCCGCCTTGGGTACACTGTGGGGTGCGGCGTTGCGTCCACGGCGGAACACGTCCTCCTCCTCCGGTGTCAGCTCGGGCAGAATACGCTGAGCCATTTCCGCCTGAGCTGGGGCTGTGACAAAACGCACGGTCTGCTTGTGCAGGTCCTTGATGCGTGCGATGCCGTGGGTGCACACCCAGGAACGCACCAGCAGCTCAAACACCGCGTCCCCCAGATGGGCAAGACCCAGAGAGCTGACGTTCATCAGCTCGTCCCGGGCCAAATCTAACTGAAAATAATCGGGCATAGCAGCGCCCTCCATTCCTTGTTCCTTGCTCCGTATTTTACCACAATCTATCCCCATGTACAACCAAAAAGCGCAGCCGGGCCTCCGGCTGCGCTGGTGCTCACTTGGGCTGCTGGTTGGTGTACTTTTGATATGCCTGGCTGATTTTGCTCTCCGGCGCCTGCTCCGGCTGATACCAGCCTCTGGCATGTGCCGTCTGGAACAGCAGGGTCTGAGCATTGTGCCCCTGGGCAAGTAATCTGATAAACTGGTCCCGCAGGGTCACATTGACGCATTCCGCGGCAAAGCTGTCGTAATTGGACGCGAGTTTTTTCTCACTGGTGAGAAAATCGGCAAGTTGCTCCTGATCGGTCATGTTGACTCCTCCCTATTCTTTAGTCCAGATAGCCTAACAGCGTGCCGTAGTGCTGTTTATGCTGGTTTGCCAGATTGGTGTAGCAGGTCTTGAGCTGCTCATCCTGGGTCTGCTGGGCCGCAGCCAGATACTTGCAGTGCAAAACCTTTTCCATGTCCATCTGATCGGAAATGCCCATGAGTTCCTTTGTGGTGAGTACTGCCATGGTGGTCCCTCCTTCGTTCATGATGCACCACTATTTTCCCCGCAATCGTTGCCATTATGCGGCAGAAGTGGATTTCCTCCTGCGTCAAAATAAAATAGCACGTGTCCCTGTCCATCCACCCGTTCCAGCCGCGCCAGACAAAACAGCGGCGGGACGGGAAACGGGTGGGATGGGTCAAAGGGAAACGCAAGAACAAACCCTCGCTCCTCCTTTCGGTACAGAGCCCAGCGACCATCAAAGCAGGCACTCAGTTCCCCGGCAACCAATCGTCCTGGCCGCTCCTCCCGCTGCCAGCCGCTGCCCCGGCCCGAAAAAGGGAACGTCATAACACACTCCCCGCCCTCCAAAGGCCAACAGCCCCCGCGCTCCAGCTCCTGACGAAACACCCGGCGCCGAAGCCACAGGCGGTCCCCCTCCGGCACCAGTGTGCCCAGCAGCATCCTGTCCCGGTGGCCGCACAGCCAGACCTTGTACAACCCGCGGCCATCTGCCTTGCGCCACGCTTCCAGCACCACCAGCGCCCCCTCTTCCCGCACACGCAGCCAACCGCCGCCTTTCAGCTCCAGCTCCAAGCTCCCCACTCCCCTTCCCTTTATTTTATGCAAATTTTATATGGTTTAGTTGTTGACAAACAGGCACGCCTCCGTTAAAATAATCGCAATATCAAAAGCTTTGACGGGAATAAAGACGGGTGCTCCCCTCTGCAGAGAGCCGGCGGTTGGTGCAAGCCGGTGTGCGGCCACCTGTGTATAACTGGTCCCTGAGCTGTTCGCCCGAACCCTTCAGTAGGGCGGAACGATTGGCCCCGTTACCGGCCACGGCCTTGTTGGAGGCTTATGAGGACCGCTCCGGAAACGGACGGTCGAAGCAGGGTGGTACCGCGTGTATGTCACGCCCCTGACCTTAATTTTAAGGTCAAGGGCGTTTTTCTTTTGCCCGTTGACCAAAGGAGGAACACAGCATGAGACCCGGATTTGAAAAGTACATTCCCTTCGCACCCCAGAAAATCATTGGCCGCACCTGGCCGGATAAGGTCATCGGAAAGGCCCCCATCTGGTGCTCGGTAGACCTGCGTGACGGCAACCAGGCTCTGGTGGACCCCATGAACCTGCAGGAGAAACTGGAGTATTTCCACACCCTGGTGGACATCGGCATCAAGGAGATCGAGATTGGCTTCCCCTCCGCCAGCGAAACGGAGTACGAGATTTGCCGCGAGCTCATCGAGGGCGGCCACATTCCCGATGATGTGACCATCCAGGTGCTGGTGCAGGCCCGGGAGCATCTCATCAAAAAGACCTTTGAGGCCATTCGCGGGGCAAAAAACGTCATCCTTCACTTCTACAACTCCACTTCCATTCTCCAGCGCAAGGTGGTCTTCCACATGGACACGGACGGCATCACCAAAATTGCCACCGATGCCGCCGACCTCATTTACGAGATGTCCCGTCCCCTCATCGAGGAGGGCATGAACCTGCGCTTTGAGTACTCCCCCGAGTCCTTTATGGGCACGGAGATGGACTACGCCGTGGAGGTGTGCCAGGCAGTCATTGAGCACCTGCACGCCACCCCGGAAAACAAGGTCATCCTGAACCTTCCCACCACGGTGGAAAACTGTATGCCCAACCAGTTTGCGGATATGCTGGAGTACTTCTGCAAGAAGCTGCCCGACCGCAAAAGCGCCATTATCTCCCTGCACCCCCACAACGACCGTGGCTGCGGCGTGGCTACCGCCGAGCTGGGCCTGTTGGCGGGCGCGGAGCGCGTTGAGGCCACTCTGTTTGGCAACGGCGAGCGCACAGGCAACGTGGATATGGTGACGCTGGCCATGAACATGTTTACCCAGGGCGTGGACCCGGAGCTGGACTTCTCCAACATCAACAAGGTCAAGGAGATGTTTGAGCGGTGCACCAAGATGCCCGTGGGCGACCGCCAGCCCTACGCGGGCAAGCTGGTCTTTACCGCCTTCTCCGGCAGCCATCAGGACGCTATCAACAAAGGCACGCAGTATATGAAGGAGTCGGGCACCGAGTATTGGGAGATCCCCTACCTGCCCATTGACCCGGCGGACGTGGGCCGCGAGTATGAGCCCGTCATCCGCATCAACTCCCAGTCGGGCAAGGGCGGTGCGGCCTATATCATGGAGCACAACTTCGGCTTCGACCTGCCCAAGTCCATGCACCCGGAGTTTGGTGCCATTGTTCAGAAAGAGACCGATCTGGTGGGCAAAGAGATCGCTCCCGAGCGCATCCGGGAGCTGTTCGACGGGGAATATATCAGCGCCAAAGAGCCCTACAAGCTGCTCAAGCACGCCTTCCAGGAGTCCATCGACGATCAGGGCCACTCCCACGTCACCTTCTGGGGCACGCTCCAGCACACGGACACCATCTTCAAGGTGTCCGGCGAGGGCAACGGCCCCATCGACGCCTTCTTCAATGCCATCAAGGACGAGAAGATGGCCCACTTCACCTTCCTGGACTACGCCTCCCACGCCATCACCGACGGCTCGGACACTCAGGGTGTGGCCTACATCCTGCTGGAGGACCAGCGCACCGGCAAGCGCTACTGGGGCGTTGGCCTGTCCCACAACATCAACCTGGCCCCCCTGCGCGGTATCCTGTCCGCCATCAACCGGGCTTGGATCGACCGGCATCAGCAGTAACGCACAAAAATCCCCCATCCGTTTGGATGGGGGATTTTCTCATTTCCTGTTTACTTCAGCTTGTCCATGCCGATCTTCATGCGGCGAATGACTTCGTCCTTGCCCAGAATGTGGCACAGCTCCACCGCGCCGCCGGGGGTGACCGCCTTGCCGGCGATGGCGATGCGCAGGGGCCACATGAGGGTGGCGTTCTTGACCTCCAGCTTCTCGGCCAGAGCGATCAGCGCGTCGTGGATGGGCTCCTGCTCCCACTTGTCCAGCCCCTCCAGCACGGGCAGGGTGGCCTCCAGCATGGCAAGGGAGACCTCATCGTTGGTCTTGGACTTCTTGTTGGTGAACAGCTCCTTGTCATATTCGGGCAGGGTGTCAAAGAAGTCCACCTTCTCGGGGATCTCGGTGAGCTTTTCGCACCGGGCCTGCAGGAGTGCCGCGATCTGGACGGCGTCAAACTGTTCCCCCTTGACCCCCTGACGGATATAGGGCTCGGCCACCTTGGCAAAGGTGGCGGGCTCCATGGAGCGCAGGTAGGTGGCGTTGAAATGGGTCAGCTTTTCGATGTCGAAGATGGCGGGAGACTTGGAAATGCCGGCAATGTCAAAGGCCTTGGCCAGCTCCTCCAGAGAGAAGATCTCCTGCTCGGCCAGCTCACCCCGGGGCGACCAGCCCAGCAGAGCCACATAGTTCAAAATGGCGGGGGTGATATAGCCCAGCGCCTTCAGGTCCTCGTAGGAGGGGTCGCCGTGCCGCTTGGACATCTTGTTCTGGGCGTCACGCATAACGGGAGAGCAGTGGGCATAGGTGGGGATATCCCAACCGAAGCCCTCGTACAGCAGGTTGTACTTGGGTGCAGAAGACAGATACTCACTGCCGCGTACCACATGGGTGATACCCATGAGATGGTCGTCAATGACGTTGGCAAAGTTATAGGTGGGCAGGCCGTCCCGCTTGATGAGTACCTGATCGTCCAGTTCCTTGTTCTCCACAGTGATGTCGCCAAAGGAGATGTCATGGAAGGTGGTGGAACCCTCATGAGGAATGCGCTGGCGGATAACGTAGGGCTTGCCGGCGGCCAGATTGGCGGCCACCTCCTCTGCACTCATGTCCCGGCAGGGGTCGTCACCCCGGTTGAAGTCGCCGGAGTCCTCCTCGCTCTCGGTCTTTTCGCAGAAGCAGTAGTAGGCTCCGCCCTTTTCCACCAGCAGTTCGGCGTACTGCTTATACAGGGGACGGCGCTCGGTCTGGATATAGGGGCCCACAGGGCCGCCCACATCGGGACCCTCATCATGGTCCAGACCACACTCGGCCATGGTGCGGTAAATGACCTCAGTGGCACCCTCCACCAGACGGCCCTGGTCGGTGTCCTCAATGCGCAGGATGAATGTGCCACCCGCGTTGCGGGCGATAAGCCAGGTGTACAGAGCAGTGCGCAGATTGCCCACGTGCATATAGCCCGTGGGGCTGGGGGCGAAGCGGGTGCGCACCTGCCCCTTGGGGATGCGCGCCTCCATCTCGTCAAAGAACGTCTTATCAAGTGCCATATACATGACCTCCGTTCGGCTTGCGCCGTTTGTTTCGTGACGTTTATTATACCGTTTTTTCCAGCACTTGACAAGTGTATTCCGCTTTCTTTCCCCGATGGTTGATTTGTTCACAATTTGCGGGTATGATAAAGAAAAGATATCCAACAAGGAGGTCATTGATATGCGCAAGTTCCATCTCCCCCGCACCCAGCTGGGCCGCACTCTGCTCAGCCTTGGCATCACCGCCCTGGTGGGCTTTGTCCACTTCTATTTCTCCCTGCCTGCCCTGAACTTCCATGATGAGGAGTTTTACGGCTTTCTGGGCCTGCTGGCTGTGGTGTACATGGGCTGCATCTTTCTGCTGTCCGGCGGACTTCACTCAGACGTGGAAATGACCGGAAAGGAAAAGCTGAAGCTGTGGCTTCGCTTTATCCGCAACCGCTGCCTGCCCGTGGGCATCGCCTTCGTCGTGGTGGTGCTGGTGGCTCTGGTAGGACAGTTGCTGTCCCAGCCCATTTTCCGCGCCGCGGCCTACCGCGATCTGCTCACCGTGGAGACGGGCGACTTCGCCGCCGACGTGACTCAGATCTCCTTTGACAAGATCCCTACCCTGGACCGCCTGTCCGCGCAATATCTGGGCGACCGCCAGATGGGAACCCTCAGCGACATGGTCAGCCAGTTTGAGTACTCCAACGACTCCACCCAGATCAACTATCAGGACCGCCCGGTGCGCGTAGCCCCCATCGACTATGCTGACCTGATCAAGTGGTTCACCAACCGGGGCAACGGCCTGCCCGCCTATGTGGTGGTGGACATGGTCACCCAGCAGGCCAATGTGGTCCGCCTGTCCGAAGGCATGAAATACTCCTTCTCCGAGCCTTTGAACCGCAACATTATGCGCCATCTGCGTTTCCAGTACCCCACCATGATGTTCGCCACCCCGGAGTTTGAGATCGACGAGGATGGTCACCCCTGGTGGATCGCCCCCCGTATGGTCAAGACCATCGGCCTGTTCGGCGGCACGGATATCAAGGGCGCGGTGCTGGTGGATGCGGTGACGGGCGAGAGCGAATATATGGAGGAAGTACCCACCTGGGTGGACACCCTGTACGTGCCAGAGCTTATCATGCAGCAGTACGACTACCACGGCACCTATGTCCACGGCTTTATCAATTCCCTCCTGGGCCAGCGGGACGTGACCGTGACCACCTCCGGCTACAACTACATCGCCATGAACGATGACGTGTACGTGTACACCGGCGTCACCTCCGCCAATGCCGACCAGTCCAATCTGGGCTTTTTGCTGTGCAATATGCGCACCAAGCAGACCCACTTCTATGAGGCTCCCGGTGCCACCGAAGAAGCCGCCAAGCTGTCCGCCATGGGCGTAGTGCAAGATCTGGGCTACGTGGCCACCTTCCCCCTGCTGCTTAATGTCGCTGGCGAGCCCACCTACTTCATCCCCCTCAAGGACCAGACACAGCTGGTGAAGATGTACGCCATGGTCAATGTTGCTCAGTACCAGATCGTGGCCACCGGGACCACCGTATCCGCCTGTGAGCGCAGCTATATCCAGATGCTGACCGACAAGGGTGTTACCCAGCCCGACGAGCTGCCTCAGACCCGGGTGACCGGCACGGTGGCCGAGATCCGCACCGCGGTGCTGGACGGAAGCTCGGTCTACTTCCTGCGTCTGGACGAGGGTAGCGTCTTCTACGCCATCTCTGCCAGCCAGAACCGTGACGTGGTCACGGTGAACGTGGGTGACCGGGTTACTATTGACCACGCGCTGCCCCTGGACAGCGTGGACGCCTCTATTCTGGATGGCTACACCTTGACCATTGAGCCACAGCCCGTCCGTCAGGAAGAGCTTCCCGTCTCCTCCCTGCAGGAGTCCTATGATCTTCTGCCCGGACAGCCGGTGTGGTCCGGGACCGGGTTGCCGCTAAACTGATTTCCTATCACAATAAAAACGGAGCCGTCGCAGAACAAAATGTTCTGCAACGGCTCCTTTTCATTTACTTGCGTGCAAGGTTCATCAGCACCTGCGCCGTCTGAGCACGGCTGGCGGGGTCGATGACCCGCTTGAAGGGCAAGTTGTCCAGCAAGCCTTCTGCCTGCGCCCAACCGATGGCGTTACCCGCCCATTCAGAGTGGGGACCAACGGCATCGGCATCTCCGGTGAGAGGAGGATTGCCAACATAGTTCCACAGGATGACAAACACCTGCTCCAGCGTCACCGGGTCATCGGGTTTGAACACACCACCGCCGTAGCCGCTGACGATGCCCCGGGCACTGGCCCAGGTAATGGCATTGTTATACCACTGACCGGCAGGCACATCGGAGAAGTTGTGTGTCTGACCGTTGAGCGCAGGCTGACCCTCCTTATTGTAGAGCACCTGTACCACCTGCGCCCGGGTGAGTGTAGCTTCGGGGCCGAAGCTGTCGGCACCAAACCCACTCATCACACCGTTGGACAGCACCCAGTCCACCGCAGCGTGGTACCAGGCATCGCCCATCACATCGGTCATGGCCGCAGCAGGGCAATTGTGGTTGGCGGCAAGAACCGGTACAAAAATTGCATACAGCACCAGCACCACAGTCACAAAGCCGCTCAGAATCCTTTTTCCATTCATCTTCACTCTTCCTCTCTTTCGATGCTTTTTGATCGTTATTTTACTACATCCCAATCTTCTTTTCCAACCGGAATACCGCACAATTCCAGCTTCTCCTGTCGGGTCAGTTGCTTGATCTCATACTCTCGGCGCAGGGCGGCTGGCTTGTCCGGCTGCTCTTCCACATACATAAGCTCCAGCGGACCACGCCCCCGGGTATACTTTGCCCCCTTGCCCGCCCGGTGGGCGGCAAGACGCTTTTCCACATCGTCTGTGATGCCCGTGTAGAGACTTGCGTCCCCGCACCGCAGCACATACACATACCAGTTCATGCCCTCACCTCTTTTAGATGTATTATAGCATAATTTAGTTGCCTTTGCAGCAGTTGCGTGGTAAAATATCTTGATACCTTGTGTGCTCAGCACACCGAAAGCAAAGGAGCCATCACCATGGACGAAAAGAAAGTAATGCTCTCCGGCATCCAGCCCAGCGGCGACCTGCATCTGGGCAACTATCTGGGCGCCATCAAGAACTGGGTGGACCGCACGGAGGAATTTGATAACTATTATTTCATGGCGGATATGCACACCATCACCGTGCGCCAGAATCCCGCCGACCTGCGCCGGCGCACCCTGGAGCAGTTGGCACTGTACATCGCCTGCGGCCTCGACCCGGAGAAGAACACCCTCTTCCTGCAGAGCCATGTGCACGAGCACGCGGAGCTCGGTTGGATCCTCAACTGCTACACGATGTTCGGTGAGCTCAGCCGCATGACCCAGTTCAAGGACAAGAGCGCCAGGCACACCGACAACATCAACGGCGGCCTGTTCACCTACCCGTCCCTCATGGCGGCGGACATCCTCCTCTACCAACCGGACTACGTCCCCGTCGGCGACGACCAGAAGCAGCACGTTGAGCTCACGCGCGACATCGCCCAGCGCTTCAACAACCTGTA
>JAZNMM010000039.1:0-10671 GCA_045579605.1 Lawsonibacter sp.
CGGCCAGGGGGGAGTTGAACAGACGGCAGTGGGGCAGAGCGTCCATCATGCCGCGGTACACGGCGAAAGCGCCGCCCCAGTCACGGCAGTCCTCGCCGTAAGCGATCAGGGTGGGATCCTCGTAGAAGCGGTCCCAGATGACCTCGGACATGGCGTCACGCAGGTTGAACAGCTTCATCTTGGACACGGGCTTGCCATCGGGGCCGATGGGGTTGCGGCTCTTGCTCTTGATCTTCTTGTAGCCCTCGGCCTCCTCCTTGGGAACGGTCACTTCGGGCTCACGGTCGTCGAACTTATCCACCTTCTGGTTGGAGAACATCAGGCGCTCCACAACGGCGGGGTCCTTCTTGAAGTCGCAGTAGGGGCTGATCTCGGGATCGGCGGCGGCCTTGCAGATCATGGTCATACGCTCAGAGGTCTCGGCCAGGATGGCATCCACGTCGGCCTGAGTGAGCACGCCGGCCTCGATCAGCTGGGCGGGATAGGTGGTCAGAGGATCGAATTCCTTCCAGGCGTCCATCTCTTCCTTGGTGCGGTAGGCGTTCTGGTCGGAGACGGAGTGGCCGGAGAAGCGGTAGGTCAGGGTCTCCATCAGCACGGGGCCCTGGCCGTTGCGCAGCAGCTCCAGCTTGCGCTTCATGGCGTCGATGACAGCCAGGGGATTGAAGCCGTCCACGGTCTCGGCGTGGAACTGAGTGGGGCTGATACCGGAAGCGATACGGGACATGCAGCCCTGGCCCATGGTCTCGCCGCGGGTCTGGTCGCCCATGCCGTAGGAGTTGTTGAACACGTTGTACAGGATGGGCATGCCGTCGTTGTGGCTCTCCCACAGGGTCTTGTACTGATCCATGGCGGCGAAGTTCATGGCCTCCCACACGGGGCCGCGGGCCATGGAGGCATCACCGATATTGCACACGCAGATGCCCTTCTTGTTGTTCACCTTCTTGAACAGAGCGGCGCCGGTGGAGATGGTGGCCGAGCCACCCACGATGGCGTTGTTGGGATACACGCCGAAGGGCAGGAAGAAGGCGTGCATGGAGCCGCCCATGCCCATGTGGAAGCCGGTCTCACGGGCGAAGATCTCGGACAGGGTTCCGTACAGGATGAAGCGGATAGCCAGCTCCTTTACGTCCTTGGTCTCGCCCAGCTTCTGGGTGGCGCGCAGGCACTTGCCTTCCAGGAAGGTCTCCATGACCTTCATCAGATCCTCGTCGCTCATCTTGTTGATGGTGGACAGGGCCTTGGCCAGGATCTCGGAGTGAGAGCGGTGAGAACCGAAGGCAAAGTCGTTCTCGTCCAGCAGGTAGGCCTGACCCACGCAGGCGGCCTCCTGGCCGATGGACAGGTGGGCGGGACCGGGATAGGTGTGGTCGATGCCGTTGTAGGAACCCTGAGTCTTGATCAGGTTGAGCATAGTCTCGAACTCACGCAGGACGGTCATGTCGCGGAAAATGCGGACCAGATCCTCCTTGGTGTAGTTCTTGGCCTTCAGCTCCTGAGCGATGGTCTTGTTGTACTGGTTGACGGGGATATCATTGAAGGTCACTTTACCGGGAGCGCGCACTTCAACGGGATCCACAAACAAACTCTTAGGCATTTTGTATTTCCTCCTTAAATTCGGTTGTTAAACTCAAATCTTGAACAGCGCCTCGCGGATGACCTCAGCCACGGTGGGGTGGGGGAAGACCATCTTCTGCAGGCGGGCGGGGGTCAGCTCGGTGTCCACCATCATGGTGGCGGTCATAATGATCTCGGAGGCGTAGCTGCCAACCATGAAGCAGCCCACCAGACGGTTGCGGTCGGTGTCGATGACCAGCTTGATGAAGCCGTCGCCGTTGTCCACTTCGGCCACGTAGCGGCCGGCGTAGATCATGGGCAGCTTGATCTCCTTGACGTTCATACCCTTCGCCTTGGCAGCCTCAGCGGACAGGCCCACGCTGGCAACCTCGGGATCGGTGTAGATGACGGAGGGGATCACGTCGTAACGCATCTCGTCCTTCTTGCCCAGCATGTGGTTGACGGCTACCTCGGCCTCCCGGTAGGCGGTGTGAGCCAGCATCAGCTTGCCGTTGCAGTCGCCCACGGCGTACACGCCGGACACGTTGGTGCACAGGAAGCGGTCGGTGACGATGGCGGCCCGGTCCATCTGCAGGTTCAGGGACTCCAGACCGATGCCGGCGGTGGCGGGCTTGCGGCCGGCGGCCAGCAGCACCTTGTCGCAGGCGATCTCTTTCTTCTCGCCGTTCTCCTCGTAGACCACGGAGCCGTTCTTGACTTCCAGAACCTTGGCGGACAGCTTGAACTCCATGCCGTGCTTCTCGCAGGCCTTCTGCAGGATCTTGCAGATCTCGGGATCGGTGGCGCCGGCGATCTTGGGCATCATTTCAATGACGGTGACGGGAACGCCCACGCTGGCAAAGTAGTAGGCCATCTCCAGACCAATGACGCCGCCGCCGATGGCAACCAGCTTCTTGGGCAGCTCGGTCAGATCCAGCACCTCGCGGTTGGTGGTAACAAAGCCGGAGGCGATGCCCTCCTTCAGGCCGGGCACGGGAGGCACCACGGTCTCGGAGCCGGCAGCGATGACCAGCTTCTTGCCCACATAGCGCTCGCCGTTGGCCTCAATGACGAAGCCCTCGGCCTCGCGGCCCTTGATGACCGCGTCGGCGGTGATGACGGTGACCTTATGGGCCTTCATGGTGGCGCCAACGCCGCCCACCAGAGTTTTGACCACCTGACCCTTGCGGGCAACCACCTTGGCGTGGTCGAACTTCACGTTCTCCGCGGTGACGCCGAAGGCGGCGCTCTCGGTGGCGTGACGGTACATCTTGGCGGAGTTGAGCAGGGTCTTGGTGGGGATGCAGCCCTCGTTCAGGCAGGTGCCGCCCAGAGCCTTCTTCTCAAACAGGCACACCTTCATGCCGCCCTGAGCGGCGCGCTCGGCACACAGGTAGCCGCCGGGGCCGCCGCCGAGGACCAACAGATCAAACAGTTCCATATTTCTCGTCTCCTTTATTTACTTAGCCAGCAGAGTGGTGAAGTTTTCCAGGTTCTTGCACAGCTCCATCATCAGGCGGGAAGCGGGAGCGCCGTCCACCGCGCGGTGATCATAGGTGAGAGACAGAGCCATGGCGGGGTACAGCTCCATGCCGTTGGCGCCCATGCGGGGACGCTGAACAGTGGTGCACACGCCGATGATGCCGGTCTGGGGCGGGTTGATGACGGGGGTGAAGGACTCCACGCCGAAGGAACCCAGGTTGGACACGGTGAAGGAAGCGCCGGACAGCTTGTCGGGGCTGATGGCACCGGTGCGGCAGGCACCGGCCAGCTCCTTGACCTCCTTGGAGATCTGCAGCAGGCTCTTCTGGTCGGCGTTGAAGATGGTGGGCACCATCAGGCCGCGGGGGGTGTCCACCGCCACGCCCAGATGCACGTGCTTGAAGATGCGGATGTTGTTGTCATCCAGCATATGAGCGTTCAGGTCGGGGCAGGAGAGCAGGGTGCGGGACACGGCGTAGAGAATGATGTCGCCCAGGGTGATGCCCGCATACTCGTCGCCGGCGGCCTTCAGGGCCTTGCGGTAGGCCATGATGGCAGAGGCGTCGAAGGAGAAGTTGTGGGTCAGCTGAGCCATGCTGGACAGAGAGTTCTTCATGGACTTGCTGATGGCGCGGCGGATGCCGGAGAACTTCACGTCCTCGTACTCCGCCTCGGGAGCGGCGGCAGCAGCCACGGGAGCAGCAGCGGCCACAGGGACGGCAGCGGGAGCGGCTTCCGCAGCGGCAGCAGCGGGCACGCACTCTTCCATCAGGCGGCGCACGTCGCGCTCAATGATGCGGCCGTTGGGGCCGGTGGCGGTAGCCAGAGCGGCGTCCACGCCGGCGGTGGCGGCCAGCTTCTTGGCCCGGGGAGAGATGGCGGTCTTGCCGGCTGCGGCGGTGGTGGCCACAGGAACGGCAGCGGCGGGAGCGGCCTCGGTCACAGCGGGAGCGGCAGCCACGGCAGCGGCGGCAGCGCCGGGACGCAGGGAGGCGGTGTCGTCGCCCTTGTTGCCGATGGCGCACACGTTCTCCAGACAGGGGACCTCGTCACCGTCGTTGAAGAAGATCTCCAGCAGCTCGCCCTCACCGGTGGACTCGCACTCAAAGTTGGCCTTATCGGTCTCATAAGTAAACAGGATGTCGCCGATCTTGATGGCATCGCCCACCTTCTTCTGCCAGGTGCCGATGATGCAGCTCTCCACGCTGATGCCGGCCTTGGGCATGATCACCGCAGCGGCAACAGGGCCGGGGGGCGCAGCGGGAGCGGCAACAGGAGCAGGAGCAGCGGCGGGAGCGGGAGCAGCCTCGGCCGCGGGAGCGGCAGCACCGCCCGGACGCAGGGCGGAGCAATCCTCACCCTTGGCGCCGATGGCGCACACATTCTCCAGGCAGGGGACCTCGTCGCCGTCGTTGAAGAAAATCTCCAGCAGCTCGCCCTCGGCGGTGGACTCACACTCGAAGCTGGACTTGTCGGTCTCGTAGGTGAACAGGATATCACCCATCTTGACGGCATCGCCCACCTTCTTCTTCCATTCGCCGATGATACAGCTCTCCACGGAGATGCCGGACTTCGGCATAATGACTGCAGTTGCCATGATATGGCCTCCTTTTAATGTTATAGCATGTTAATAATAACATTTTATAACATACCTGTCAATCATTTTTTGCCCAAGAAGAAAGAAAAAGTCCGCGTATTCCCTGTTGAAAACAGAAAATACGCGGGCTTTCACACGTTAAAGTGTCCTTAAAGCAGGGTGACCCCGGCCTTTTGGGCGGCCTGAGCGAAGGGGTCGGGCAGCGGACCGTCGGAAATGAGGTAATCCACATCCTCCAGCCGGGCGAAGGTGTAGGGCATCAGGCGGCTGAGCTTGGCCCGGTCACACATGACCACGGTGGTGCGGGCCTTTTGAATGACCTTGGCCTTGACCAGCATGTCGCTCTCCGTGCCACAGGTCAAACCGGCTTCCACCGAGCAGCCCGACACGCCGATAAAGGCCATGTCGATATTGATCTTCTCCAGCATTTCCAGGGTGTTCTGGCCGGACAGGGCCAGATTTTTGCGGTTGATGGCGCCGCAGCACAGGGTGACCATGGGGTTGTGCAGGTGGCACAGCTCCAGGGCGATGGAGGGGCCTGTGGTGAAGATGTTCAGGTTGATGTCAGGCAGGGAGTGGGCCAGGACCAAATTGGTGGTGCTGGCGTCCAGAAAGACGGAGGAGTGGGGCTGGATCAGCTCCAGCGCTTTGCGGGCAATGGTGGCCTTGGCGATGTTGTTCTCCTGCATACGCACGTCAAAGCCCGGGTCGCCCGTGTGGCGCACCGACCGCGCTCCGCCGCGCATTTTCACAACTGCGCCGCGGTTTTCCAGCGCCTGAAGATCCCGGTGGATGGTCATCAGGGACACGTCGGGGCACAGGGCCTGCAACTCCTTGATAGTCACCACGTTTTTGTGTTCGATATAGTCCAGTATCTGCTCCTGGCGAATGAGATTCATGATCATCACCTGTGTTAAAATATCAAAAATACAACATGAATATAACACCTTTTAACATGGAAGTCAACACTTTATTTCATAAACACACCACATTTTGCGCCGAGTGGGCTGCATTAGCACAAAAAAGTGTTATATTTCACAGGCGGCAAGGCAAAACAGCAGGGGCCGCCCGGTGGGCGGCCCCTGCTGTTTTGTGTTTCGTTATTGAATCTCGCTGATGGTCAGCGCCGCGTCGTACAATGCGCAGAAGCGGCGGTATTTCTTCTCTGTCTCCGGGGTGGGGGCGGGGGTATAGCGCTTGACGAAGGTCACCTTGTCCGCCGCGGCCTGCTCAAAGCTGTCGTACCGGCCGCCCTTCACGGCGGCGATGATGGCCGCGCCCAGACAGGCGGCCTCCTTCTCCTTGGGAATAAGCACGTCCAGCCCGGTGATGTCCGCCTGCAGCTGGCACCAGATGGGGCTCTTGGCGCCGCCGCCGGTGGCGATGATGGAGGTCACCTGTGTGCCCTTTTGGCAGATGTTTTCCGTGTTCTTGCGCAGCACGAAGGCCACGCCCTCCATGACCGCATGGGCCATGTGGTACACGTCATGCTCCTGACGCAGGCCCCAGAACACGCCGTTGGCCTGGGCATGGAACTCGGGAGCGTTGGTGCCCACCAGATAGGGCAGGAACAGCAGGTCATTGCCGCTCCGCTGGGCCAGCACCTGGTTCATGGTATCATAGCCGATCTCACCCATACAGGTGCGGCGGAACCACTCCAGACTCACCCCGCCGCTCTCCGCCACGGGGAGCATCACGTGGGTGTCGGGCAGGAAACCGTAATGCATGGCGATGCCGCTGTCCCGGGGTGCGGGCTCGGCAGACATGGTGGCCAGGGCCATCACCGTGCCGGTGGACAGGGTGATGCCGCCCGGAGCGGTGTTGCCCGTGCCGATCATGCCGGCAAAGTGGTCCAGGGTGCCGTTGTTCACCTTGGTGTCAGGGGTCAGGGCCATGGCCTTGGCAGCCTCGTCGGTGAGGGTGCCCACCACGGTGCAGGGCTCCACCAGCGCAGGTAGCTGATCCTCCCGCACATCGATGGCCCGGAGCATATCCTGCCAGTAGCACTTCTCAAAAATATCGAAGTAGAAGGAAAAGGTGGCAATGGACATGTCGGCGGTGCGCTTGCCCGTGAGCCGGTAGACGATGTAGTCCTTGAGCAGCAGGTAGCAGTCGGCGGCCCGGAATACGTCGGGGCGGTTATTCTTCAGCCACAGGATCTTGGTGGCCGGCCAGGTGGGCAGCACGGCCTGCTGGCCGGTGATCCGCTCGCACAGCGCGGGGGAGAACTGCTTGGAGAGCACTTCGCACTCCTCCACTGAGCGCTCGTCCATCCAGGAGATGGCGTTCATCAGGGCCTTGCCCTGCTTGTCCACCACAACCAGCGACTCCGCCTGACCGGTGAAGGCGATCTGGGCGATGGAGGAGATGTGGTTGGCGGTGACGATGTCGCTGACCAGGGAGAGCAGCTCGTCATAATACTTCTCTGCATCAAACTCCACAAAGCCGTTCTCCCGCTCATAAACCACGGGGCGGCTGCGCATATCGATCAGATTCAGATCCCGGTCGTAGGCAGCGGCCTTGATGTTGGTGCTGCCCAGGTCAATACCAATATACATAGTCAATGACTCCGTTTCCCTTGTGGAATGTCAGATCTGCAGGGGCTTCTGGTTCAGCCGCTCACCCACCGCTCCGCCGGGATGGATTAGGGCGAACTGCTCGGCCTGATAGCCGGTCTGCTCAATGACGGCGGCCTGCAGGGCGTGGAAGATCATGCACAGGGCGGTGGTGGAGGTGGTGCCCTGGGCGTTCCACTTGTCGGTCTCCCGGTTCACGTGCTGCTTGAGCACCACGTCGGCGGCCTGAGCCAGGGGGGACTCCATATTCTCGGTCACGGAGATGATGGACACGCCCTTGGCCTTACAGATGTCCACGATGGGCAGCAGCTCCTTGGTCTTGCCGCCCCGGGAGGCGAAGATCATCACGTCGCCCTGCTGCAGGTAGCCGGTGGCACCGTGCACAGCCTCGGCGGGGGAGATGAAGCGGGCGGGCCGTTCGATGCAGCACATGAGATGGGCCATGTGCTGGCAGATGATGCCGGAATGGCCGCAGCCGCAGGTGCCGATGCGGGGGGCGGCGCTGAGCAGCTCCACAGCCTTGGCAAACTGGGCGTCGTCAAAAAATTCTTTCATTTCGGTGATGCAGGCGGCCTCAATGTCGTAGGCGGCGCGGGCGGCCTGCAGGGCTTCGTTCTTTACCATAGTGATCACTCCTGTTTTTTCTTGTCCGGCGCAGGACACCGGGTCGGTTCACCCTGCATTATACATGATGTTTGCCCGTTTGGACAGCTTAAATTTGAAAAACCCGCCAGAATACGAAAAATTTCCCGCTCGAACCGAAAATGCAATTGACTATTGGGGCGGGGAAGCCTATAATATTTGCGAAAGAAAGGAGGGACACCCCGTGAAAAAGTGTTCCATTAAAGCCCCGTTTTTTGAGATCGGACCCAAGTCCTACCTGTATGGTCAGGATGTGATCGATCTGGCTATTGCCGCCGACGCCGCGTCGGAAAAGTATGACGTGGATATTATTTTCACCACTCCTGTGGTGGAGATCGCCCGGGTGAAGGCCGCCACCAAGCGCATCCATGTTTTCGCGCCCCACATGGACCCCATCTACCCCGGCCGCGGTTTGGCCGACATTCTGCCTGAGTCTCTGGTGGCCGCCGGCGCGGAGGGCGTCATGCTCAACCATGTGGAGAAGCCCGTTACCTTTGAGGTGCTGGGGCAGACCATCAAGCGCGCCGAGGAGGTGGGCCTGACCACCATCGTGTGTGCCGACTCCATGGCCGATGCCAGCAAGATCGCCACCCTGAACCCCGACATCATCGTGGCCGAGCCCTCTGAGCTCATCGGCACCGGTGTGAGCGTGGGTCCCGAGTACGTGAAGGCTGCCACCGATGCGGTGAAGAACGTCAACGAGAACATTCTGGTGCTCACTGCCGCCGGCATCGCCAACGGCGAGGACGTGTACAACACCATCATTGCCGGCGCCGACGCCACAGGTTCTTCTTCCGGTGTAGCCAAGGCTGCCGACCGCGCCGCCATGGTGGACGAGATGATCGCCGCCGTGCGCAAGGCCTGGGACGAAAGACACGCTTAATTGTCAAACAAGCGGGAAACCGCTGAAAAAGAATACATAAAAATACTGGAGGTATTTGAAAATGGAATTCAAGGTATTTCAGAAGGAAATCGAACTGCAGTCCCGCGGCTGGGTCCCCACCTTCCACGACATTTCCACCGACGTGATGAACGTGGTGGCTGAGTCCGGCGTGAAGAACGGCACCTGCGCCATCGTCTCCCACCACACCACCTGCTCCGTCATGGTGCAGGAGTGCTCTCACGACTTTGACTCCTTCGATCTGGAGTTCCTGCAGCACGACCTGCTGGACATCATGCGCAAGATGATCCCCGACTACACCAACGAGGGCGACTACCGTCATCCCGGCCCTGTCCACGCTCAGTTCGGCCGCTACGTTGACGAGCCCGGCAACTTCACTTCCATGAATACCGACGGCCACCTGCGTTCCGTCTTCTTCGGCCGCAGCGAGACCATGACCATCAAGGACGGCAAGCTGGATGGCGGCGAGTTCGCCCACATCTACTTCATCGACTGGGACCATGTCCGCGCCCGTCGCCGTCAGGCCAACATCACCATCATGGGCACCACCGAGGATGTCAACGACCGTAAGTACAACGACGGCAAGGTGGTCAACACCCTGCGCAAGTTCTCCGACGCCGAGAAGGCTTACATGGAGCAGTACGACGAGTGGAAGAAGCGCTGAGCTGCGCTCCGACCAAAACGAAAAAGGGCTTGTCTCTTCCGGGACAAGCCCTTTCTGTTCACAACGAGGAGGGGTACGTATGACCCGATTTGAACTGCGCTATCCGGGGTTTTGCAGCAAGGCGCTGACCCTGAGCTATGACGACGGCGTGACCAGCGACATCCGCATGGTGGAGCTGTTGGACCGCCATGGCATCAAGGGCACCTTCAACATCAACAGCGGGCGGCTGAACGGTATGCTGCCCAGGGCCAAGCGTGAGGACGGAACGGAGCGGTATCTGGATGCCCAACAGGTCAAGGAGCTCTATCTGCCCTCCGGTCATGAGGTTGCCGCCCATACCGTTACCCACGCTTTCCCCGGCCAGCTGGCCGAGGGAAGGGAGGTCTGGGAGTTCCTGCATGACCGGGAGGAGCTGGAAAAGCTGCTGGGCACCTTCGTGCGGGGCATGGCCTATCCCTATGGCAGGCCCGACGAGCGCATGGTAGACAGTGCCCGCCTGTGTGGACTGGCCTACGGGCGGGACGTGGAAAGCACCCGGCTTTTTGCCCTGCCCCAGGATTGGCTGCGGTGGAGGCCTACCTGCCACCATGCAGACCCTAATCTGGAGTCTATGTGCCAGCGTTTTCTGGACTCCAACCGGTCGTATCAGATGCAGCTGTTCTACCTGTGGGGACACAGCTACGAGTTTGACAACGCGGACAACTGGGACGTGCTGGAGAAGTTTTGCCAGACCATGGGCGGTCGGGAGGACATCTGGTACGCCACCAACATTGATATTTGTGACTATGTGAGCGCCACCCGTCAGCTGCGCATCACCACGGATGGTTCCATGCTGCACAATCCCACGGCGGTCACCCTGTACCTGCGGGCGGCGGGAGAGAATGTCACCCTTGCCCCCGGGCAGACCTTGGAGCTTGGCTGATATGGTGGAAAAACTGTTGCTGTTCCGCTCGGAACATACCGACCCCTACCGCAACCTTGCCATAGAGGAGCACCTGCTGGAGCGGGTGGAGGAGGGGACGTGCATCCTCTACCTGTGGCAAAATGAAAATACAGTGGTCATCGGCCGGAACCAGAATGCGTGGAAGGAGTGCCGTGTATCCCTGCTGGGGGGGGAGGGTGGGCATCTGGCCCGCCGCCTGTCCGGGGGCGGGGCGGTGTTCCACGACATGGGCAATCTGAACTTTACCTTTCTGGTCAACGAGGAGGACTATGACCTGGACCGCCAGCTCACCGTTATCGAAACAGCCTG
>JAZNMM010000040.1:0-12775 GCA_045579605.1 Lawsonibacter sp.
CGTCCGCCCGGGGGCGGAACAAAAAACCTTCACAACAATTTGTTGTGAAACGGCGGTGGTTGCCAGTTTCTGTGGTATGGTTTGATTTGAGGTGATCCATATGTTCAAAGGCCCGAAGAAAACCGTTTCCCTCGGTCTGCCGGAAGAATGTTACGACAAAATAAAAGAATTGGCCGACGATACATACCGCACGGTCCCCAGCTATATCCGCATGATCGTATACAACTATCTGCGTCAACTGGACCGCTCGGACACAAAGCCGGACGACTGGTGGGTGGTCAAATAAAAACGGCGGCGCAGCCCAAGGCTGCGCCGCTGTTGGCGCTAAAGGGAAGCATTACAGCTCCACGGCTTCGATGGCTTCTTCCTTGATGTTGTGCTTGTTGGCATAGCCGGTGAGCATCAGGGTCAGCGCGCCGTCGCCGGTGACGTTGCAGGCGGTGCCGAAGGAGTCCTGCAGGGCGAAGATGGTGAGCATCAGGCCGGTGCCCGCCTGGTCGAAGCCCAGCACAGACATGATCAGGCCCAGAGAGGCCATCACGGTGCCGCCGGGCACGCCGGGAGCGCCGATGGCGAACACGCCCAGCAGCAGGCAGAACAGGATCATGGAGCCGATGGAGGGCAGCTGACCGTACAGGATCTTGGACACCACCATCACGAAGAACACCTCAGTCAGCACGCTGCCGCACAGGTGGATGTTGGCAAACAGGGGAATACCGAAGTCCACCATGTCCCGGCGCAAAACCTTGGACTTGTGGGCACAGGTCAGGGCTACAGACAGGGTGGCGGCGGAGCTCATGGTGCCTACGGCGGTGATGTAGGCGGGGCCGTAGTGCTTGACCACCTCGATGGGGTTGGTGCCGGTGTAGATGCCGGCCACGCTGTAGAGCACGCCCATCCAGATGTAGTGGCCCACCATGACGATGAGAATGACGATGAGGAACACGGGCAGCTGGCCGGTGATGGTGCCGTCATAGGCAAGGCCGGCAAAGGTGCAGCCGATGAAGAAGGGCAGCACGGGAATGACGATCTTGGACACGATCTGCAGCACGATCTTCTGGAACTCGGCCAGCACGTTGATGATGGTGCTCGCTTTGGTCCACACGGCGGCCAGACCGATCAGAACGGAGAAGACCAGCGCACTCATTACGGGCATGATCTGGGGAATGTCCAGCTGGAAGGCTACGGGGGGCAGGTCCTTCAGTCCGTCCACGTTGCTGGCGATGTTCAGGCCGGGGATAATGGCGTAGCCCGCGCCCATGGACAGGAAGGCGGCCAGAATGGAGGACACATAGGCCAGCACAAGGGCCACGGTAAGCATCCGGCTGGCGCTGGCGCCCAGCTTGGTGATGGAGGGGGCGATGAAGCCAATGATGATCAGAGGCACGCAGAAGGTGATGACCTGGCCCATGATGTACTTGGCGGTGACGATGACCGTCATCAGCCCGGCGGGCGCAAACAGACCCACGACCATGCCCAGAAGCAGGCCGATGAGCAGCTTGGCGGGAAGACTTTTCAGAATTTTCATGGTATTCCTCCTCGTTGATTGGGGATTTCTCTTTTTGCCGGGCGCAGGCCCGTGCAATTAACTACAGTATACTAAAGGGTTGAACAATATGCAACTGCTTTTGTGGGGTGGCAGAAAGGAAAAAGCCGCCCAACGGGCGGCTTTTGTGGGAAGTGGCACCCCTGGCGCGACTCGAACGCACTGCATCCCGCTTAGGAGGCGGGCCCTCTATCCTGGTGAGGTACAGGGGCATATAAACGGATTGGCAGAGTTATATTTTAACGGCTGAAAGCGGCGATGTCAACTCCGGAAGAGAGAAGGAACGCCGCCCTACCGGGCGGCGTTCCGGTTTAATACATACTTTTGTTCCGCAGGCGGATGTCCGAGCCGAAGAAGTGCAGGGCGTGGTATTCTCCCTCCAGCCGGGAGGCGATCTGGGGAGAATAGCGCCGGGCTACGTCATCCATGGTCAGGTTGGAGGAGATGACGGTGTGCCGGTTGGAGATCAGCCGGGTGTTGATCAGCTCGTACAGGGCGCTCTGGGTGAATTGGGTGGTCAGTTCACAGCCCAGATCGTCCATAATGAGCAGGTCGCAGTTGAGGTAGCGCCGGGTCTCATCCCGGGCATCGGGGTCCCGGTTGAATTTCTGGGCCTCGAAGCGGGAGAAGATGTTGCCCGCCGTGTCGTACACCACGGAGAAGCCCTGCTCGGACACCACCCGGGCGATGCAGGCGGACAGGAAGGTCTTGCCCAGACCGGGCGCACCGTACAAAAACAGGTTCCGGGCGGAGTTTTTGCCAAACAGGCGGGCGTAGTTCAGGCACACGGGGAAGACCAAATCCTCCATATTCTCCCGGGGGGACATGCCCGTGGCGGGGTCGGGAAGGTCGGAATAGTACTCCATACGGAAGGAATCGAAGGACTGACCGCCCAGGTCCAGCATGCTGGACAGGGCGCGGATCTGCTCCTGCTTGCACAGTTCGTGTAGACATGGGCACATAGTGGCGCCCTGCCAGCCCGTGTCCGAGCAGTTCACGCAGGCGGGGGAGTCCTCCAGATCGCTGGGCACAAGGCCCATGGCGCCCAGAAGCACGTTGCGCTCGTCCTGCAGGTCCAGATTTTTCTCTTTCAGTGCGGCCAGCGCCGGGGCGGGGTCCACCCCCTGACGCAGGGCAGCGGTGGCGGCGGCGGCCACCGTGGCCCGCAGTTCCCGGTCGATCTGGGCCAGCCGGGGCTGCTTGGCGTAGGCGCGCTGGCGGCGCTGCTCGGCGTCGGCGGTGCGCTGGCTGCGCTGCTGGGCCAGCCGGGCGGTGGCCTGCCGGAGCACGTTGGGATCGTATGACATGGCAATCAGCCTCCCTGTTCCTGTTTCATCTGCTCCAGCAGACGGCGGGTGCGTGCCGCGTCCTCCCGGGCCCGTCTGGCCGGGTCGGCGGCGGTGGGGGCAGTCTGGCGGGGCTGGGTCTCGCCGGCCTGGATCTGGGCGGCGGTGTGCAGGCCCTTTTCGTGCCAGCGGCGGAGGATGCCGTTCATATACCGCCAGTCCATGGTCTTGGAGGCGGTGCCCATCACGGTCTTCTCATAGGCAAGGCGCAGGGCATCGTGGGAGAAGCCCTGCTCCAGCCAGCCGGTGATGTACTTGCGTTCCCGGTCCACCAGCTCCCGCTCGGGCAGGTCCAGCAGGCGGGCGACCTCCCGTTCCCGGGCCCGGTCGGTCTGCAGCTTGGTCAGGTAGGCGTTGGCCCGCTGGACGGTGTCCACGCCGCTTCTGGCCCACGCGGCGGCCTCCCGCCGGATGACGGACAGGAAGGGGCGCCGGCCCGGACCGTATTTGCGCTCCTGCTCCTGAATGCACCAGGTGAGCACCAGCAAAATGACCTCCGGCGGCAGGGCCAGGTGGTCGTATATGAAAAACAGCGTTTTCAGGTCGGGGGTGGACAGCCGCCTGCCCAGCCGCCGCTCCACCTCATCGGCAAGGGCGGAGAAGGGGGACGCGCCCGCCAGGGCCTGGGTGATGTCGGCGGCGGTATACTCCGGGGGCTGCTCCTGAGCCGGCTCGGGCTGGGCGGCGGTGAGCTGAGCGGCCTGAGCGCCAGCCAGCAGCTTGCGGGCCACCAGCCGGTCCCGGGCGGCGTGCAGCCGGGCCACGGGCCAGTCCAGACCCTGGGCGCTGCCACGGCGCAGCAGGTGCAGGTACAGCAGGGCCGCGTCCGGGTCGTTAAGCTCCAGCAGACGGTCGGCGGCCTCGCCGCTCAGGGATAGGATGCTGTTGGGGAGCAAATCAATGGGCTGCACGATGCCGCCTCCTTTCCGAGTAAAAATTCCGCAATTCTTATAATACTCTAAAATTCTCCGCTCGTAAACACAAAATCAGACGCATTGACAAAATATCGCGAAATTTGCAAAATTTATGGATTGTTATTTTTCTATAGTGCAAATTGTGATATAATAAACTGATGCGGCTCCGGGCGGCCCGGAGCGAAACGCGCGATGTTTTTTCACAAGGAGGCTGTCATGCTGGAACTGCTTGCCCCTGCCGGCTCGATGCAGGCGCTCACTGCCGCCGTATACGGCGGCGCCGACGCGGTGTATCTGGGCTTTGGCGACTTCAACGCCCGGCGCAACGCGAAAAACTTCACCCGGGAAGAGGTGGAGCGGGCGGTGGCCTTTTGTCACCTGCACGGGGTCAAGGTCTACCTGACCATGAACACCCTGCTCACCGACCGGGAGCTGCCCGCCGCCGCCCAGTGCGCGGCGCAGGCCAGCGCCATGGGCATTGACGCGGTGCTGGTGCAGGACCTGGGCGTGCTGCGGATGCTCAAGCAGACGGTGCCCGACCTGAGCGTGCACGCCTCCACCCAGATGAGCGTGCACACCCTGGACGGAGCCAAGCTGGCCGCCGACCTGGGTATGAGCCGGGTGGTGCTGGCCCGGGAGCTGGACCGCTCCCAAATCGAGCACATCTGCACCCACTCTCCCATTGAGGTGGAGGTGTTTGTCCACGGGGCGCTGTGTATGTGCTACTCCGGCCAGTGCTTTTTCTCCAGCGTCATCGGCGGCCGCAGCGGCAACCGGGGCCTGTGCGCCCAGCCCTGCCGCATGATGTACGGCTGGAACGGCAAGGCGGACAGCTATCCCCTGTCCCTGAAGGACATGTCTCTTGCCGGCCACCTGAAGCAGCTGGACGAGATGGGGGTGGCCTGCGTCAAGCTGGAGGGTCGCATGAAGCGGCCGGAATACGTGTCCATCGTCACCGGGGTGTACTCCCGGGCCATCCGGGAGGGGCGGGAGCCCACCGCCCGGGAGCTGGAGATGCTGCGGCAGGCCTTTTCCCGGGACGGCTTCACCGACGGATATTTTCTGGACAAAAAAGGGCCGGATATGTTTGGGATCCGGCGGGAGGAGGCCGAGCCAAAGGAGCTGTTTGCCCAGGCCCGTGCCTCCTATGAGGGCAACCAGCCGGGCACGGTCCCGGTTTACATGAGCGCGCAGATCAGCGCCGGGCAGCCCGCCCTGGCCCGGGCATGGGACGAGGCGGGAAACCGGGTGGAGGTACAGGGGCCGGTTCCCGAGCCGGCCCGCAGCGTCCCCCTGACGGAAGAGAAAGTGTCCGCCCAGTTGGAGCGCACCGGCGGCACCGCTTTTGTGTGCGCGCAGGTGGACGTTCAGGTGGAGCAGGGGCTGGCCCTGCCCCTGTCGGCCCTCAACGCCATGCGAAGAGAGCTGCTGGACGCGCTGACCCAGCGCCGCACCGCCCTGCCCGAACGCCGGACAAACCCGTTTGTTCCCGCTCTCCGGCGGGAAGACCGGACACGGGCCCCGGCACTGACCGTGGCGGTGCGCAGCGCAGAGCAGATCACCCCGGAGCTGCTGGACTGCCGGCCTGCTATGCTGTATGTTCCGGCAGAGGAAGGGGCGGCCCGACCGGACAAAGTGGAGCTGGCGCTGGGCGCGGGGGTGCCTGTGGCCGCCACCCTGCCCCGGATCTTCTGGGACCGGGAGCGGGAGCAGGTGGTGAGTGATCTGGAACGGTTGAAGGGGCTGGGCGTGACCGACGCGCTGGTGGCCACCCCCGGCGCCATCCGGTTGGCCAAAGAGCTGGGCTTTGCCCTGCGGGGCGACTTTGGGCTGGGGGTGTTCAACAGCCTGACGCTGGAGCAGATGAGTGCGCTGGGCTTCGTGTCCGCCACGGCCTCCTTTGAGCTGCGGCTGGCCCAGATCCGGGACCTTGCCAAGGACATGGATGTGGAGCTGATGGCCTACGGCCGATTGCCCCTGATGATAACGGAAAACTGCATCGTACATAACCACACCGGCAAACACACCTGCCACCAGCCCAGTCTGCTCACCGACCGCAAAGGGGAGCGCTTCCCCGTGGTCAAGGCCTACGGCTGCCGCAACGAGATCCTCAACGCCCGCACCCTGTATCTGGCGGATAAGCAGGCGGACTGGTCCGGTCTGGGCCTGTGGGCGGCGCGGCTGTATTTTACCACCGAGCGCCCGGCGCAGTGCGCCAGCATCCTCCGGGACTATCTCGACCCGCCTGCGGTTGCGCCGGAAGGCATTACCCGGGGACTTTATTACCGGGCGGTGGAATGAGAACAACATCCTTCGCCCCTCTTCGCAGGGCGGATATGACACAATGAAGAAAGGCGGCTGAGTGCGCGATGAAGCTGAAAATCAAGGCCCTTTCCCCAAAAATCGGAACGGACATTCCTTATCCCTTCTATGCCACCGCCGGGGCGGCGGCCATGGACCTGCACGCCTGTGTGGACGCGCCGGTGGTCATCCCCGCCCGGGGCCGGGCGGTCATTCCCACGGGGCTTGCCATCGCGCTGCCCTCGGCGGACTATGTGGCGCTGGTCTATGCCCGCAGCGGCCTGGGCATCAAGCACGGCGTTGCGCCCGCCAACTGCGTGGGCGTGATCGACAGTGACTACCGGGGGGAGATCATGGTGGGGCTGCAGAATTCCGGGGACACGGACTACACCGTGCAGCCCGCCGACCGCATCGCCCAGCTGATGATCGCCCCCGTCCTCCGGCCGGAGCTGGAGCTGGTGGACCAGCTGGACGACACCCACCGGGGCGCCGGCGGCTTTGGGTCTACGGGAAAGTAAACACACAAGGAGCGAGAACCATGTGGCTGTTTGGAAAAAAGAAAGACAGTGAACGTACCCTGTCTCCCCAGGAGGAGCAGGTGCAGGCCTTTGCCCGGCGCTTTGACGCCCAGGAACTGACCCTTGTGGCGGTGACCGGACCTCAGGGCATGTCCAACACCCGGGAGGGGGAGGACGACCTGTGGACGGTGCGTATGCCGCTGACAGCATGGATGGACAACTTTGACAGCGTGGTGCACCGTGAGCCGGCCACGCTGGAGATTCTGGCCGATGACCGGCTGCTGGCCTATCTGGGGCAGTGCCTGCCCCGCAACTTTATCATCAAGGCCAAGGTGCGCCCGGCTGTGGAGGAGGACGCCTTCCAGCTGGTGGGCATGCCAGAGCCGGGCTTTGACCCGGAGCTGAAGGCCATTCTGGACGAGCAGGTCAGGCCCGTCACCCTGGACGGCGGCGGGCTGGGTGTGTTCACCCTCAACCGAGGTGTGGACCAGTTCCAGACCGAGGTGAAGTGGCTGGACCGGCCGGTGCTGCTGGTCTTTGACCGGGGGCAGGAGGAGCAGGGCGTGCTGGACACCGCCGGGGCGCTGCTGGCTGACGCCCAGGGCTGGGACGAGCGGCTTCGTACCTTTGCCGCCGGGCGGGTGCTGGAGCAGGTCAATGCCCTGACCACCGAGGATGAGGACTTCGTTCCCCTGACCGAGACGGAGCTTGCCCAACAGCTGGAGCCGGAGGTCATTCAGGTGGCCGGCGGCGGCAGCGTGGCCGTGTGGCTGGGGGGCGAGGCCCTCTGGGGGCACAGCGTGCGGGTCATGGGCACCCTGTCTGCCGGTCCGAAAGACGCCACAGTGGAAGACTGAAGCGGGAGCGTGAGGTCATGAAGATCATTCTTGCCTCCCAGTCCCCCCGGCGGCGGGAGCTGCTGGAGCGCATGGGGCTGGTGGACTTTGAGGTCTGTCCGGCACAGGGGGAGGAGCAGGCCGACCCCGGACTGACCCCGGCCCAGCTGGTGGAGCAGCTGTCCGCCCAAAAGGCCCGGGAGGTGGCCGCCCGGGCGCCGGAGGCGCTGGTCATTGCCGCAGACACGGTGGTGGCGGTGGACAGCCGGGTGCTGGGCAAGCCCCGCAGCCGGGAGGAGGCGGAGCAGATGCTCGCCCTGCTGTCCGGGCGTAGCCACCGGGTGTATACGGGGGTCACCGTCCGACAGGGCGACCGGGAGCTGGTGGGTCATGAGGTCACCGAGGTGGTCTTTGCCCGGCTGACTCCGGCGCAGATCCGGGCCTATGTGGACACCCGTGAGCCCATGGACAAGGCGGGCAGTTACGGCATTCAGGGTCGGGGCTGCGTGCTGGTAGAGGGCATCCGGGGAGATTATTACAACGTGGTTGGCCTGCCGGTATACCGGCTGGCTGAAATGCTGCGTCAGTTCGGCGTGGAGCCGTTGGCGGAGCGCGAGGAGTGATGGTGTGAAACGATTTCTGCGGGATCACGGCGTGCTGCTGCTGGTGCTGGCCATTGTAGCCTCCTTGGTGGTGGGCATCTGCGGCATGGTATTTGGCACCGACCCCATCAGCGCGGTCATCAACACCGTAGCCACCCCGGTGCGAAACGGCGTCAACGCCGTGGTCACCTGGGTGGACGGGGTGTATGAATACGTGTTCAACTATCAGGTGTCGGAGCAGGAGCGCTCCGAGCTGCGCCGGCAGGTGGCCGAACTGGAGGACAAGGTGCGTCAGGGCGAGGAGGCCAACCGGGAAAACGCCCAGCTGCGCCAGCTGCTGGGCCTGCAGCAAAAGCGCAGAGATTTTGTCTTTGAGGCCGCCCGGGTCACCGCCCGGGGCACCCAGGGATGGGACTCCACCTTTACGCTGTCCCGGGGCAGCTCGGCCGGGATCTCGGTGGACGACTGCGTGATCACCGAGACCGGTGTGCTGGTGGGTGTGGTCTCCCAGGTGGGACCCAACTGGTGCACCGTGGACACGGTGCTCAGCCCCAACATCGAAATGGGGGGACTGGTGCTGCGAGCCAACGCCGCCGGCATTCTGGAGGGCGACCTTTCGCTGATGCAGCAGGGGCTTTTGCGGCTGTCCTACCTGCCGTTGGACTCCGGACTCATGGCTGGGGACGAGGTGCTCACCTCCGGCCGGGGCGAGGTGTACCCCTCCGGCCTTGTGGTGGGCCGGGTGGAACAGGTGGCCGCCGACGACTCGGGCATGGCCAGCTACGCCCTGGTCCGGCCCGATGTGCAGCTGGAAAAGTTGATTGAAGTGTTTGTCATCAAGGAATTCGACATTGTGGAGTAAGAGCGGGAGGTGCGCCTGTGACCACGCAGGACTGGCTTTATAAATGGTTCCGCTACGCCCTGGCGCTGCTGCCGGTGTGGTGGCTGGATGCCTATCTGCTCAGCCGCTGGCCGGTATGGGGGGTGACCCCCGTGCTGCTGCCCGTAGCGGTGGCGGCGGTGAGCGTGTTGGAGGGAGTCAGCGGCGGCGCGGGGTTTGGCTTCGGCGCGGGGCTGCTGTGGGCGGGAGCCTATGCCGGCAGCCACGGCAGCCGGGTGATTCTGCTCGCTCTCTTGGGAATGCTGGGCGGAGCTCTGTCCCAGTACGCTCTGGCCCAGGGCTTGCTGGGCTGTGTGCTGTGTTCAGCGGTCATTGTAGGGCTGGTGGAAGCGTTCCACGTTCTGGTGGAGCTGTTTTTCCTCCGGGCCCAGCCCGGCGCTCTGCTGCCGGTGGCGGCCGCGCAGCTGGCCCTGTCGGTGTGCTGGTCGCCGGTGGTGTACTGGATCTTCGCCCGGGTGTATGACCGGGTGGGAGGCGACCGGCTGGCCTGACGGGTGGAACCGGCACGATGGGGAGGTGATGTGGTGGACTCCAAACAATTTCATAGCCGCACCAACGGCCTGGTGGCCCTGGTGCTGGCCCTGGTGTTGGCCTTGGGCGTGGGCCTTTACAACACCCAGATCGTAAACGGCGCGGACTATGCCCGGCAGTCCTACCAGAAGATCGCCAATATGGAGACGGTGGAGGCCAGCCGCGGCAACATCACCGATGCCGACGGCCGCCTGCTGGTGAGCAACCGCATCAGCTATCAGATCACCCTGGACACCGGGCGCATGGGGGATGCCCAGTCGCGCAACGACATCCTTGCCCGACTGATCGACATCTGTATAGAATGTGGAGTGGAGTGGACAGATTCCCTGCCCATTGCCACCACCGAGCCCTTTGATTTTACCGTTCAGGACGTATTTACCTACATGTCCACCGGCAGCGACGGAAAAACGGTGTGGAACAACACCCGGCTCTACCGGCTGGCCCTGGACCGCAAGTGGATTGTCCGTCAGTCCGGGCAGCCGGTCCAGCTGCCCACCGGGCGGGAGCTGCTGGAGCGCATGTGCGACACCTTCAAGCTGGATACCGGGGATATGGAGCGGGCCCGGCGGGTGGCCGGCGTGCTTTACGAGCTGTACCTGCGCTCCCGGGACATCTATCGCACGGCCTACACCTTTGCAAAAGATGTGGACGTGGACGTCATTTCCCGGGTAAAGGAGCAGGGGCTGGCCGGAGTGAACATCCGTCCGGTGTCCGTGCGCCAGTATAACACGGACTATGCTGCCCATCTGCTGGGTCGGGTGGCCCTGATGGACGAGGACGACTGGGCCCGCTACAAGAGTGTGGACGTGGACGGGGACGAAGTGCCCGACTACGAGATGGACGACAGCGTGGGCAAGGAAGGCGTGGAAAAGGTCTTTGAGTCGTGGCTGCGGGGCGTGTCCGGCGTGCGCGGAGTGGAGCTCAACTCGGCCGGCAAGGTGGTCAGCCAGAGTTGGGTCAAGCAGCCCGTGGCAGGCAACAACGTGTCGCTGACGCTGGACATCGGACTGCAGCAGGTGGTGGAGGACACGCTGGCCAAGCGCATCCCCGCCCTGCCCAGCAAAAGCACCCAGGGCGCCGCAGCGGTGGTCATCGACGTGAACAGCGGTGGGGTGCTGGCCAGCGCCTCTTACCCCACCTATCAGCTGGCTACGTATTCCGCGGATTACAACGAAAACGCGCAAAATCCCCTCAAGCCTCTGTATAACCGGGCGCTGCTGGGCACCTATGCCCCCGGCTCCACCTTCAAGATGGTCACCGGCATCGCCGGACTGGAGGAGGGGATCGTCACCCCCCGCACCCAGATACTTGACACGGGCGTGTATCGGTATTACAGTGATAACGGTCCGCGCTGCTGGATCTACAACAGCACCGGCGGAACCCATGGACCCCAGACGGTGGCCGACGCCATCAAGAACTCCTGCAACATCTATTTCTACGATGTGGGCCGCCAGCTGGGCATCGAGCGGCTGCAGAAATATGCGGCCATGTTCGGTCTGGGCCAGAAAACCGGCCTGGAGCTGGGGGAGAGTGCCGGCGTGATGGCCGGGCCGGAGTACACCCAGGCCATGGGTGGCACCTGGTATCCCGGCAATACCCTGTCCGTAGCCATTGGACAGGAGAGCAGCCAGTTCACCCCTATTCAGTTGGCCAACTATGTGGCCACCCTGGTCAACGGCGGCACGCGCTATCAGACCCACCTGCTCAAGCAGGTTAAGTCGGCGGACAACAGCCGGGTGCTGTACGAATATGAGCCGGTGGCCCTGGATAAGCTGGAGCTGGGGCAGAGCAATCTGGCCGCGGTCAAGGCGGGCATGCTGGCGCTGACCCAGGAGGGCTCGCTGGCCAAATACTTTACCGACCTGGATGTAAAGGTGGGGGCAAAGACCGGCTCGGCCCAGGTGAGCGCCGGCTCCAAGGAGTCCAACGCCGTTCTGGTATGCTTTGCGCCCTACGATGACCCCCAGATCGCCCTGGCCGTGGTGGCGGAAAAGGGCGGCACCGGCTCGGAGCTGGGTGCGGTGGCGGCGGACATCTTCCGCTACTATTTTGACGAACAGACCGCCCGGGAGCGGGTGGATCAGGAAAACACACCGGTCCAGTAGCCTGAGCGATATAATCCGAACCCCCTTTGCGGGGCGGGTTTTCGCGCCAGGCGTTATTTCATTCTTTGCTGGGCGTCAGCCCAGCTGCATCATTCAATTTTGCCTGACACAAAAATACGCTCCCGCATAGTCGTAGATTTCTGAGCGCGTATGCGCAGGTAGTGCAAGGCGCCGGATTGCAGATGGGCTTTGTGCCCGTCAAAAGACGGCAACGAAGCAATGCCAATGCATACGTGTTCAGAAACGGGTTCGGATTATATTGCTCAGGCCAACCGGAAAACAAAGGAGAATCATCATCATGGCAGAAAATTGTACCCACGATTGCTCCACCTGCAGCGCCAGCTGCGGGGAGCGCACCGCCCCTCAGGATCTCAGAGCACCCGCCAACCCCAAGTCCAATGTGAAAAAGGTCATCGCCGTGGTCAGCGGCAAGGGTGGCGTGGGCAAGAGTACCGTGACCGCCTCGCTGGCCGTGGCCATGAACCGCCGTGGCAAGAGCGTGGGCGTGCTGGACGCGGATATCACCGGCCCCTCCATTCCCAAGGCCTTCGGCTTGCGTCAGCGGCTGGATGGGACGGAGGACGGCATCACCCCCGCTCAGAGCGAGACGGGCATTCAGGTGGTGTCCATCAACCTGCTCACTGAGAACGAGACCGATCCTGTGATCTGGCGCGGTCCGGTCATCGCCGGCGTGGTCACCCAGTTCTGGAGCGAGACGGTGTGGGGAGATGTGGATTATCTGTTTGTGGACATGCCTCCCGGAACGGGTGACGTGCCCCTGACTGTGTTCCAGTCCCTGCCTGTGGACGGGATCATCGTGGTCACCGCTCCTCAGGAGCTGGTGAGCATGATCGTGGCCAAGGCGGTGAACATGGCCAAGATGATGAATGTGCCCGTGCTGGGTCTGGTGGAGAACTACAGCTACTTCCAGTGTCCCGACTGCGGCAAGCAGCATGAGATATTTGGCAAGAGCCATCTGGACGAGACTGCCCAGGCGCTGGGCGTGCCCGTTCTGGCCCGCCTGCCCATGGACCCCGCCATGGCGCTGGCCTGCGACAGCGGTCTGGTGGAGGGCGTGTTCAACGAGCAGATCGAGCAGCTGGCCGAACAGCTGGACAAATAACAAACAGACGGACCCCCCCCGGGTGTTGCCGGGGGGGGGGGCTTTTTTTTAA
>JAZNMM010000041.1:0-2525 GCA_045579605.1 Lawsonibacter sp.
AGAAACCGATGAACAGATTGGTGACGAGATGGATAATGGACGCGGTGGAGCCCACCGCCGCCAGAGCCAGCTTGCCGTCTGTATCAAACCTGCCCACGATGATGGAATCGGCGGCGTTGTACAGCAGCTGCAGCACGTTGGATGCCACCACCGGCAGCGCAAAGCGGATCATCTTGCCCAGCAGAGGCCCGGTGGTCATATCCATTTCATAGCGTTTGGACATACAGAATAATCTCCATTCATTATGGCGTCCGCCCTGCCCGCATAAGGGCGGGCTGGCCCCCGGGCGGTCGCTCTTTTTTACAGAAACAGGCACAGGATGGAGGAGATGATACCGCACAGGCAAAGGGAAATGCTGCTCATGGCTCCCTGCAGCTGGCCGATCTCCATGGCCTTGGTGGTACCCAGAGCATGGCTGCACGCACCAATGGCCAGCCCCTCGGCCACGGGGTCCTTGATCTTGAACAGCTTGGCAAAAAAGGGGGAAAACACCGCTCCGGTCAACCCGGCGATCATCACGCCGCCGGCGGCGATGCCTGCCACACCGCCGCGGCTCTCGGCAATGCCCATCGCGATAGCGGTGGTACAGCTTTTGGGCAGGATGGAGGCCGTCAGGCTCTCATCCAGGCCAAACAGCCGGCACAGGAACAGAATACTGGCCAGACTGGTCACACTGCCCACAAAACACCCCGCCACCACAGGCAGAAAATACTCTCCCAGCGTCTTGCGCTGGTTGTAAATGTTCAGGGCAAGCACAGCCGTCACCGGGCCGAGCATAGTTTTGATCATGTTTCCGCCCACACTATACTGCTCGTAGGAAATGCCGGTCACAGACAGGAAAACGATCACCGTGGCCACCGCGATGAGCATGTGGTTGAGCAGGATCAGACCGGTCTTTTTGTTCACCCAAACGCCAAAGCACCAGGCAGCCGCCGTCAGTGTCAGGCCAAAAAAAGGCGAACCGGTAATGGTATCAAGCACGCTGGCCACCCCCTTTGCGCCGGTTGCGCAGGGCCATCAGCCCCTGCACCGTCCACGCCGTGGTGAGATAGACCAACGGGGTGGTGAGAAAGCAGATAACAAACACCGGCAGCAGATTGTCCACCAGCAGACGGAAGTGCTCCATAATACCCGCACAGGAGGGCAGGAAAAAGAAAGCCATGTTGGCCAGCAGAAATTCCGACACCCGCTGAATGTGCCGGGTTTTGATCACCCCGGTGAACAGCAGGGCCATCAGCAGCATCAGGCTGATCACACTGGCCGGGAAAGCCACTGGCAGTACCGCCTCGATGGCCGCACCGGCCAGACAGATTCCAACGATCAGCCCGACCTCCGCCATGATATTCATACGCCGTCTCCTCTCTCCCCGTCAATCCCAGATAGCCGTGGCGAAATAATCCTCCGGCACCTCCGCCCGGCGAATGAGGCGGGTGGAACCGTCCGGTTGCAGCAGAATCTCGGCCGAGCGCAGACGGCCGTTGTACTGATAGCCCATGGCATGGCCGTGGGCGCCGGCATCGTGGATGACCAGCAGGTCGCCCTTGTCAATGCGGGGCAGCATGCGGTCGACGGCAAACTTATCGCAGTTTTCGCATAGTGCGCCGGTCACGTCGTACTTGTGGTCGCAGGGCTCATTTTCCTTACCCATCACAGTGATGTGGTGATACGCACCGTAGATGGCCGGGCGCATCAGGTTGGCTGCACAGGCATCCACACCGATGTATTCCTTATAGGTGTGCTTTTCGTGGGTGGCCCGGGTAACCAGAACCCCGTAGGGAGCCAGCATGAAGCGGCCCAGCTCGGTGCAGATGGACACATCGTCCATTCCCGCAGGGACCAGCACCTCCTCGTAAGCCTTGCGCACCCCCTCACCGATAACGGCGATGTCGTTGGCACTCTGCTCCGGGCGGTAGGGCACGCCCACGCCGCCGGACAGGTTGATGAAGGTGATGTGGCAGCCCGTCTCCTCCTTCAGCTCCACCGCCAGCTGGAACAAAATGCGGGCCAGGGCGGGATAGTATTCGTTGGACAGGGTGTTGGAGGCCAAGAAGGCGTGGATGCCGAACTCCTCCGCACCCAGCTGCTTCATGCGCTTATAGGCCTGGGAGATCTGGGCGCGGGTCATGCCATACTTGGCATCGCCGGGGTTGTCCATGACCTGGAAGCCCTCTTTGCTCTCACCCAGAGTAAACACGCCGCCGGGATTGAAGCGGCAGCAGATCTTCTTGGGGATGTACCCGATGGTGTCCTTGAGGAAATCAATATGCGTGATGTCGTCCAGATTGATGGTGGCGCCCAGCTCGGCGGCCAGCTTGAACTCCTCAGCCGGGGTGTCGTTGGAGGAGAACATGATCTCTCCACCCTTGAAGCCGCATCGATCGGACATCATCAGTTCGGTCAGGGAGGAGCAGTCGGTGCCGCAGCCCTCCTCCCGGAGGATCTTCAGGATCTGGGGGTTGGGTGTGGCCTTGACGGCAAAGTATTCCTTAAACCCGGGGTTCCACGCGAAGGCCGCGTTCAATGCC
>JAZNMM010000042.1:0-54814 GCA_045579605.1 Lawsonibacter sp.
TTAATGGCGTCGATGAGCATGGGCACGACCTTGAACAGGTCGCCCTCGATGCCGTAGTCGGCGGCCTCGAAGATGGGGGCGTTGCCGTTCTTGTTCACGGCGATGATGCACTCGGAGTCCTGCATGCCGGCCTTGTGCTGAATGGCACCGGAGATGCCCAGAGCCACATAAATGCGGGGGTGGACAGTCTTGCCGGTCTGGCCCACCTGATGGTCAGCGGAGATCCAGCCGGAGTCGACCACGGCACGGGAGGCGCCCACGACGCCGCCCAGCACCTCAGCCAGCTCCTCGGCCAGCTTGATGCCGCCCTCCACGTCCTTGGAGATGCCACGGCCCACGGACACGACCACGTCGGCACCAATCAGGTCAACCAGCTTCTTGGCGGCCTTGACCACCTCCACCACCTCGGTCTTCATGTCCTCGGCGGTCAGGGAGAAGGCGGGCTCGATGATCTGGCAGGCCTCGGCCTTGGCGGCGTCATAGGCGTTCTTCTTCATAACGCCGGGACGCACGGTGGCCATGGCGGGGCGGAAGCGGGGGCAGATGATGGAAGCCATCAGGTGGCCGCCGAAGGCGGGACGGGTCATCTTCATGTCGCGGGACACGTCATGCTTCTGACCCAGAACGATGGCGCTGTTGAGCGCGTCGATCTTCTCCTCGGGCAGGGTGGAGGCGGAGCGCAGGAAGTCCTTGTAGGAATCCATGGCCACGTCCAGATGGGTGCAGTCAGCGCACAGACCGGTGTGCAGACGGGCGGCCACACGGGGGCCCAGGTCACGGCCGATGTTGGTGGCGCCGATGAGCATGACCTCGGGCTTGTACTCCTCGATCACGTCGCAGATGACCTTGGTGTAGCCGTCGGTGGTGTAGTCCTTGAGCAGGGGGGACTGGCACAGATACACGCCGTCGGCGCCGTAGCCGCCCAGCTCCTTGGCGATGCCGGCGACGTTGTCGCCCAGCAGGATGCCGTACAGCTTGGTACCCAGCTCGTTGGCCAGCTTGCGTCCCTCGGAGATCAGTTCGAAGGAGGTGGGCATCATCACGCCCTGACGCTGTTCACAGAAAACCCATACGCCGCCGTTGAACTGATCAAGAGCAGCACTGTTAAAAGTAGACATATTCTTCTGTTCTCCCTTCTATCAGATCAGATGCTTGCCGGCCAGAATGCCAGCCAGCTTCTCGCAGGTAGCCTTGTCGGCGCCCTCCAGCATCATGCCGGCGCCCTTCTGGGGAGGCGTGAAGGAGGTCAGGATGTTGGTGGGAGAGCCCTTCAGACCGATGGTGGTGGGGTCGATCAGGGGATCGTCCTTCAGGGTCTCGTAGTCGAAGATCTCATAGGGCTTGGAGTAGCACTCGAAGATGCCGCCCACGCTCATGTAGCGGGGCTCGTTGAGCTCCTTGATGCAGGTGATCAGGCAGGGGGTCTGCACCTTGATGGTCATGTAGCCATCCTCGAGCATACGCTTGATGGTCAGGGTCTTGCCGTCCTTCTTGATGTCGGCGGCGTAGGACACCTGGGGCAGGTTCAGCTTCTCGGCAATCTGGGGACCCACCTGGGCGGTGTCGCCGTCGATGGCCTGGCGGCCGCACATCACGATGTCTTCCTCGCCCACGCCGATCTTGTTGATGGCGGCGGCCAGGATCTGAGAGGTGGCGTAGGTATCGGAACCGCCGAACTCGCGGCCGGACACCAGAACGGCCCGGTCAGCGCCGCGGGCCATGACCTCACGCAGCATGCCCTCGGCAGGAGGGGGACCCATGGAGACCACAACCACCTCGGCGCCGGTCTGCTCCTTCAGAGCCAGAGCGGCCTCAACGGCGTTCAGGTCGTCGGGGTTGGTGATAGCGGCCATGGAGGCACGGTTCAGGGTACCGTCGGGATTCACGGCCACCTTACCGGAGGTATCGGGGACCTGCTTGACACAAACAATGATTTTCATTTTGATCTGCCTCCTTCTCTTACTTCACGCCCAGATGGCTGGAAATGACCATGCGCTGGACCTCGGAAGTGCCTTCGTAGATCTCGGTGATCTTGGCGTCGCGCATCATGCGCTCCACGGGGTACTCACGGGTGTAGCCGTAGCCGCCGAACAGCTGCACGGCGCGGCGGGTCACATCGGAAGCGGCCTCGGCGGCGAACAGCTTGGCCATGGCAGCGTCCATGGAGTAGGGCTCGTGGTTCTGCTTCTTCATGGCAGCGGCATACACCAGATACTGAGCGGCCTGCATGCGGGTGTGCATGTCGGCGATCTGGAACTGGGTGTTCTGGAACTGGGACAGACGCTTCTTGAACTGGACGCGCTCCTGGGTGTACTTGATGGCCTCGTCCACAGCGCCCTCACCGATGCCCAGAGCCTGGGCAGCGATGCCGATGCGGCCGCCGTCCAAGGTCTTCATGGCGATCTTGAAGCCCTCGCCTTCCTTGCCCAGCAGGTTGGCCTTGGGAACGATGCAGTCCTCGAAGATCAGGTCGCAGGTGGAAGAACCACGGATACCCATCTTCTTCTCGTGCTTGCCGGTGGAGAAACCGGGGAAGGCCTTCTCCACGATGAAGGCGGAGATGCCCTTGTTGCCCAGCTTGGGGTTGGTCATGGCGAAGACCACGAAGGTCTCGGCCACGGTGCCGTTGGTGATGAAGCACTTGGAGCCGTTGAGGATATAGTTCTCACCGGACTCGTCCAGCACGGCAGTGGTCTGCTGGCCGGAGGCGTCGGTACCGGCGTTGGGCTCGGTCAGACCGAAGGCACCGATCTTCTTGCCGGAGAGCAGGTCGGGCAGGTATTTCATCTTCTGCTCCTCGGTGCCGTTCTCGTAGATGGGAGCGCAGCACAGGGAGGTGTGGGCGGAAACGATAACAGCGGTGGTGCCGCAGACCTTAGCCAGCTCTTCCACGCACATGGCGTAGGACAGCACGTCGCCGCCGGCGCCGCCGTACTTCTTGGGGGAGTAGATGCCCATCATGCCCAGCTTAGCCATCTTCTCCACGGTCTCCATGGGGAAGCGCTCTTCCTCGTCGATCTCCTCGGCCAGAGGCTTGACCTCAGTCTCGGCGAACTCGCGGAACATCTTGCGGATCATCTCTTGCTCTTTGGTCAGATGAAAATCCATTATTTCTTCTCCTCCTAATAAATAATTACTAAGGATATTGGGTTTACTTACTTTTTGGAATAATCGTAAAAGCCTCTGCCGGTCTTTCGACCCAGCAGGCCGCCGCGCACCATTTTGCGCAACAGCGTGGCTGCACGATACTTGCTGTCCCCTGTCTCGGCGTACAGGGTGTCCATGATGGCAAGACACACGTCCAGACCCACCAGATCGCCCAGGGCCAGGGGGCCCATGGGGTGGTTGGCGCCCAGCTGCATGGCGGTGTCAATCCCCTCGGGGGAGGCTACACCGGTCTCCACCAGACAAATGGCCTCGTTGATCATGGGGATGAGTAGCTTGTTGACCACAAAGCCGGGGGCTTCCGCCACCTCCACAGGCTCCTTGTCGATGTCCTTGGACAGCTGGACCACCGCATCGAAGGTTTGCTGGGAGGTATGTACTCCACGGATCACCTCCACCAGCTTCATCACGGTGGCGGGGTTGAAGAAGTGCATGCCGATGAACTTATCCGGCCGCTTGGTGGCCGAGGCGATGGCGGTGATGGAGATGGAGGACGTGTTGGTGGCCAGAATGGTCTCCGGCTTGCAGATGGCGTCCAGCTCAGCAAAAATGCTCTGCTTGATCTCCAGCTTTTCCACGGCCGCTTCGATGACCAGATCGGCATCCGCCGCAACGGACAGGTCGGTGGTGAAGGTCATGTTGGACAGGATATAGTCCTTTTTGGTCTGCTCCATCCTGCCCTTGCTCACCAGCTTGGACAGAGAGGCCTCCAGCCGGGCGGCAGCCCTGTCGGCCAGCTCCGGGCTGATCTCACGCACGCTCACCTTGTGACCGGTGCGGGCGAAGACGGTGGCAATGTCCAGCCCCATGGTGCCGCCGCCGATGACAACGATTTGTTTCATAGCTGATCCGATCCTTTCACACATTAGACTTATTGGAAGGGGGTGGCAGAATTTGTTATAAATTTAACAAAATAAACTCGGAAAAAGCGCAACCCCGAGGAAATACCCCGTTGTTGCGAACAAAATCTGCACATTTTTGGATAAACAGCTACCTTATAAATTATATCGGCTTTTCAGCTGAGAAGCAAGGTAAAACATGTTGGCAAAATGTACAGTTTTTGGCTTCGATATTTGTATAAAGGGGAAAGAACTCTCTTTCACGTGCGGACACAGCCGAGGAAAGCCGCCGCCGAAGGAATCGGCGGCAGGCAGGTCAGCGGTTTTTGTAGTGGGTGAGCTTTTCTTTGTTGAGGAAAGCGTGCATGGCGTCCTTCTGGTCTTCGGTGGAGAAACACAGGCCAAAGGCCTCGGATTCAAAGGCGATGGCGGAGCTCATGTCGATCTGGGTGCCGATGCGGATGGCCTGCTTGGCCTGGCGTACGGCCACCTGGGCCTTGGAGGCGATGACATTGGCAAGGTCCATGGCCCGGTCCAGCATTTCCTCGGCGGGGTAGAGATGGTTGATCAGACCGATGCGCAGGGCTTCCTGGGCGTCGATGATACGGCTGGTGAGCACCAGCTCGGTGGCGGTGGACATGCCCACAATGCGGGCCAGACGCTGGGTGCCGCCAAAGCCGGGGGTGATGCCCAGTCCCACCTCGGGCATGCCGAACTTAGCCTTGTCGCTGCCGATGCGGATGTCGCAGCTCATGGCCAGCTCGCAGCCGCCGCCCAGCGCATAGCCGTTGACAGCGGCGATGATGGGACGGGGGAAGCGGGTCATGCGCAGCAGTACGCTGCTGCCGTGGCGGCTGAAGGTCTTGGCGTCGGAGGCAGTGAAGTTGGCCATCTCGCTGATGTCTGCACCTGCCACAAAGGAGCGGCCTGCGCCAGTGAGCACCAGCACGAAGATGTCCTCATTGTTTTCCACTTGATCCAAAACGTGATCCAGCTCACGCAGTACCTGCATATTCAGAGCGTTGAGGACCTCGGGACGGTTGATGGTGATCAGGCCCACGTTGCCGCGCTGTTCCAGTTCTACAAATGCCATAAATCAATTCCCTCCCGTAACAGAGATAGTGATCAAGAAAGATGTGGACAGAACATTCTATTCTGTGTACAGCATAAATATAATGGCTTTTGAGATGTTTCGCAAGCAAACCGGGGTGGAACGGCACGATATGCCGATTTTATGTCAAGAATGGCAAAAAACACGGTGCGCAGGAGAGGGGGAGAGGCGAGATGGAAGGGCGTGCGGTCGGTCGGGACGCGGTGTTTCTCACATTGGTAAGCGCGGTGTCACAGCTGCTGGGTTTTGGCTACCGGGTGGCCCTGTCCCGGCAGGTAGGGGCGCAGGTGATGGGGCTTTATCAGCTGATCATGCCCGTGTATTCGGTGCTCATGTCTCTCACGGCGGTGGGGCTGACGGCGGCGGTGTCCAATCTGTCTGCCCGGTGGCTGGCACAGCGGAATTTACGGGCGGCAGAACAGACCGTTGCGCTGTGCCTGCGGTGGTTTTTGCTGGCGGCGGCGGTGGTGGGCGTGCTGACGGTGTCGCTGTATGATCCCATCAGCGTGTACCTGCTGGGCGATGCACGGACCCAGCTGGGGCTGGTGCTGCTGGTGCCCTGCGTGGTGCTGACCGGGGTGGAGAACCTGCACAAGCACTTTTTCTACGGCGGGGGCCGGGTGCGTCCGCCGGCGCTGGTGGAGCTGACGGAGCAGTTTGTCCGGGCGGGGGCGGTGCTGGGCCTTCTGACCATGCTGGCGCCCCGGGACCCCGAGCGCGCGGTGGGCGTGATCGTGATGGGGATGATCTTGTGCGAGGTGGTGTCTGCGGCGTCGCTGGTGGTGCTCTATCGCCGCTGGCGGCGGCGGGCGGGCAGGGGCGGAGCGGGGGAGCAGCCCGCCCGCCTGCGCCGGCGGGTGTGGTCGGTGGCCGGACCGGTGGGGTTGACCGCGCTGCTGGGCAATGGGATGAACGCAGCCAACGCCGCGCTGATTCCCCAGGGGTTGGCAGCCTACGGCATGGGTCGGGAACAGGCCATGTCCGCCTTTGGAGTGGTGTGCGGCATGACCATGCCCATGCTCGCCCTGCCCACGGTGTTTCTCAGCGCGCTCAATCTGGTGGTGATGCCCCGCATCGCCCGCTGGTGTGCCCTGGGTCAGAGCCAGCGGGTGCGCCGGGGGATCGGACGGTCGGTGGAGGTGGTGTCTCTGGTCATTCTGCCCTGTATGGCGCTGCTGGTGGTGCTGGGACCGGATATTGGCATGCTGTTGTTTGGACAGCGGCGGGTGGGAGAGCATATTCTGCCTCTGGCAGCAGCCATGGCTCTGGGGTGTTACCAGTCGGTGCTGACCGGAGTGCTCAACGCAGCGGAGCACCCGGCCCAGGCGGCGGGGGCCGCACTGCTGAGTGATGTGGTGCAGCTGGCGGTCACCGTCTGCGCGGTGGCGCGGTACGGGCTGGAGGGCTATGCCGCCGGCGTATTGCTCAGCGCGGTGCTGGGTGCGGTGGTGTGCGCCCGGTCGGTGAAGCGGTACACCGGCACACGGGTGGTCACCTGGCGGCAGGTGGGCATGCCGGCACTGGCCGCCCTGCTGTGCTGGCAGATCTGTCAGCTGCTGTACCATCAGTTGGTACTTATGGGTGCGGACGCGGCGCTGCGGGTGGGCGTGGTGCTGCCCTTTGGGGTTCTGGTGTTCCTGAGTGCCGGCTGTGCCATGGGTCTGGAATTTGGGATACGAAAACGGATTTTTCCGCCCGGACGGGAAAAATTGCGTTGACAAACTGATACAGCGCCGCTATAATAGCAGGGCAGTCGTTCAAGGATTGCGGTCTGCGGCTGTGCTGGAATTGGTAGACTGGCCAGCTTGAGGTGCTGGTGCCCCACGGGCGTACGGGTTCGACTCCCGTCAGCCGCACCAAAAAGCGGCCTCACCCATTTGGGTGAGGCCGCTTTTTCGTTGCTTATTTCTCCTCGATATCCACCAGAATATTGTCGGTGCCGTGCTGCTCAAACTCGTTTATGTAGGCGTCGATGCGACTGGTCAGCTCGGCATAGTTGTGCTCGTCAATGGGGGCGTCGTTCATGTCCCGCCGGGCCAGATCCTCGGCCAGAATGTCGAAGAACACATTGTTTTCGTATTCCATGATGGCTTCGTGGATGCCGCCCTCGGCAAAGGCGCGGGAGGGGATGATCTCCCCCTCGTACAGCTCTGCCAGCGCGGGCATGCCCTCCAGAGCCGCCCGGGCAAAGAGCAGGGACTCCACCTCGTCATAGTCGGCAAATCGTTCCTCCCCCCGGGTGGAATTCAAGATCCAGTTGCCGATATACACCATATCCAGCAGACGGCGGAACTGTTTTTTGGTCAGCTCCAGCTTCATTGGCACGCACCTCCTTGTCCGCCATGGGTACTGTGTGGATATATTATAGTATATCCCTGGGGTTTGTCAAATGCCACGCAGGGAAAACTATGTGGAAAATTGCCCTTGTTTTTCCGGCGGTTTCCGTGACAAACACACAATGCCCTGCCCCGAACGGGCAGAGCATTCTGAAATCAAGTGGCAATGATAGCGCTTGCCTGAATGAAGTACCAGAAGCAGACCATTGCCCCTACAGCACCAAGAACGTAAAGCAGGATGCGAATGTATTTGTTTTTCGCCCTATAATGGGCCCAATACAGAAGACCTCCAAAGACCACCATGGGAACCAGTGCGTACACCATGGCGATCATTCCCCAAATCATATGCTCCACTCCATGTCCTCCGTCTCGAATTGTATGGATATGAAACCCTATCCGATCTGTCGCCCAGTATATCACAAATTATAAATGGGGGCAATTATCACTTTACAGAACTCCGCCTGTGGTATATAATATTCTGACTTTGTATGCGAAAGGGACTCAGGTCATGGAAAAGGAAGTCATCATTTCCATCAAGGGAATGCAGGATTTTGAACAAACGGGCAAGGACACCATCGAGCTGGTCACCCGGGGCAGCCTGGGGGAGCGGGCGGGGGTGTACACCCTGCGCTATGAGGAAAGTGAACTGACCGGACTGGAGGGCACTCAGACCATCATTGAGGTGGAACCGGAGCGGGTGAGCATGCTGCGGGAGGGTCAGGTGAACACCCAAATGATCTTTCAGGAGGGACGCCGTCACCTGTCCATGTACAACACGCCCTACGGCTCCCTGGCGGTGGGGATCAACACCCGCCACCTGTATGCCCAACTGGACAGCGCCGGCGGGGACATTGAAATCGATTACTCCATCGAGATCGACCATGCCATCGTGGGCCGCAACGTGTTCCGGATCAATGTCAAGGATGCCGGAGGCTTTGCCCTGAAACAGTAACCCCAACTTAAAGGTTTGAAGGTGTGATAGAAATGAGTAATATGATCCACGCGGCCAAGCAGCAGGTGGCGGCACTGACCCAGGCTGCATATGAAAAGGCGGCTGCCGCCGGCATCCTGCCTGCGGGCGCGGAAGTAAAGGCCACCATCGAGATCCCCAAGGACACCGCCCACGGGGACTATGCCTCCTCCTTTGCTATGGCGGGTGCCAAGGCTCTGCACATGGCCCCCCGTGCCATCGCCCAGACCATCGTGGACCATCTGGAGCTGGAGGGCAGCTACTTTGACAAGGTGGAGATCGCCGGCCCCGGCTTTCTGAACTTTACTCTGGGTGCCAAGTGGTACGGCGACGTGCTGGCCGCCATTGAGGCCGAGGGCGAAAGCTACGGCGCCGCCGACGAGGGCAAGGGCGAAAAGGTCATGGTGGAGTTTGTCTCCGCCAATCCCACCGGCCCCATGCACATGGGCAACGCCCGGGGCGGCGTGCTGGGCGACACTCTGGCCAACGTGCTTGCCAAGGACGGCTGTGACACCTGGAAAGAGTTCTATGTGAACGACGCCGGCAATCAGGTGCACAAGTTTGCCGTGTCCATCAACGCCCGTTACATGCAGATCATTCTTGGGGAAGAGAATTTTGAATTCCCCGAGGAGGGTTACCACGGCAACGATATCAAGGAGCTGGCTCAGGCCATCTACGATATGCACGGGGACAGCTGGAAGGACCTTGACGAGGAAGAGCGCCTGGACAAAATGGCCCAGTACGGCCTGTCCGTGAACATCCCCAAGATGAAGGCCGACCTGCGCCGCTACGGCATTGAGTACGACCAGTGGTTCATGGAGTCGGAGCTGCACAACTCCGGTTACGTGGAGGAAACGGTGCAGATGCTCACCGAGAAGGGCTGGACCTACGAAAAGGACGGTGCTCTGTGGCTGGACACCACTGCTCTGCTCAAGGAGAAGTTCCTGCGGGAGGGCAAGACCCAGGAGCAGGTGGACAAGCTGGACCTGAAGGACGACGTGCTGCGCCGTGCCAACGGCTTCTATACCTATTTCGCCGCCGACATCGCCTATCACCGCAACAAGTTTGCCGTGCGCGGCTTTGACAAGGTGATCAACATCTGGGGTGCCGACCATCACGGCCACGTGGCCCGCCTGCAGGCGGCGCTGGACGGTCTGGGGCTGGACGGCTCCAACCGGCTGGTCATTGTGCTGATGCAGCTGGTCAACCTGTTGCAGGACGGCAAGCCCGTGCGCATGTCCAAGCGCTCGGGCAAGGCCATCGCCCTGCACGACCTGCTGGACGAGATCAGCGTGGATGCCGCACGCTATTTCTTCAACTCCCGCTCCTCCACCACGCCTCTGGACTTCGATCTGGATCTGGCCGTGCGTCAGGACAGTGAGAACCCTGTGTACTACGTCCAGTACGCCCACGCCAGGATCTGCTCTCTCATCGCCAATCTGGCTGCTGAGGGGGAGGGCGTGAAGAAAGCCGCCGATGTGGACGCGGCCGTGTTTACCGACCCGGCCGAGCGCGCCCTCATCAAGGCGCTCAGCCAGCTGCCCGACGAGATCCATTTGGCCGCCAAGGCCTACGACCCCAGCCGCATCAACCGCTACCTGGTGTCCCTGGCCGGTGACTTCCACCACTTCTACAACGCCTGCCGTATCAAGGGTGAGGAGGCTGCGGTGCTGTCCGCCCGCCTGAAGTTGGCCGACAGCGTGCGCAGCGTCATTGCCAACGGTCTGGCCCTGCTGGGTGTGGCCGCACCGGAGAAAATGTAAGATTATCACCTTTCATGAGCGGACGCATCTGCGTCCGCTCATTTTGTTGTGTACAAGCGTTGTGCTTGTGATATAATGGGGTGTCGTATTCCGGAAAAAGGAGGACGTTTCATGAAAATTGTGGTCGTGGACGGTCAGGGCGGCAAGCTGGGCAAGCTGCTGGTGGAGCAGCTCAAGCAGCGCTGTCCCCAAGGGCAGGTGTATGCCATCGGCACCAACTCCATTGCCACCGCCACCATGCTCAAGGCGGGGGCGGACTTTGGCGCTACGGGAGAAAATCCTGTGGTGCGAAATGTCATGGACGCAGACGTGGTCCTTGGCCCTATGGGCATCGTGGTGGCCCATGCCATTTTGGGTGAGGTGACCCCTGCCATGGCGGAAGCGGTGGGTGGCTGCCGTGCCCCCAAGCTGCTCATCCCTATGAACAGCTGCGGTGTGTGGGCGGCCGGGGTGCAGGAACTGCCCCTGAGTGCCTATGTGACCCAGCTTGTGGACCGTGTGTGTGCCATGGGGAGAAACTGACCCGGCGATCAAGGTAATTTGGCGGCGGAAAAAGATGAACAGAGTGTAAAATGCAACGGGTTTTGACCTGTGAATGAGTAATTTGCCCTTGCAACCGGCGGGGCTATCCTGTATAATACCATGGTACGCTGCCTCGCAGCACCCAATGAACGAGAGGAATGAATCAACATGAGTGCATCCAGAGAAAAGAAGACCCGGCAGGATGTGAAGGGTCAGCAACTGACCGAAAAGCAGCTTCAGGCCCAGAAAGAGGCTGCCCAGGAAAAGCGCAACGGTATCATCTACACCGTAATCGGCGTAGTAGCCGCTGTGGCTGTGGCCGCGCTGCTGGTCTGGAATTCTGGCTTCTTCCAGGGAAAGGCCGCTGCCGTGACCATCGGCGGGACCGAGTACTCCGCCGCCCAGGTGCAGTACTATTACAACTCCTGCCTGAACTACTACTACACTTACGCTCAGTACGGCATGATCAGCAACTTTGACGTGAATACCGACCCCGCCGACCAGATGTACGACGAGGAAGCGGGCATCACCTGGCACGACCAGATCATGACCGAAGCCATTGAATCCATGGCCCAGAACAAGGCGGTACTTGAGCTGGCCAAGGAGGAGGGCTTCACCCTGTCTGAAGAGGGCAAGAACGAGGTGAAGCACATTATGGAGGATCAGGAGACCGCCGCTATCACCAACGGCTTCACCTCCACCACCGCTTACCTCAAGGCCGCCTTCGGCAACAGCATGACCAAGGGCATGTTCAAGCAGATCCAGATGGACAATATGTTGGTCAGCGAGTATGTCAACCAGTATGCCGAGAAGCTGAGCTATACCGACGAGGATCTGGAGAAGTATCACACCGAAAATGCCGACAGCATGGATCTGTTCTCTTACAGCTATGCTGAGGTGGACGGCACGCCCGCTGAGAATGTTGACGCCGACGGTGCTACGGTTGAGCCTACCGAGGATCAGATCACTGCTGCCATGGAGACGGCGGAACAGACCGCGCAGGATATCCTCCGCCGCCTGAAGGCTGGAGTGGCCTTTGACACCGTGCTGGCCGACTACGCCGAGGACGAGAAGGTGACGGTGACCGCGGATCAGAAGACCGAGAGCTACTACGTGGACAGCGTCATCGCCGATTGGATGACCGAGGAGGGCCGTAAGGCCGGCGACGCGGTTGTCCTTGAGAATTCCGAGGGCGACGGTTACTACGTGGTGGCCTTCGCGGGCCGCCAGCGCAACACCGAGGTGCCCGGCGATGTGCGCCACATTCTGGTGGCCGCCCAGCAGGACGAGGGTGCCCAGCAGCCCACCGAGGCCCAGTTTGAGACCGCCAAGGCCGAGGCCGAGGCACTGCTGGCCCAGTGGAAGGCCGGCGAGGCCACCGAGGAATCCTTCGCCACTCTCGCCAAGGAGAAGAGCGCCGATCCCGGTTCTGCCCAGAACGGTGGTCTGTACCAGGGCGTGAGCACCGCCAGCAACTTCATCCCCGAGTTTACCGACTGGGTGCTGGACCCCGCTCGTCAGCCGGGTGACACGGGCCTTGTGAAGAACACCGGTAGCTCCACCAAGGGCTGGCACATCATGTACTACGTGGCCGGCGGTGAGGAGGTCTGGAAGACCGACTCCCGCGAGGCTCTGCGCAATACCGACACCAACACCTGGCTGGACAAGCTGGTGGAGGAGCAGGCGGTGGAGCGCCTGCCCGGCTTGGCCAACGTGGAATAACCCCAAATACAACGAAAAGGAGCGAACCGCAGCTGCGGTTCGCTCCTTTTTTGCGTTGGGAGGGGCGGATGCTCGGATCAGGGCTTTTTCATGGTCAGACTGATGCGGTGCTTCTTCTCGTCGGCATCCAGCACCCATACGGTGACCACGTCGCCCACGCTGAGCACCTGGGAAGGGTGCTTGATGAACCGGTCGCAGATCTGGCTGATGTGCACCAGACCGTCCTGATGCACGCCGATGTCCACAAAGGCGCCAAAGTCGATGACGTTGCGTACCGTGCCCTGCAGCTCCATACCCGGCTTGAGGTCCTTGAATTCCAGCACGTCGGTGCGCAGAATGGGGGGCGGCAGCTCATCCCGGGGGTCTCGTCCGGGTTTGGTCAGTTCCCGGATGATGTCCGTGAGCGTAGGCACGCCCACGCCGCACTGGGCAGCCAGCTTGTCCAGATCCATGGCCTCAGCCCTGCTTTGCAGGTCGGCCAGACTACCGGCCTTGATGTCGGCAAGGGAAAGGGAACACAGCTGCAGTAGTTTTTCTGCTGCGGCATAGCTCTCCGGGTGGACACCGGTATTGTCCAGAACAAGTTTGCTCTCCGGAACGCGCAGGAAGCCCGCGCACTGCTCAAAGGCCTTAGGGCCCAGCTTAGGTACTTTGAGCACCTGTTTGCGGGAGGTGAAGCTGCCGTTTTCCTCCCGGTATTTCACAATGTTCTTGGCGGTGGTGGTGTTCAGACCGGACACCCGGGCCAGCAGGGGGGCGGGGGAGGTGTTCAGGTCCACGCCCACGGCGTTGACGCAGTCCTCTACCACGCCGTCCAGCGTCTGGCTCAGTCGGGCCTGGGGCATATCGTGCTGATACTGGCCCACGCCGATGGCCTGGGGATCGATTTTCACCAGCTCGGCCAGCGGGTCCTGCAACCGCCGGGCGATAGACACCGCCGAGCGCAGATTGACATCATACTCCGGGAACTCCTCCGCCGCCAGCTTGCTGGCGGAGTAGACGGAGGCGCCCGCCTCATTGACCATGGCATAGCTCACGCTGCCACCCACCCGGGCGATCAGCTCCACCGCCATTTGCTCGGTCTCCCGGCTGGCGGTGCCGTTGCCGATGGCCAGGTGGGCCACACCGTGCCTGGCAATCATGGAAGACAGCTTGGCAATGGCCTCCTGCTTCTGGCGCTGGCCGTGGGTGGGGTAGACCACCGCCGTGTCCAGCACCTTACCCGTGCCGTCCACCACGGCCACCTTACAGCCCATGCGGTAGCCGGGGTCCAGGCCCATGGTCACCCGCCCCTTGACCGGGGGTTGCATGAGCAGGGGGCGCAGATTCAGGGCAAAGTTATGGATGGCGCCTTCGCTGGCCTGTTCGGTCAGAGCGGCGCGCATCTCCCGCTCCAGCGAGGGTTGGAGCAGGCGGTCATAGGCATCGTCCGCGGCGGCGCGCACCATGTCCATGGCCGCTGTGCCGGGGACCACACAGCGGCGCACAGTGATGCGGGCGGCGTCTGTGTCCAGCTCCACGCCGGCTTTGAGGAATTCTTCCTTTTCTCCGCGATTGATGGCCAGCACCTGATGTCCCTGCACCTTGGACAGAGGGGCGGAAAAGTCGTAGTACAGCCGGTAAACGCTGTCCTCGGGCTCTTTTTGGGCGGCGCGGGAGACCAGCGTGCCCCGCTGCAGAAACAGCTGCTTGAGCTGGCGGCGCACCTGTGCGTCGTCGGAGATGATCTCCGCGATGATGTCGCTTGCCCCCTGCATGGCGTCCTGCACCGTTTCAACACCCTTTTCCGGGTCTACAAAGGGCAGGGCGGCGCCCTCCGGGTCAGGGCAGGGGGTATCCTTAGACAGGTACAGCGCGGCTAGAGGCTCCAGTCCTTTTTCCTTGGCCATGGTGGCCCGGGTGCGCCGCTTCTGCTTGTAGGGGCGGTACAGGTCCTCCACCTCGGCAAGGGTGGCGGCGACATCGATGGCAGCGGCCAGTTCCTCGGTGAGTTTGTCCTGTCCGGCGATGGAGTTTTTGACTTCCTCCTTGCGCTGGGCCAGGTTGCGCAGGTACTGCAGCCGGTCAGCCAGGGTGCGCAGCAGCTGGTCGTCCATAGAGCCGTGCAGCTCTTTGCGGTAGCGGGCGATGAAGGGGATGGTGGCTCCCTCGTCAATGAGGTCCACCACGTTTTTTACGTGGGTTTCACTGCGGCCGAGCTCCGCGGCCAGGGTGAGGATCAAAGCGTCCATAATCCGGTGCTCCTTTGGGGAAAATTTCCCCACCAGTGTAACGGAAAACGGACAAAAAGTCCAGCGCAGACGAAAAAATCAGGAGTGGTCGGGAGCCAGATCGTGGTGGGCCTCCCGGTCGTTGCCGATGTCCGTTTGCATACGCAGCCGGTGCAGCCGCTCGCCATCGTAACGGCCGGCGGCGATGGTGGGGAAAAAGTTCTCTGAATCGCTGGTGGGTTGAATTTCGTAAGTGCCATAGCGGTTGACCATGTCAAGGGCGTCGGGCAGCATACCCTGAATGGGCTGTCCCTCCAAAAACGGAACGCTGTCCGGTCCGGACGGGGGATTTATCTTGTCAGACATACTGTCACCTCACGTGCAGTATGCGCAAAAAAGCGCCGTGCTTTTCTCAAAGCACAGCGCCAAATTTTTGCTCGTATCAATGTAGCAGATAGTACTTGACCAACGTCTGCAGCAGCTCGTCCCGGTCCACCTTGCGGATGAGGGCGCGGGCGTTGTTGTGGTTGGTGATATAGGTTGGGTCTTCGGACAGGATATAGCCCACGATCTGGTTGACGGGGTTGTAGCCCTTTTCCTGAAGGGCCTGATAGACTTTGGTCAGAATGGCCTTGATCTCCAAATCGCGTTCATCAGTCAGGCGGAATTTTCGGGTGAAATCGCTATCCATGCAGGCACCTCCCAATAAAATCGTAGCAGGATATTGTCTATAGTTTACCTTGAAATTGCTCCGCTGTAAAGGGGGGAAATGGATTTTTGTTCTGTTTTTGGGCCGGTAAAGCGGGTGGGCAGCACATCCAGACCGGGTCGTCCCTGCCGCACCGCCTCCACCAGCAGGGCAGAGGGTGCGTGGGCAGGAGAGTGGCTGACCGGCTGCAGGCGCTTGGGCTCCAGACCGTGAGAACGCAACGAGCACAGCACATCCACCAGTCGTTCCGGGCGGTGGCACAGGGCAAAGCGCCCGCCGTTTTTCACCAGCCGTGCCGCCGTGGCGCACAGCTCGTCCAGAGAACAGGTCTCCTCGCACCGGGCGCTGCCACCGGTCGTGCCGCTGCCCACCGGGAAGTAGGGAGGGTTGGAAATTACCAGATCAAACTGCCCGGCGGGCAGGGGAGCGCTGCGCAGATCGCAGCACAGTACCTGGCCCGTAAGAGCGTTGTGCGTCAAATTGTCTTGGGCCGCCCGGGCCGCCACGGGGTCCAGCTCCACTCCACACAAAGAAAGGGAGTGCTCACGCCCCGCCAGCAGCAGGAGCAGAGCCCCCGACCCCGTGCCCAGATCACACACCCGCCAGCCTGGCCGCCGGGTGACGAAGCGGCCCAAGGCCAGTGTGTCGCCCCCGAGGGGGAAGACCCCGTTGGGCTGATAGAGGGTGTAGGGCCCCAGTTGTTCCGGTTTTGGCATGGTCACGCCTCCTCCAGCAGCTTGAGCACATGGCGTGTGATGCGCCCTGTCATGCCCCACACCGCCTTGCCCTGCCAGGGGTAAATGGGGCCGGACTCTATGCCCCGCTTCCACGGGTAGTTTCTGGGGATGCCGATGCGCTCGTAAGGAAAGTCCTCACCCGGGGCGGGGATCATTTCGTAGCGGTATTCCTCCGGAGCCATGGCGCGCAGGGCGGAAAGGGGGATGGTGAACGCCTGGTCCACCTCTTCCGTGTTGAGGGTCATGCGGTCCAGCGCCTGTTCCTGGATGCGGCCCAGAATGGGGTAGAGCACAAAGCCGCTGCGGTGGCAGATAAAGTCCAGAGCGCCCAGCACCTGTACCTCGTCCGGAAGGATACCCAGTTCCTCCCAGGTCTCCCGCAGAGCGCAGTCCGCGGCGCTCTCTCCCGGCTCCATGCCGCCTCCGGGGAAGCACACTTCCCGGGGCTGCGCCCGGAGGGAGGCGGAGCGCAGCTCGTACAGCAGATGCAGTCCGTCCCGCCGCTCCACCAGCGGTACCAGAACGGCAAACTGTGCCGTGGCATCCATGGGGGCGGGGGTGCGTTCCTTGAGAACCTTGTGCAGTTGGTCAATGGTCATGGGACTCCCTCCAGACAGCGGCTGTTTACGACTATCCTACCAAGAAAAGACAAATGTGTAAAGATGGTGCGGGAAATGGGGGACAAATGCAGAAAATTTATGGGGTTTTGCGGTTGCCTTTCCCGACAATTTGTGGCACAATGATAGGTAAGAATGATAATGGGGACTTATGGTCCAAGGAGGCGACCGGGATGAAAAAGGTGGGACGGCTCGCGGCTGTGGTTGTGACTGCTGTTTTGTTGTGTGTCCTGGTGTCCACGGTGGCCATTGCTTCGGGACAGAAAACCACCACGGTGCTGTTCACCCACGACCTGCATTCCCATTTCCTGCCCGTGCCCACCGCGGACGGGGGTGAGTCGGGGGGCTATGCCCGGCTGGCCACCCTGTTGAACCGACAGCGGGAGAAGTACCCGGACGCGCTGACGGTGGACGGGGGCGACTTTTCCATCGGTTCTTTGTTCCAGACCCTGTACACCACGCAGGGTGCGGAGCTGCGCACCATGGGCGCTATGGGCTATGATGCCGTTGCCATCGGCAATCACGAATTTGACCATACGGGCCGTGGCTTTGGTGAGATGCTCAACGCCGCGCGCCAGGCCCGGGACGCGGCCATGCATGCCCTGCTCAGCTCCCAGTTCGGTGCCGTAGCCCAATGCCAAGGGCAGTACGGCCCGTTGACCATCCACCTGCCCGTTGTGGTGTCGGCCAACTATTGGCCCGATTCCACTAATCCGGATGCGGCCTTTATCCAAAAGGCCATGGACGATTACGGCGTGAACGACACCTTCCTGCTGGAGCGGGGCGGTGTGACTTACGGCATTTTCGGACTTATGGGGCAGGATTCCCACGACTGCGCGCCTACCTCCGGCTTTGCACTGCGGGATAAGGTGTTGGCCGCACAGGCCTGTGTGGATGAGCTGAAGAAGCAGGGGGCGGAATTTATCATCTGCCTGTCCCACGGCGGGACGGATGCCGATGCGGACAAATCTGAGGACCAGCAGCTTGCCAAAGGGGTGGACGGTATTGACCTGATCATCTCCGGTCACACCCACACCACGCTGGAAACTCCCATTGTAGTGGGGGATACCTATATTGTCTCCTGCGGCCAGTACGGGGAAAACCTGGGTTCGATTACCTTGGAGTGGGATGAGAACGGCAAGACCCTGAAAGAGTATGTGCTGCTCCCCGTCGATGAGACGGTGGAGGAAGATGCCGCCATCGCCGGGATGGTGGAGCAGTGGAAGGACCGGGTGAGCCAGAGTTATCTGGCGGGTTACGGTCTGACCTACGACCAGGTGCTCACCCGCACCGACTTTGACCTGAACACTCCGGAGTCGGGAGTGCAGCAGGGCAACAATCTGGGGGAACTGGTGTCCGACGCTTTTCTGTGGGCGGTGGGACATCTGGAGGCGGATGCCCCGGACGTGAAGACGGTGGCCGTCACCGCCGACGGTGTGCTCCGGGCCGACCTGCCTGCGGGTGATATCACCACCTCCATGGCCTTTGACGTGCTGTCCATGGGCGTGGGTAGCGATGGAACTTCCGGCTTCCCGTTGGTGGCCGTTTACCTCACGGGCAGGGAACTGAAGGCTGCCGCGGAGGTGGACGCCTCCGTCACCCCCATTATGCCCGCCGCCCAGCTGTATATGTCGGGCATGGCATATTCCTTCAACACCAATCGTATGTTCTTTAACCGGGTGACCGAAGCGTGGTTGGAGGAGCCGGTTTTTGATACGGGGCTGACCCGCCGCAGCTTCCTCCGGCTGGAAGATGACCAGCTTTACCGGGTGGTCACCGGCATGTACTCCGCCCAGATGCTGGGCACGGTGAAAAGCAAGTCCGTTGGTCTGCTGTCGCTGGAGCCCAAGATGGCTGACGGCAGCCCCGTGACCGATTTCAATGCCTGCATCCTGCGGGATGAGCAGGGCAACGAGATCAAAGAGTGGTACGCCCTGGCCGCCTACCTGAACTCCTTTGGAGAAAACGGCGTGCCGCCATACTACGCTTACCCCGACGGCAGAAAGACCGTCAGCAGCAGTCTGAATCCCGTGGAGCTGCTGAAGAACCCCAACTGGATCACCCTCACGGTGCTGGCTGTGGCCTTTGTGCTGGTGGCCGCCGTGGTGTGGGGCACAAAAAAATGGATCTTCCGCCGCCGGAGAAGGAAATCCGGCGACTGCAGATAAACAAATTTAATGCGCGTATGCGCGTGGATTGGGAGGAAAGAGACAAATGCATCAGACTTACGAAATCGTCGTAAAAAAGACGCTGACGCCTGAGATCAGCCTGATCTCGGTGTCTGCTCCGCTGGTGGCGGCCAAGGCCAAAGCCGGTCAGTTCATCATCCTGCGTGTGGATGAGGAGGGCGAGCGCATTCCCCTGACCATCTCCAACGCGGATGTGGAAAAGGGTCTGGTCACCGTGGTCTATCAGAAGATCGGCGGCACCACCCTGGCCCTGGACCAGCTGCAGCAGGGCGAGCGTCTGCACGACTTCGTCGGCCCTCTGGGTCAGCCCACCGAGGTGGAGAATCTGGGCCGTGTTGCCGTTCTGGGGGGCGGTCTGGGCTGCGCCATTGCGCTGCCCGTGGCCAAGGCGCTGACCGAGGCGGGCAACACCGTGGACCTGATCGGCGGCTTTAAGACTAAGGATATCGTCATTCTCGAGGACGAGATGAAGGGTGCCTGCACCGACCTGCACATCTGCACCGACGACGGCAGCTACGGCTACAACGGCTTTGTCACCGGCAAGCTGGAGGAACTGATCGCTTCCGGCGTGAAGTTCGACCACGTGTTTGCCATCGGCCCGCTGATGATGATGAAGTTTGCCTGCAAGCTGACCGAGAAGTACAACATTCCCACCACCGTTTCCATGAACCCCGTCATGATCGACGGCACCGGCATGTGCGGCGGCTGCCGCCTGACTGTGGGCGGCGAGGTGAAGTTTGCCTGTGTGGACGGCCCTGACTTTGACGGCCACAAGGTGGACTTTGACGAGGTCATCGCCCGCAACGCTACCTACCGTGAATTTGAAGCCAAGGCGAAGGAAAAGCATGCCTGCCGCCTGGGAGGAGGTGCCATGAATGGCTAATATGCAGATGAACAAGACTCCTATGCCCGAGCAGGAGCCCAACGTACGCAACGCCAACTTCAAGGAGGTCGCTCTGGGTTATACCCTGGAGCAGGCCGTCAACGAGGCCAAGCGCTGCCTGCAGTGCAAGAACCCCGCCTGTGTGGGCGGCTGCCCTGTGGGCATCCCCATTCCCCAGTTCCTGGCCAAGGTGGCTGAGGAGGACATCGCCGGCGCCTATGAGATCCTGTCCAACGCCAACGCCCTGCCCGCCATCTCCGGCCGCGTCTGCCCCCAGGAGAACCAGTGCGAGGGTAAGTGCGTGCTCGGCATCAAGGGTGAGCCCGTGTCCATCGGCCGGGTGGGGCGCTTCGTGGCCGACTGGGCGGCCGAGCACGGCATCGCCAACGTGGCCACCGCCCCCAAGGACGGCCACAAGGTGGCTGTGGTTGGCTCCGGCCCTGCCGGTCTGACCTGGGCCGGCGAGCTGGCCCGCATGGGCTATGAGGTCTCCGTGTTCGAGGCCTTCCACGTGGCCGGCGGCGTGCTCAGCTACGGCATCCCTGAGTTCCGTCTGCCCAAGGCCATTGTGGCCCGTGAGGTGGCCAATCTGGAGAAGATGGGCGTGGACATCCAGCTGAACATGGTCATCGGCAAGATTTTGACCATCACCGACCTGTTTGACATGGGCTATGAGTCTGTGTTCATCGGCTCCGGTGCCGGCCTGCCCATGTTTATGAAGATTCCCGGTGAGGCCCTCATCGGCGTCTACTCTGCCAACGAGTACCTGACCCGCATCAACCTGATGAAGGCCTACAAGGAAGACGCTGCTACACCCATCCTGCGCAACAAGAAGGTTGCCGTGGTGGGCGGCGGCAACGTGGCCATGGACGCGGCCCGCTGTGCCAAGCGTCTGGGCGCCGAGGTCCACATTATCTACCGCCGCTCCGAGGCGGAGCTGCCCGCCCGTAAGGAAGAGGTCCACCACGCCAAGGAGGAGGGCATTATCTTCGACCTGCTCACCAACCCCGTGTGCATCAAGGGCGACGACACCAACCACGTCAGCGCCATTACCTGCGTGAAGATGGAGCTGGGCGAGCCCGACGCCTCCGGCCGCCGCAGCCCCGTGGTTATCGAGGGTAGCGAGTTCGACATCGAGGTGGATGCGGTCATCATGGCTCTGGGCACCCAGGCCAACCAAATGAGCTACAACGGCACCCCCGGTCTGGAGAAGACCCGCAAGGGCTGTGTGGCCGCCGACGAGAAGGGCGTTACCTCCGTGCCCGGCATCTTTGCCGGCGGTGACGCCGCTACCGGCGCCGCCACCGTCATTCTGGCCATGGGCGCGGGCAAGAGCGCGGCCAAGTCCATCGACGAGTACATCAAGAGCAAGTAAAAAACAACCTGCCCACCGGCGCGGACGAAACTCGGCCGCGCCGGTTTTGTATATTTGCGGCAAAATGGGAAACAGTAACCCCAGAAAGTGGGGTATGCTGTATGCAACTGAAAAAGCTGGGTGGTCAGACCGCGGAACTGGCCCATCCGCCCGTGATCCTCGGCCACGCCAACGTGGTGGGCAAAAAAGAGGGAGAGGGTCCGCTGAAGGACACCTTTGACTATATCGACACCGACGACACCTTCGGTCAGCCCAGCTGGGAGAAGGCGGAGAGCCAGATGCAGAAGCAGGCGCTGACCATGGCCATGGAGCGGGCTGGGGTGAGCGCCGGGGAGATGGACTATCTGTTTGCCGGCGACCTGCTCAACCAGTGCATCAGCTCCTCCTACGCTGCCCGGGAGCAGAATGTGCCCTTTTTCGGTCTGTACGGGGCCTGCTCCACCATGGGGGAGAGCATTGCCCTTGCTTCCATGACCCTGGACGGCGGCTTTGGCAAGTACGCGGCGGCGGTGGCCTCCTCCCACTTCTGCTCGGCGGAGCGGCAGTACCGCAATCCGCTGGAGTACGGCAGTCAGCGCACGCCCACCGCCCAGTGGACGGTGACGGGGGCGGGCGCGGTGGTGCTGGGCAGGGAGGGGGACGGCCCCCGGGTCACCCACTGCACCGTGGGCCGCATCGTGGACAAGGGTGTGTGCGACGCCAACAATATGGGCGCGGCCATGGCCCCTGCAGCGGCCCAGACCATCTGCACACACCTGCGGGACACGGGGCGCGGTCCGGACTTCTACGACCGCATCATCACCGGCGACCTGGGCACGCTGGGCAGTGAGCTGCTGCTGGAGCTGGTGCGCAGGGAGGGGTACGACTTGCGGGACAGCCACACCGACTGCGGCGTGCTCATCTTTGACCTGCAGACCCAGGATGTCCACTGCGGCGGCTCGGGCTGCGGTTGCTGCGCCAGCGTGCTCACCGGACACCTGCTGGAGCAGCTGAAGCAGGGGGTTTGGAAGAACATTCTCTTCTGCCCCACCGGGGCGCTTCATTCGCCCACCTCCGCCATGCAGGGGGAATCCATTCCGGGCATCTGCCATGCGGTGGCACTTACCGGCGGAAAGTGAGGAAGCAACATGGAATATTTCAATGCCTTTTTATGTGGCGGCATCCTGTGTGTCATCGGACAGCTGCTCATTGACCGCACCAAGCTCACTCCTGCACGGATACTGGTCTGCTACGTGGTGGCCGGTGTGGTGCTGGGAGGACTGGGCGTTTATAAGATACTGGTGGATTGGGCGGGTGCGGGAGCCACCGTGCCCCTGACCGGTTTTGGTTATCTGCTCAGCGAAGGCGTGCGCAAGGCGGTGGCCGAAAAAGGACTGGCCGGGGCGCTCACCGGCGGGCTGACCGCGTCGGCGGGCGGAGTGACGGCGGCGGTGTTCTTTGCCTTTGTGGTGGCGCTGCTGTTCAAGTCCAAACCCAAACGTTGATGAAATGAGGTAATTAGGATGAAGTACCCGAATTTAAATGCCCTGCTGGATGCCCAGCCGGAAGCAAAGGCCTATTTCCGTTCCCTGCCTGACTACGTTCGGGAGCAGATCAGCACCCGGCCCGATGGGGTCAATTCCTTTGAAAGTCTGAAGGACTATGCCGAAAACCTGACCCGGGGAGACGGCTGACAGAGGTGAAGCCTATCTAACGTCCCTGCCAAGCCTGGAAACCAGGCATGAGTCCGGCCGCCCGGCACAAGTGCCGGGCGGCTTTTGACTTGAAAAAGGCAGGAAAACTGATATAATAAAAGCAGCTCAACCGGAAAGAAGGTCTGCATCATGCCTGATCAGCGACCCAAACGCACCATTGCCTATATCTGCCCCCATTGCAGGCAGTCTGTTATCGTGGAAAAGGACCTGTTTGCCCTCGCCGCCGCTCCGGCCAAGATCCCCTGCCCGTGCGGCAAGTCCGCGCTGGAGGTGGAGTTTCTGGCCGATAAGGTGAAGCTGGAGGTGCCCTGCCTGTTCTGCGGGCGCGAGCACCGGGTGACTTGCTCATCCACTGCCTTCGTGGGGGAGGAGACACTGGTGTTCTCCTGCGCCACCTCCGGGCTGGACTGCTGTTACGTGGGGCAGGAGGGGGCGGTGTACGCCGCCACCGCCCGTTTGGAACAGGCGGTGGACCGTCTGGAGCAGGCGGGGGACAAGGAGCAGGCCTTTTTGAACGAGGTGGTCATGCACGAGGTGCTCTCCGAACTGAAGGACATCGCCCAGCGGGACGGCATCTCCTGCGCCTGCGGCAGTAAGGGCTGGACCTTTCGGGTCAATTACAGCACGGTGGACCTCATCTGCACCGACTGCGGGGCCCAGATGCGGCTGGGCGCCGCGACAGCCGATGATATTGACAGCATCTGCTGCAAACACACGCTGCGCATCGGCGGCGGAAAGGGATAAGCCAATGAGTGTCTGGTACGAACATCGTGCTCTCATCGATACCCGGGATGTGGACGGGCAGGGCCATTGCCGACCCTCCGCGCTGCTGGGCCACCTGCAGCAGGCGGCCACCCTGGCTGCCGAGAGCCGGGGCTTTGGCCGGGAGGTGCTTATGGAGCGCTACGGCGCGTTCTGGATGCTGGCCCGGCTGTGGTACCGGCTGGAGCGCCCCCTGCGCTGGGGTGAGGAGTTGACCATACATACCTGGCATCGGGGAGGAAAGGGTGCATCCATGTACCGTGATTTCGACCTGTATGTGCAGGGAGAGCGCGTGGGGGAGGCGGTGTCTGTGTGGGTGCTGGTGCAGCAGTCGGACCGGAAGATGCTGCGCCTGGGCCAGCTCCCGGAGCTGGAGCACACCGGCGGAGGCGAGCGGAACAAGAGTGTGATGCTCAACAAATTGCGCATGCCCGACGGGATGCAGCTGGCCGAGCACCGGCGGATGCATTACAGCGACACGGACATCAATGCCCACGTGAACAACACCCGCTATGCCGACTTTGCCTGTGATGCCATTGGCGCTGAGGGGCTGGAGCGGGGGCAGTTTGTCCGGGAGATGCAGCTGGGCTATCACGCCGAGTGCCGGCCCGGTGAAGTCATCGACCTGCTGTACGCCCGGCAGGGGGAGGAATACTTTGTTCACGGTATGGACGAAAGCGGCAAAACCCGCTTTGATGTACGCCTGATTCTTGGGCAAGACATTCCTTGACAAGCCTGCGCTGGGGCGGTAAAATACCTAAAATGGCATTTTGTATATTTGCTCTGATGTTTCGGAGTCGGAATAGAGAAAAGGAGTTGTTGAAACATGGACGCCTCTCAGAAGTTTCTTAAAAAAGGCCTGACCTTTGACGATGTGCTGCTGGTGCCCGCGGCCAGCGATGTGCTGCCTGCCGACATTGATCTGCACACCCAGCTGACCCGTAAAATCCGGCTGAATATCCCCCTGATCAGCGCCGCCATGGACACCGTCACCGAGTACCGCATGGCCATCGCTATTGCCCGGGAAGGCGGCATCGGCATCATCCATAAGAACATGTCCATCAGCCAGCAGGCTGAACAGGTGGACATGGTCAAGCGCAGTGAGAACGGCGTTATCACCAACCCCTTCTGGCTGGCCCCCGGCCACACTCTGGCTGAGGCGGACGAGCTGTGCGCCAAGTACAAAATTTCCGGTGTGCCCATCTGTGACAACGGCAAGCTGGTGGGCATTATCACCAACCGTGACATGAAGTTTGAAACGGACATGACCCAGCTGATCGACAACGTGATGACCAAGGAAAATCTGGTCACCGCCCCCGAGGGGACCACGCTGGCTCAGGCCAAGGAAATTCTGCGTCGCCACAAGATCGAGAAGCTGCCCATCGTGGACAAGAATTTCCACCTGAAGGGCCTCATTACCATCAAGGACATTGAAAAGGCCGAGGTGTATCCCAACTCCGCCCGTGACGAGCGTGGCCGCCTGCTGGTGGGTGCCGCCATCGGCGCCACCGCCGACGTGCTGGACCGCGTGGCCGCGCTGGTGGAAGCCGGTGCCGACGTGCTGGCACTGGACTCTGCCCACGGACACAGCAAGAACATCATTGAGACCGTGCGCCGGGTGAAGGCTGTTTACCCCGACGTGCAGCTCATTGCCGGCAACGTGGCTACCGCGGAGGCTACCCGCGCCCTCATCGAGGCGGGTGCCGACTGTGTCAAGATTGGTATCGGACCCGGCTCCATCTGCACTACCCGCGTGGTGGCCGGCATCGGCGTGCCCCAGATCACCGCGGTGTTTGACGCGGCTCAGGTGGCTGCCGAGTTCGGTGTGCCCATCATCGCCGACGGCGGCGTGAAGTTCTCCGGCGACATTGCCAAGGCTGTCGCCGCCGGCGCCAACGTGGTCATGCTGGGCTCCCTGCTGGCCGGCTGTGAGGAATCTCCCGGCGAGACCGAGATCTATCAGGGCCGTCAGTTCAAGGTGTACCGCGGCATGGGCTCTCTGGCTGCCATGGCCAAGGGTTCCAAGGACCGCTATTTCCAGCAGGACAACAAGAAGCTGGTTCCCGAAGGCGTGGAAGGCCGCGTGCCCTACAAGGGAGCGGTGGGCGACACCATCTATCAGCTCATGGGCGGTCTGCGCTCCGGCATGGGCTACACCGGCTGCCACACCGTGGACGAGCTGCGCGAGAACGCTCAGTTTATCCAGATCACCGCTGCCGGCTTGCGTGAGTCTCACCCCCACGACATCTATATCACCAAGGAAGCTCCCAACTACACCATCAGCCCCAACGGCTAAGATGTGCTTCAAGGACCGCGCCCTCGGGCGCGGTCCTTTTTTTGCGGAATTGGTAAAATCTATTGACAAGAGGTGGGGAGACAGGGTACAATGCAACTGTCTCAAATGAGACAGAAGAAGGTGAAGTGCATGGAGCAAACGCTCTCCAAACAGGAGTGGAAGCTGCTGTCCGGCTGTGCCCTGTTTCAGGGCTGTGGGCAGGAGGAATTGCTGTTTGCGCTGGAGGACGCTGGGTGTACGCTGGGTACGTATGAGAGCGGACAGACGGTGTACCGGCCTGACCGGTTTGACCGGTGTCTGGGTGTTCTGTTGTCCGGCGGTATCCGGGTGAGCCGGGATCAGCTGGCCATCAGCGTGTTGTCCCCGGGGGACCTGTTCGGGGCGGCGGCGCTGTTCAACGACCGGCCGGACTACGCCACTACCCTGACCGCCTGCGCACCCAGCCGGGTGCTGCTGTTGCCCCAGCCGTTGGTCAGCCGTTTGATGGACGCAAGCCCCCGCATCCGGGACAATTACATCCGCTACCTGTCCGGGCGCATCCGCTTTCTCAGTGGACGCATCCGGTCTCTGGCGGCGGAGGGGGCGGAGGGGAAGTTGAAGCAGCACCTGCTGACCACCCTTTCTCCCGCACAGCCCCGGCTGACCTGTCCGGCCACCGAGTTGGCCCAGCGCCTTGGCATCAGCCGTGCGTCGCTCTACCGTGCCTTTGACACGCTGGAGGAGCAGGGACTGATCAGCCGTCAGGGGCGCAGCATCGTGGTCCCTGATTTTTCCGCGCTGGACGCATCTTCTGTGTAAGCGAATCGAAAACAAGAAAGGAAGTATCCCCATGAAAAAACGTACGCTGGCTCTGATGATGAGCCTTGTCCTGCTGCTGGGCATTACCGCCTGCGGCAAGCCCGCCGCTGCTGGCAGCTCCTCCGACCCCGCCCCCGATGTCTCCCAGTCCCAGCCTGAGGTGGTTGTGGGTGAGAAGACCAACGTCATGGTCCTGTCCGGTCCCACCGGTGTGGGTGCGGCCAAGATGATGGCCGACTGCGAGGCGGCCGGTGATGCTGCTGCCTACAACTTCACCGTGGTGGCCGGTAACGACGAGGTGGCTCCCGCACTTGCCAAGGGTGAGGTGGACATTGCCTGCATCGCCACCAACATGGCCGCCAATCTGTATAACAAGCAGACGGACCTGAAGGTGCTGGCGGTGAACACGCTGGGCGTGCTGTATATTTTGGATAAGGACAGCAGCGTGACCGATGTGGCCTCTCTGCGCGGCAAGACCATCTATGCCACCGGAAAGGCGGCCAACCCCGAGTATATCCTCAACCACGTGCTGACCCAGAACGGGGTGGACCCGGTCAACGATGTTGACATCCAGTGGATGACCCCTCAGGAGGTCGCCGCCAAGATGGTGCAGTCCACCGACGGTGTGTGCATGCTGCCTGTCCCCGCCGCCACCGCTTTGATGATCAAGGATTCTACCGTGCGTGAGGCCCTCAACGTCAGCGCCGAGTGGGACAAGGTGGCGGAAAACCCGCTGGTCATGGGTTGTGTTGTCGCCCGAACCCAGTTCATCCAGGAAAACCCCCAGCTGGTGGAGCAGTTCCTGTCCCAGTATGAGGCTTCCATCAACTACATGAAGGACGAGGCCAACTCCGCCTCTGCCGCCCAGTATGTGGCCCAGTTCGGCATTACCGCCAACGCCGCCATCGCCGCCAAGGCCATTCCCCAGTGCAACCTGACCTACATGGCCGGCGAGGAGATGCGAAACGCCATTCAGGGCTATTTTGAGATGCTGTTTGCCGCCGATCCCGCTTCCATCGGCGGCGGCAACCCCGACGATGCGTTCTACTTTATTCCCTGACCGGCTGCTCCGGGGGACGGCGGCGCTGGTATTTTGGCTGGCTGTGTGGCAGTTTGCCGCGTGGCAGGTGGGACGGGAGCTGTTCCTGCCCGGCCCGCTGACCGTATTGCGCCGGTTGGCGGTGCTGTCCGGTACGCCGGAATTCTGGCTGACTGCCGGACTGTCCCTTGGACGTGTGCTGATGGGCATGGTGTGGGGCACGGTGCTGGGCGGTCTGCTGGCTGTGCTCACTGTGTCTAACCGCTGGTTGGATGCGGTGCTGTCCCCGGCGGTGCGTGTGGTGCGCGCAACCCCGGTGGCCTCCTTTATCCTGCTGGTCTTTTTGTGGACCGACCGGGATCAGGTGCCTGTGATCATCGCAGCGCTGATGGTACTGCCGGTGGTGTGGGGAAACGTGACTCGAGGCATCCGGGAATGTGACCCTAAGCTGCTGGAAATGGCCCGGATGTACCGCTTTTCCCGTTGGAAAACCGTGCGACTGATCCGGCTTCCCTCGGTCCGCCCCTACTTTTTCAGCGCACTGACCACCTCTATGGGTCTTGCGTGGAAGTCCGGGGTGGCGGCAGAGGCGCTGGTGTGGCCAAAGCTGGCCATCGGCACCCAGATTTACAACACCAAGCTATATTTTGAAACGGCGGACCTGTTTGCGTGGACGCTGGTGGTCATTCTGCTCAGCCTTGGGCTGGAACGGCTGGTCACCGGTTTGATCCGCCGGGCGAGGGGAGGGGACGAGCTGTGATCGCGTTGGAACAGGTGTCCCTGTCCTATGGAGACAAGCGGGTGCTGGATGAGTTCTCGTTGGTGATTCCTGCCCGGGGCGTCACCGTGCTGTCCGGCCCGTCCGGCTGCGGCAAGACCACGCTGGTGCGTTTGCTGGCGGGGCTGGAACAGCCCCGGAGCGGGCGAGTGGTGGGTGTAGAGCCCCGGAGGACCGTTCTGCTGTTTCAGGAGGATCGTCTCATTCCCGGGCGGACGGTGCTGCAGCAGCTCACCGACGTGCTGCCCGCTGAGCGAAAAAATGAGGCCCGGCGCTGGCTGGAACTGGCCGAATTGACCGGGGAAGAGGCGCTACTGCCCCGGCAGCTGTCGGGGGGCATGAGCCGTCGGCTGGCCCTTGTGCGGGCGCTGGCGCTGGGTGGAGAGCTGTACCTGCTGGACGAGCCCTTTACCGGCATTGACCTGCCCCGGCGGGAAAAGCTGATGGCCGCTCTGCGGCAGCTGGATGCGCCGGTGCTGCTTATCAGTCACGAGCCCGAGATCGCCGCCATGGCGGATCATTTGGTGCGGCTGGACGGGTGGCCCCTGCGGGTGGTAAGCGAATAAACCAAAGCCGGGTCTGTCCCCGAGGGGACAGACCCGGCTTTTGCATGGGCACAAAGCACAAACGTACCCGGCTGAACATTCAATAAAGTCCGTACAGCAGTATGATGCTCACCCACGCGGCACACAGCCCGATTATACCCACGATACCGCCGATCCGGAAATAATCCTTGAAGCGGTATCCAGCCACCTGCACCATGGTGATGGTGGTGGTGGCAACCGGCGTGGCCATAGCAAGACTGCAGCCGAACACGCAGGCCATTGCCACAGGCATGGGGTCACAGCCAATCTCGATAGCCATGGGTATGCCCACGGCAGATAGCATGGAGACCAGAGCTCCGTTGGCCATGAACTGCGACAGGAGAAAGCCGCTGAGCAAAAACACGGTGACCAGCACGATGGGGGAGGCCACCCAGTCGCCCAGAGTCATGACCAGCCAATCCATCACCAGCTCGCCTACGCCGGAGTTTACAAAGCCCTTCGCCACAGCCAGTGCCGCGCCCAAAGTGACCAGCGCGGACCACTGCATATTGCTCATGGCGTGCTGGCCGTCCACACAGCCGGTGACGATCAGCACCACGGCGCCGGCCACGGAAATCAGCCCCAGCTCCCAGTCATAGGGCTGGATGATGAACAAAAGGATGCAGGCAACGAATACCAGCAGAGATATGGTTGCCTTCTTCTTGTCAAGGGGGTAGTGCTCTCGCTGCAGGTCAACGGTTTTTTCCTCAAAATCGAAGAACTTTACCTGCAGGTCGTACAGGAAAAACCAATAGCACACGGCCACTACTGCCGTGATGCTCAACGCGATGGGCAGGGGGCTGAAGAAGGCCATCGTCCGGGCCCCGGTCAATTCCAGTACGTCGTTGGCCAGCAGAGGCGCGGTGCTCCCTGCCAGAGAACCGGTTCCGCCGATCAGCCCGCCCATGGCAAGGGGGAGATAAGTTTGCTTTTTTGTAATCCTGCCATTAGAAGCAACGCAGACGGAGGCGATCAGCGGCATATACATGGCCACCAGCGCCGCGTTAGTAGAAAAGAGGGAGAACACAGCGGCCGAAAGGAACACGATCAGCAGGAAAAATTTTTCGCTCCTGCCTACCACCCGAAACAGCAGGCTGCCCAGCTTTCCGGCAATGCCACTGTCCAACAGGGACTCGACGATGATGATCATGCCCAGCACCAGCATGACGTTGGTGCTGGTAAAGCAGGAAAAGGCCTCGTTGAAATCCAGGATGCCCGTGAATATGAGGGCGAGCATTCCCAGAACGGTGGTGACCGCAACGGAAAAACGTTCGGTCAGATACAGAAAACAGGTGCACGCGATGATGATCAGGGTAATGGTGGCATCGGACATGGCCAGTCTCCTTTCAGCATAGGTTTGGGGACTTGTCTATATCATAAAAGATATGAACGTATTTTACCATAAAATTCCTTAAATAGTATAAACTGTGTGTAAACAATTCTCTGTGCAAAAAACAAAAAACCCGCCACCCGAGTGGGTGACAGGTCGTTTGGCACGCCCGAAGGGACTCGAACCCCCAACTTTCAGAACCGGAATCTGACGCTCTATCCATTGAACTACGGACGCATGGGGCGCTCTTCAGCGCCAAATCATTATAGCAGGTGCAGGTGGAAAAGTAAAGAGAAAAATACCGCCTTTTTTCGTGCCGGGAGGGTCAAAGGGCGAAGTCCTCCTCCGTCAGTTTGGAAAAGTCTGCCTTGGTGGGGCGGGGCGGGGTGCGGCGCAGGGGGTCGTACTTAAACCCGGCGCAGTGAGAGCCTGTGTCCATCACGCCTTTTTTGGGGCAGACGATCTGCTCGGGAGAGAGGGGGCGGCTGTGCACGCAATAGACACAGCGAGGCTCGATCTTGCGCTGAAACAGGGACATGACAAACCCTCCGTTCTGGTGGTATGATAACTATAAGCGTATTATAACTGATTTTGTCTGGTTTTTCCACCACTTTTTTTCCGCGTGCCCCGGACGGTCAGAGAAAAAAGGGCCAGAAACAACAGCCACGCGCACACCAGACACAGGGTGAACACCGGCGCAAAATCCAGACCGGACAGGCCAGCGGCCTCCTGCACCAGATAGCCGGATACCGGCTGGGGGAAGGGGAACAGGCGGGTGAGCAGTCCGGTGAACAGGGCGCAAAGGGCCGCGTGGAGCGCTTTTCCGGTCAGATAGGTGCCCGAGGACAGGTCGCTGTCGGCCAGAAAGGACAGCACCTGACAGTGTACGCTCAGCCCGGCCCAGCCCAGCATAAAGGCGGCCATGGACACGTGGGCCGCAGAGCCGGAGGACAGGGAGGTGACTCCGGAGGTCACCTCCAGCAGACCGGACAGGAGCAGGGCTGTCTGCCGCTCGTCCACGCCCAGCGGGTGCAGAAGGATGGCCAGAAGCCGGGCGGTGAAGGTGAGCGCGCCGGACAGGGTGAGCAGGCGCACCACCACGGCGAACAGCACCACAAAGGCGCAGATGCTCAAAATCGAGCTCAGGGCCTGAGCCACAGAGGCGGTGAAAGCGGCGGAAAAACGGACGGTACGAAGAGGTGTGCCGCCGCAGGGGCGCTGGCCCGCCGGCTCCCGCCCGCCGTAAAACCGGAACAGCAGACCCACGCACACCGAGGCGGCCATATGCACCAGATACAGCACAAGGCCCACCCCACTGCTGGAAAACACGCCTGCCCCCACCACGCCCAGAATGAAGGCCGGACCGGAGTTGTTGCAGAAGGCCAGCAGGCGCTGGGTCTGGAGGCGGGAGAGCTGACCGGAGCGGTACAGGCTGATGGCAGTGCGTGCCCCCACGGGATAACCGCCCACGAAGCCCAGCACCAGTGCGCAGGCCCCCACGCCGTCCACACGGAACAGTGGCCGCATCACGCCCTCCAACAGTCGGCCCAGATGCTGTGCCATGCCCAGCTCCACGGCCAGTCCGGACAGGACAAAAAAGGGGAACAGGGAGGGAATGATCACGTTGGCGCACAAAGTCAACCCCTCCCGGGCGGCCTGCAGAGCGCTTTGGGGGTAGAGGAGCAGAGTGGCGGCGGCACACAGCAGGGCTGTGGCGAGAAACACATCGCGATATTTGGTGCTGACCAGCAGGCGCACCGTGACCACCCCCTTTTGGACAATGTATATGTGCCGGGGCGGAAAAAAAGCACGCAACCCTTCCGGTTGCGTGCTTTTGTGGGAAGATAGACTTATCGGCGTCTGCGGCCGGTGTAGTTGCGGCGATAGGCGGTCCTGCGGCGGGAGCGGTAGCGCCGGCGGGGACGCATGAACACAACGCGCACCAGCAGGATCAGCACGATGGCAAGCACCACGATGCCCAAAAGCTTGAACAGGGGGTTGCTGAAAAAGGACTTGATCTGGGTCAGACGATAAAGGAACACAGAGCGCTCGGCACCGCTGACTGCCACCAGATCCACCGTGCCCAGCAACTTGTCCCCGTGGGTCAGAGTGAGGGAGCCCAGCACCTGTCCTTCGGTCACCGGGGCTTCCACCGTTTCGGCTGTGAGGGTGACCTCCTGCTTGATGGCGCTCACGTCCGTATCCACCGGCAGGGTGCATTCCAGCTGAGCGGCCGGGCGCACCAGCACGTGGTCGGTTTTGGACAGGGTGACGGCCACCTGTGCCAGGGGCTTGTGGGTGTCCACCACCTCCACACGCTTGAAGTTGGAAAAGCCCCACTGAAGCAGAGCCTTGGATTCCGAGAACTGCCGGCGGTCGGTGGGTGCGCCTTCCGTGCGCACCACCTGAGCGTTGAGGACCACACAGATGAGGTATGTATCCTCGTCCTCAGCGGCGGACAGCAGGCAGTAGCCCCCCTCGTCCGTGGTGCCGGTCTTGATGCCGATGGCCTTGTCGTAGAGATAGCTCTCCACATAGTGCCAGGTCACCAGCAGGGCGTTGGTGCTGTAAAACACCCGCGCGTCGCTGAGGTTGGTGGCGGGGATCTCGTGCCGCTTGGTGGCCACGATGGTGCGGAAGGTGTCGTTCTCCATGGCGGCGCGGGCGATGAGATAGATGTCGTGAGCGGTGGTGTAGTGATTGTCGTCGTGCAGGCCGTGGGCGTTGGCAAAATGCGTGCCCTCACAGCCCAGCTGGGCCGCCCGCTGATTCATCTGCTCCACAAAAGCGGCGGTGGTGCCGCTGACCTCCTGGGCGAGAATGTTGCCCGCCTCGTTGGCGGAGGCCACCAGCAGGCAGTACAGCAGATCGCGCACGGAAAGCTGTTCCCCGGCCTTGATGTTCTGGGAGGAGCCATAGATGGACAGGCCCTCGGAGAAGGTGGTGCTGGCGGTGACCACCTGATCCAAAGTCAGCTGACCGGCATCGATGGCTTCCAGCACCAGCAGGGCGGTCATCACCTTGGTCAGGCTGGCGGGGTACATTTTTTGGTGGGCGTTTTTCTCGAAGAGGACCTCGTCGTGCTCGGCGTCCATGAGCAGAGCGGCGCCGGCGGTGATGTCGGGCGCGGGGGCGGCATGGGCCGCAGGGGCGAGGATGCCGGCCATCAGCAACACAGACAGGAGAAGGGATACAACGCGCATTTTTTTCATAAGCATAAGAAATCCCTCACAGTCGAATTGAAATGCCACAGACAGAGACAATAGCCCATCTTAAGTGTTATAATCAGTTACTATAATTATAGCAGAAGCCGTTCCAACACGCAATGGGGAAATGCGAGCGTCCCGTTCGGTCGATTGCGGATGCTCGGGATTACGTCAGTCCCAAAGCCTCCCTTGTGCAGGCGATGCCGTTTAGTTAAGTTGTGCTTTCCTCCGGCCCCCTCTGACGAGGGGGCTGTCAGCGAAGCTGACTGGGGGAGAGAAAAGCGCCGATTGGCAGCAAATTCATCAATCGGCGCTTTGTTATCTCTCCCTCCGTCCCTTCGGGCCACCTCCCTCATCAGAGGGAGGCAGGAGGTATCCTTAGCTAAACGACATTGCTTGTGCAGGGGGGTCTTTTCTTTGGGTGAGAGGTCCTGGTTTTTCGTTCTGTATGTATGCACCTGTCCGATATGCTCAATATATTGAGCATAGTCAAAGATTTGGGTATGTTACTCTCTATGTGGAGGGGTGCGTATGATATCATATAAGCCTTTTTACAAGACGTTGCTTGTGCAGAATAAGACCGAATATGAACTCATTTTCAAAGAGGGGATATCCGCAAACACGTTGCACAGGATGAAAAAGGGGCTTCCAATTACAACAAAGACATTGGATACGTTGTGTTTTGTCTTGAATTGTGAGGTTCAGGATATTTTAGAGCATGATAAAGAAACTGATACAGCCAAGTAAGGAGCCGTGGAGGTAATGTCCATGGCTCTTTTTTATTTGTGGAAGGGAAATAGAGCATGGAAAAACGGTCGAAATTTGACCGGGCGGTGCTGGCGTTGTTTGCGCTGTTTGTGGTGTGCGGAGGACTGTTTGCCGCGTGCCGGGGGTGTCCTGCCGGAGCGTGGCAGGTGCAGACGGAGCGGGAGGACAGCGGTCAGGCAAGCTCTGTCACAGAGGAGGATGGACGGCCGGACAGTCTGCTGGAGGGGGAGGTCATGGACCTGAACCGCGCCTCTGCCAAGGAACTGGAGCGTCTGCCCGGCATCGGCCCGGGACGTGCGGCGGACATTGTGGCCTATCGGCAGGAGCAGGGCGGCTTTCAAAGTGTGGACCAGCTGGAGGAGGTCCGGGGCATCGGACCGGCCACGCTGGAAGCCCTGCGCCCTTATGTGACGGTGGGCGGAACAACCGGCGGCGGGGGTTGAAGCGGACCGGGTATCGTGGTATAATTGTGCAGATTCCGGGTATTTTTTGCGCGGGGGAGAATGTTTTGCCACCAATGATTACCGAGGAAAGGCTGAGATGATATGAAACGAAGTGTTGCCGCATTGTTGGTCGCGGCGATTTGCGCCGGGGCGCTTGGCGCGTCCGCGCAGGCGGCTGAGAACGGGAAGCTGTGTGCCTGTTCGGTGGAGAAGTTTGCCGATGCACAGGCCATCACCAACACCCATGCCGTGGCTGTTACGGCGGGTATGGGACTGTTTGCGGGCAATACTGCGGAAGAATTTGAGCCGGAGGGTCAGGTCACCCGTGCCCAGATGGCGGCCATCATCGTAAAAATGCTCCAGGGCAGTCAATTCAATGCGGACAGCTACAAGGGCAGGGAAAATCCCTTTACCGACACCGCGGACTTTGAGGGCGGCTGGGCGGAGGGCTATATTTCCGCCTGCCGTGCCATGGGCATCGTTGCCGGCTATGGTGATGGCACCTTCCGGCCCGGTCAGCCGGTGAACACGGCGGAGGCGCTGACCATGCTGGTCAACGCACTGAAGGTGGATGCCGGTGCGGGGCAGTGGCCGGATACCGTGACGGCGAAGGCGCAGGAGCTGGGGCTATACGGCGAGCTGACGCCCTGTCCGGATACCTATGACACGCTGGTGCGCGATCAGCTGGCGGTGCTGGTGTACGAGGGCGTGTGCTGTGCCCCGGGACAGGCGCCGGCCTATCACACTAAGGATACCGGGACAGTATACAACACGCTGGAGCAGGCGGCCGGCAAGGACGGCGTGCAGGACGTGTGGCGTGCGGTGGACGAGGCATCGCTGGCGGCCAGAGTGTATGGATTGAACGCCATCCACTTCGGACACGAATGGGATGACGGAACGGTGACCACCCCGGCCACTACCACCCGGACGGGGGTGCGTACCTTTGCCTGCACGGCCTGCACCCAGACCAGAACGGAAACGATCCCCAAGCTCAGTGGCGGCTCGGGCGGCGGCTTCGGCGGCTCGGGTGGCAGTTCAGGTGGCGGTTCGGGCGGCGTTATCGTCCATACCCACAGTTGGGGTGAGTGGACCATGACGGACGAGCAGGAGCATACCCGTATCTGCACCGGCAATGCCGCCCACACGCAGACCCAGCCCCACCAGTGGGATGAGGGGACGGTGAGTGTCCCGGCGACCTATATCGAGCCGGGTTGTCGCATCTACGTGTGTTCCGTCTGCGGAGGGACAAAAACGGAGGAGATCCCCATGCTGGAGCGGGACGACACGCCCATTGCCGGACCCAACGGAATGCCCATCGTGTAAGAACGCATGGCCCTCTCTCCGGTCATTTGACTGGGCAGAGGGCCTTTTTGCAAACAAGAAACCTGACTGGCACATCTTGACAAAATACCGGTATAATTGTAATCTAATTCTATTATTGAGATTTTTTCCGTGGGCCCCGAGGGGGGCACGGCAAAGGAGTAATGAACATGAGCGATTACAAAATCTCCACCAACTGCCTGCACGCGGGCTACCGTCCCGGCAATGGCGAGCCCCGCAACTTTCCCATCGTGCAGTCCACCACCTTCCGCTATGAGAGCAGTGAGGAGATGGGCAAGCTGTTCGATCTGGAGGCCAGCGGCTATTTCTACACCCGCCTGCAGAACCCCACCAACGACCACGTGGCGGCCAAGATCTGCGCGCTGGAGGGCGGAACTGCAGCCATGCTGACCTCGTCCGGTCAGGCGGCCAACTTCTACGCCGTGTTCAACATCGCCTCCTGCGGCGACCATGTGGTGGCCTCCTCTGCCATCTACGGCGGCACCTACAACCTGTTCGCCGTGACCATGAAGCGCATGGGCATTGAGTTCACCTTCGTGGAGCCGGATTGTTCTGAGGAGGAGCTGAACGCCGCCTTCCGTCCCAACACCAAGGCTGTGTTCGGAGAGACCATTGCCAACCCCGCCCTGTCCGTGCTGGACATTGAGAAGTTTGCCAATGCCGCCCACGCCCACGGTGTGCCCCTCATCATTGACAACACTTTCCCCACGCCGGTCAACTGCCGCCCCTTTGAGTGGGGCGCGGACATCGTCACTCACTCTACCACCAAGTACATGGACGGCCACGCCAACGCAGTGGGCGGCGCCATCGTGGACAGTGGCAAGTTCGACTGGACCAAGTATCCCGACAAGTTCGCCGGTCTTTGCACCCCGGACGAGAGCTATCACGGCGTGACCTATACCGAGCGCTTCGGGCTGGAGGGCGCGTTTATCACCAAGTGCACTGCCCAGCTGATGCGTGATTTTGGCTCTATCCCCGGCCCCATGAACGCCTATCTGCTCAACGTGGGTCTGGAGACCCTGCCCCTGCGCATGGCCAAGCACTGTGAAAACGGTCTGGCTGTGGCCAAGTACCTGCAGGCCCATCCCAAGGTGGCGTGGGTGCGCTTCCCCGGTCTGGAGGGGGACAGCCAGTATGAGCTGGCTCAGAAGTATATGCCAAACGGCACCTGCGGCGTGGTCTCCTTCGGCGTGAAGGGCGGCCGTAAGGCGGCGGAGAAGTTCATGGCCGGACTGTCGCTGGCCTCCATCGCCACCCACGTGGCCGACGCCAAAACCTGCGTGCTCCATCCTGCCTCTGCCACCCACCGTCAGATGAACGACGCGGAGCTGGCCGCCGCCGGCATCTCTCCCGATCTGGTGCGCTTCTCTGTGGGCATCGAGGACGTGAAGGACCTGATCGCCGACATTGAAAATGCCCTGAGCGCGGTGTGATAACCAAATCAAAACTCCCTTGCCGATCGGCAAGGGAGTTTTTGTTTGCCACGCTCAATAGGTGTGCTGGCATACTTCTTTGATTTTGGTCTGCAGGCGCTTCAGGTCGGCAAAGGCCTCCGGCTTGCGCCGGGGGTCCCGGAGCAGAGCGGCGGGGTGGAAGAAGGCGGTGGTCCACACGCCGTTTTTTTCAAACCACTGTCCATGCTCCTGCGAGATCTTGAAGTCGGGCTTGATGACGCGCATGGCGGCAATGCGGCCCAGACACACGATGATCTTGGGTTTGAGGAGAGCCACCTGATTGCGCAGGTAGTCGATGCAGGCGTCCTGCTCAGTGTTCAGCGGGTCCCGGTTCTTGGGTGGGCGGCACTTGACCATGTTGGCGATGTAGATGTTCTTTTCCCGGCTCAGGTCGATGATCTCCAGCATCTCGTCCAACAGCTTGCCGCCCCGGCCCACAAAGGGTTCGCCCTGCAGGTCCTCGTTCTCGCCGGGGCCCTCCCCGATAAACAGGACCTCCGCGTCCCGGGGACCCACCCCGAAGACCACGTTGGTGCGTTCCTCGCACAAAGAGCATTTGCGGCAGTCCTTGCACTGGGCCTCCAGCTCCTGCCAGTTCAGCATAGCCATACGATCTCCTCCTGACGGTGTTGGTGCATGATAAGCACAGTATACCACGCTTTGGACCGGGAGGGAAGAAAAATGTCGTTTCGGGTGTGATTGAACATGAGAGCGGGATGGGGTATAATGGAGCAAACGAACGGAAAGGAGCGGTGGCATGGAGGATATGATCGCGCTGTTTCTGGGGCAAATTGCCCACGACTTTCAGCAGAACACCTGTTTGGAATTGCTGCTGGCCGGAGTGGAGAGGTGATGGACGGTGAAGTGGGAAACAATCATTGGTCTTGAGACCCACGTGGAGCTGGCCACCCGGAGCAAGCTGTTCTGCTCCTGCTCCGCCGCCTTTGGCGCCGCCCCTAACCAAAACTGCTGTCCGTTGTGTCTGGGTGTGCCGGGGGCGCGGCCCGTACTCAACGAAAAAGCGGTGGAGCTGGCGGTGCGTGCGGCGCTGGCGCTGGGCTGCCGGGTGGAAACGGTCAGCGCGTTTGACCGAAAGCACTATTCCTCTCCCGACCTGCCCCGGGGCTACCAGATCACCCAGTTCTACCGCCCCCTTGCCCGGGACGGCGCGGTGCGCTTTGCTCTGGAGGGCGGGCGAGAGCGCACCGTGCGGATCGCGGAGATGCATCTGGAGGACGATGCAGGCAGGCAATTCCACGACCGGGAGCACGGTTGCACGGGCATCGACTTCAACCGCAGCGGCGTGCCCCTGATCGAGATCGTTACCCGGCCGGATTTCACCACCGGAGACGAGGTGGTGGCCTATCTGGAACAGCTCAAGTCCATTCTGACCTATCTGGGCGTGTCCGACTGCAAACTGCAGGAGGGGTCACTGCGCTGTGATGTGAACCTGTCGGTGCGCCCGGCGGGGAGCAAGACGCTGGGCACGCGCACGGAGATGAAGAACCTCGGTTCGTTTCGGTCTGTTCGCCGGGCGGTGGAATATGAAAGCCGCCGTCAAATCTCTGTGCTGGAGTCCGGCGGACAGGTGGTGCAGGAGACCCGCCGCTGGGACGAGGACACGGAGCAGAGCTTGCCCATGCGCGCCAAGGAGAACGCCCGGGACTACCGCTATTTCCCCGAACCGGACCTGCCTGAGCTGGTGCTGAGCCAGCCATGGGTGGACGATCTGCGTCGGCAACAGCCGGAGCTGGCCGCCCAAAAGCGGGTGCGCTATGTGGAGCAGTTTGGGCTCTCTGCCTACGAGGCGAACACCCTGACGCAGGAGCGGGAGCTGGCAGAGTACTTCGAGCAGACCGTGGCCCGGGGCGCGCCGCCCAAACAGGCGGCGGCGTGGATCATGGGACAGGTCCTGCATCAGCTGTCCCAACGGGGCTGGGGGTGCGGGCAGATCTCTCTGTCTCCGGCGGTGCTGGCCCGGATCATTGCGCTGGTGGGGCAGGGGAAGATCAATCGGAACACCGGCGTGCAGGTGCTTGAGGCGGTGTTTGAGGGCGGCGACCCGGACCGGTACATTGCCGACCACGCCCTGAGCCAGGTGTCGGACGCCGATGCAGTAGGTGAGGCAGTTCGTGAGGTGCTGGAACGCCACCCTGGGGCGGTGCTGGACTTCCGGAAGGGAAAGGAGAAGGCCTTTGGCTTCCTCGTGGGCCAGACCATGCACGCTCTGCACGGCCAAGCGGACCCCGGTGCAGTGCGCCGTATCCTCCGGGAATGTTTGGAGGAAACATGACCGAAATCACAAGATATTGTGCCTGTCGAAAAAGGTAAAACTATAAGTTGTGAAAGGTGCAAAAAGTGCCTGAAAAGAACACAATCGAACATACGTTTTAATGCAAAAAACCGTGGATTTCAAAGGAAATTCACGGTTTTTTCTTTTAAAAAAAGCATAAAAAACACTTGATTTTTGTGACGGACAATCGTATACTTATGTCAAGTGGAGTGAAGTGGAGCAAATCACCCATAAAAGGGAAGAAAGTGGAGGAGGTGAGGGCGTGACCGGTACATATGAACACAGCATCGACGGCAAGGGACGGCTGATCATTCCCTCCCGTCTGAAGGAAGAGCTGGGCGACTGTTTCCACATCGGCCCGGGATTTGACCGCTATCTGACCATTTATCCCGCCGCCGCGTGGGAGACGGTTTGCCTGCGGGCGCAGGAGCTGGAGGACGAAGATGAGGTGGATACCATGGAAGCCTTCTTCTCCCAGTGCTTCCCCTGCACCGTGGACAGCCAGAACCGCATCGTTCTTCCGCCCTTCCTGCGGGAAAAAGCAGGACTGGAAAAGGACGTGGCCATTGTGGGCGCCAACACCGTGGCCCGCATCTGGGACGCCCAGACCTGGAAGAACAAGATGAGCGCCGAGCTGGCGCCTGAGCGTCTCAAGCCGGTGGCCCGCAAGGTCCGCCTGTAACCGCGGAGGACGCCATGACCTTTACCCACTATTCTGTATTGCTGGAAGAGTGCATTCAGGCGCTGAACATTCGCCCTGACGGCATCTATCTGGACGGCACACTGGGCCGGGCGGGACACTCCCGCCGCATCGCACAACAGCTGAGTGCCGGTGGACGGCTCATCTGTGTGGACCGGGATCAGGCGGCGCTGGACGCCGCCCAAGAGCGGCTGAAGGACTGGATGGACCGGGTGACTCTGGTACACAGCAATTTTTCTGAGATCGATGCCATTCTGGATGGATTGGGGATCAGCAAGGTGGACGGGATGCTGTTCGACCTTGGGGTCAGCTCCCCTCAGCTGGACGATGCCCAGCGCGGCTTTTCCTACATGGCGGACGCGCCTTTGGATATGCGCATGGATCAGAGCGAGGGACTGACCGCCGCCGATGTGGTCAACGGATGGAGTCAGGATGAGCTGCGGCGGATCCTGCTGCAGTATGGCGAGGAACGCTACGCCGGCCTCATCGCGGCCGCCATCGTGCGCCACCGGACGGACAAGCCCATTGAAACCACCCTTGAACTGGTTGACATTATCAAAAGCGCCATGCCCGGCAAGGCGCTCAAGGAAAAGCAGCACCCGGCCAAGCGCAGTTTTCAGGCCATCCGCATCGCCGTCAATGACGAGCTGACCGCGGTGGACAAAATGATCTGCGCGGCGGTGCCCCGGCTGAACAAAGGTGGCCGGCTGGCGGTGATCTCCTTCCACTCGGGGGAGGACAGGCTGGTGAAAAACGGTCTGGCTGCATTTGCAAAGGGCTGCACCTGCCCTCCGGATTTTCCGGTGTGCGTGTGTGGAAAGACACCCGATATTAAGCTGATCACCAGAAAACCCATCCTGCCCGGCGCGCAGGAGCTGGAGGAAAATCCCCGTTCCCGCAGCGCCAAGCTGCGTGTGGCGGAGAAGCTGAACTGAGACAGAAGAGACAAGCGGGAGGACAGGAACATGGCGGCACGAAACAGAAGTACATATCGAAGCGGCGCAAGTGCCGCCTACGCCCCCGTTTATGATGGAAACGCCGTGCGCGTCACCCGCCGGCAGGAGGAACAGCGTACCGTTACCCGCCGCCGCACCCAGCAGCTGGAGCAGACCCGGCCCGACCCCCGTGTACGCCAGGCCGGCGCGGTGGCTCCTATGGCGGTGACCGGTGCGGTGTGCCTGATGATGATGGCGGCCCTGCTGCTGGTCAGCAGCCTGCAGCTGTACCGGGTCACCAGCTCAGTGGGCAGCCTGCGCAGCGAGCTGAGCGTGCTGCAGGAGGACAACGCCGCGCTGAACGTGAAGTATGAGCAGGTGTTTGATGTGGACTACCTGCAGGCGATGGTGGGTGACACCATGGTGCGGCCCACCAATGAGCAGATCACCTACATCGACATGTCCCAGCCTGACAGCGTGGTTGTGTACAGCAAGATGCCCCGGACCCAGGGCGTTGCCGGTGCGGCCCAGGGCGCCCGGGAGATTATTACGGGTGTGGTTGAATATTTTCGCTGACCCGGCACATATAGTAAGTCTGGATATATCGCGGAACACAAGGGCGCAAGAAACATTTCTTGCGCCCTTTTGACCATAACAGAGGGAGGAGCAAACCATGGCCGAACGCACCGGGCGCAGACAGAATAAGCAGCAGCGTGCCCTGCAAGAACAGCAGACCAAACAGACGATTTTGTGGCGCACGATGGTCCTGGCGGTGTGTTTTGGCGTGCTCACCTTTGTGCTGCTGGGCTGGAAGCTGTGGAATGTGGCCATCGTCCACCATGAGGAGTACCGGGACTATCAGCTGCGCCAGTCCACCCGGGACATCACCGTGCGGGCCAACCGCGGTACCATATACGACACCAACGGCAACAAGCTGGCCCTGTCTGCCACGGTTTATAATGTGGTGCTCTCTCCGGCGGGTATCGAGAACCACTTCAATGATGCGCGCTACGAAAAAAAGGACGGCACCATCGATGTGGAAAAGCAGCAGGCGGACAAAACACAGACCCGCGAGGCAGTGGTGAGCGTGCTCACCGACCTGCTGGGTGTGGAACGGGAAACGGTGGAAAACCACCTGAGTAAGACTAAATCCTGGCACGAGGTAGTTTACCGCGGGCTGGAGAATGAGCAGTATAAGCAGCTCAAGCAGGCCATCAGTGAGCAAAAGCTGACCATGGCCCTGGAGCTGGAGCCGGACAGCAAGCGCTACTACCCCTATAACGGCGTGGCCGCCCACGTGGTGGGCTTTGTGAACAGCATGGGGGGCGCTTACGGCGTGGAGGCGGCCTATCAGGACGTGCTGGAGGGCACGCCCGGCCGTATCATCCACTCCCGGGCCAACGGCGGTGCGGAGATCCATAACGGCTATTCCGACTACATTGAGGCCCAGGACGGCGGAAACATCACCCTGACCATCGACGCCAACATCCAGCGCATGGCCGAGCAGGTGCTGGCCGCAGGCATTGAGAAGTATGACGTGCGCAACGGCGGCATCTGCATCGTGATGCAGCCCAAGACGGGGGCGGTGCTGGCCATGGCCAACTCGCCCACCTATGATTTGAACAACTACGGCACCGTGCAGGACCCTATTCTCAACGAAAAAGCCGCGGCCCAGAAGCAGAGTGAGTATCAGCAGCTCAAGGAGCAGGGCGCGGTGGACGACGAGGGCAAGCCCCTCACCGATGAGGAGATGTGGAAGCAGGCGGGCAACGCCGCGGTGCGTGACGCGCTGAGCCAGCAGTGGCGCAGCAAGGTGCTCAACGATACCTACGAGCCGGGTTCCACCTTCAAGTCGGTGGTGCTTGCCGCCGCCCTGGAGGCAGGAGTGATCTCCGATCGGGATACCTTCTATTGTCCGGGCTACTACGTGGTCAGCGGACGGACCATCCATTGCTCTGAACGCTCCGGACACGGTTCTCAGACGCTGGCTGAGGCGGTGCAGAATTCCTGCAACCCCGCCTTTATGATGATTGGCCAGAAGTTGGGCGCAGATAAATTCTACGACTATCTGGAGTCCTTTGGGGTAAAGGATCCCACCGGCATCGACCTGCCCGGCGAGGGTAAGGGCCTGCTGTGGAGCCGGGATTACTTTACCAGCGCCGAGGGCTATCAGTCTCTGGCTACTGCCTCCTTCGGTCAGCGTTTCACCGTCAGCCCGCTGCAGCTGCTCACCGCCTTTTCCGCCACCATCAACGGCGGCTATCTCATGCAGCCCTATGTGCTGCAGTCGGTCACCGATCAGGACGGCGCGGTGCTGGAGCAGAGCGAGCCTGTGGTGGTGCGCCAGGTGGTCAGCGAGCAGACCAGCCGCCGTGTGGCGGACATTCTGGAAAGCGTGGTGTCCGAGGGAACGGGCCGAAATGCCTACGTAGCCGGCTACCGCATTGGCGGCAAGACGGGTACGGCCGAGACCGAGGTGGCGGACGAGGAGATCGTGTCCTTTGTGGGCTTTGCCCCCGCCGACGACCCGGAAGTCATCGTACTGCTCTATTTCGACACCCCCCGCCATGCCTCCCCGGGAAGCAAGTACGGCTCCACCGGCTATTACATCAGCGGTGGTCAGATGGTGGCGCCTCTGGCCGGGCAGCTCATTGCCGACGTGCTGGATTATATGGGCGTGGAGCGACAGTACACCAAGGAAGAGGCCAACGCCGCCGACGTGGCGGTGCCCAAGGTGGAGGGGTATGACCTGTCTACTGCGGAGCAGGCGTTGAAAAAGAAGAAGCTGACCTACCGAACGGTGGGTCAGGGCGACGTGGTCACCGGGCAGATCCCGGCCGCGGGCGCGGTGATCCCGGGCAACAGCACGGTGATCCTCTATATGGGAGAGCAGGCACCTGCCGATCAGGTGGCGGTGCCCGACCTGCGGGGACTGACCTTTGATCAGGCCAAAGAGCGGCTCAATGCCAAGGGGCTGTACCTGCGCGCCTCCGGCGTGTCCTATTTCAGCGCCGTTACCAAGGCTCAGGACCAGAGCAACGGTCCGGGTGAGCTGGTGGATCGGGGAACGGTGATCTCCGTGCGCTTCATCGACACCAGCGTGAACGATTCCTATACCCCGCTGGAATAACGGGGGAGAAAGAGAATGAAACCGCCCTTAAGGGGTGTGTCCATTGAAAACCGATCCGCGTACGCTGCGCCGCTCCGGGCGCGGCAGGCCCGCCGGGACACCCATGCAGTGCGTGGTGGTCACCGGAAACGGGGACGCAGAGCTTGTCACACACCTGCTTTCCCAGGTGATCAATGCCCGACCGCATACCCGCGCCCGGGTGGTGATGCCGCAACAGGGGGCAGACCCGGGCACGCTGCTGGCCGAATTGGAGCGGGAGCGCTGTACCCATGCGCTGCTGCGCGTGGAGCAGCAGTGGCTGGCCGGACCGGAGTGGGAGCGTGTGTGTCCGACGCTGTGTGTGCTGACCGGTACGCCCGGGGCAGGGGAGAGCCTTGCGCTGGCACGGCGCAGCTGCCGGGTGGTGTACAGTCCGGACGAGCCGGGCTGGCAGGAGGTGTGGACGCCGCCCCACGCCGGCGCATTCACCTATGCCCAGCAGGATATGCGCGCCCATCTTACCGCCAGAAATCTGCGGCTGTTTGCCAGCCATGTGGAGTTTGAGGCGGTGACCACGGGGCAGATCCAGCGCATCTTTCTGCCGGTAGCCGGAGGGTTCAGCTTCTATCACGGACTGTGTGTGCTGGCCTGCGGCCTGTGTCTGGGTTTGGACTGGGAGGCCATGGGCCGCGCCCTGCGCTGTGCCAGCGGCCCTGTGGGCCGCATGGAGGTGCTGCCGATTTCGGCGGCCTGTTCCGTGGTGCTGGATAAGGCGGGCACGGTGTCTGAAGTGGAACGGTTGCTCACCTGTGCCCGGGAATTTACCGCCGCGCGGCTGATCTGTCTGCTCAGCTGTCCCAGTCGGGCGGACGGACAGATGCTGGCCCAGCTGGGCGGTGTGGCCGAACAGCTGGCAGACGAGGTGATTCTCACCGGAGACGGCGGGGCGGATGATACCGTTCTCAACGCCATTGGGCAGGCGCGCAAAGGGATACATGGTGCGGCCGGACAGCTGCCCGACCGGGAGCAGGCCATCGACCGGGCCCTGTGTGCAGCCAGTGCCGGGGATGTGATCGTACTGGCCGGAACGCGGGCGGAAGAATGTCATCCGGTGTTTGCCCGGGAACGGGCGCACATCATGGCGCACTTTGCCGGCGGTCACGGACAGACCAACCGCCGCCGGGGCCGATGAGAAAGAGAAACCACCGATACGGGAGGAAATAAAAATGACATTGATGATGAGTATGGTACTTGCCTTTGTGGTATCCTGGGTGCTGGGTCGGCTGCTGATCCCGGCACTGCGGGCGCTGAAAGCGGGACAGTCCATCAAGGAGATCGGCCCCAGCTGGCATATGTCCAAGCAGGGCACGCCCACCATGGGGGGGCTGATGTTCATTGGCGGGATCGCGCTGGCGGTCCTGCTGGCCGGCTGGAAGCAGATGATGGCGGGGGACTATACCCATCTGATCGTGTTCGCATTTGCCCTTGTGTTTGGGGTGATCGGCTATATTGACGACTTTCAGAAGGTCCGCCACCACAAGAATACCGGGCTGACCGCCATCCAGAAGTTTTTGCTGCAGCTGGCCGCCTCGGTTGTCTTCACTGTGCTGCTGCGCAACATGGGGCTTCTTACTCCCAACCTGTACATCCCCTTTGTGGGCGTGGAGCTGATCCTGCCCTGGCCTGTATACATGGTGTTTGCCGCCTTTGTCATGGTGGCCACGGTCAATGCGGTCAACCTTACCGACGGGGTGGACGGCCTTGCCACCGGTGTGACGCTGCCTGTGGCGGTGTTCTATGCTGCGGTGGCAGTGTGGGCAGGTCAGTCGGAGCTTGCGGTGTTTCCCGCGGCGCTCACCGGAGGACTGGCTGCGTTCCTGTTGTATAATTACCATCCCGCCAAAGTGTTTATGGGCGATACCGGCTCCCTGTTTCTGGGCGGGGCGGTGTGCGGCATGGCCTTTGTGCTGGACCTGCCGCTGGTCATTCCCATCATCGGACTGATCTATGTGTGCGAAGTGCTCTCCGATGTGATCCAGGTGGTCTACTTCAAGGTGAGCCACGGCAAGCGTGTGTTCCGCATGGCGCCCCTGCACCATCATCTGGAGCTGGGCGGCTGGAGCGAACTGAAGCTGTTCTGGGTATTTACCGCCATCACGGCGGCTATGTGTGTTGTGGCCTTTTTCGGTGTGATGCACCGGGTGGCCGTGTAATTGGAGCGAAACCGAAACGTATTGCGGGAAAGGAGGCGGAACTATGGCCGGAAGAAGACGGGCAAAGCGGGATCTGACCCCCGGTGAGCTTGTTGCACGGGGACCCATTGACCTGCCCTATCTGATGCTGTTGCTGTTGCTGCTGGGCATGGGCGTGCTCATGGTGATGTCGGCCTCCTATGCCGCGGGCGGGGAAGCGCCCCTGTCCATGGCGCTGGACCAGGCCAAGTACGCCCTGGGCGGACTGGTCATCATGTACGCCATCTCCCGCTACGACTATCAGAAGCTGCGCTTCTGGTCCATTGTGCTGCTGGTGGTGTCGCTGGTTTTGCTGGTGCTGGTGCTTACCCCTCTTGGTGTGGAGCGAAACGGCGCTCAGCGCTGGCTTCGTATGCTGCTGGTGGCCGGCCCTACTTATCAGCCCTCGGAGATCGCAAAGGTGGCCATCATTCTGTTTTTTGCCACCAGCCTGTCCACCCGGGAGAGCCGCAAGCCCCGCCGGTTCAGCAAGCGGACCACCTGGGGCAGACTGGGCAATCTGGCCGAGCGCTGGGGCCTGATTGAGCTGGGGTACTATGTGGCCATTCTGGGCGTATTTGCCCTGCTGATGCTCTTTGAGCCTCATATGTCCGGTACGGTACTGCTGTTTGTGGGCGCGGCGGCGGTGATGTTCGTGTCGGGCATCTCCATGAAGCTGCTGCTCTCTGTAGCCGGAATCGGTGTGGGCGGCCTGCTGCTCATTATCCTCAGTCAGCCCTATATGCGCGCCCGGCTGCTGGGCGTGTTTGACACCGATATACAGGATATGGGTTATCAGATCAAGCAATCCTTGCTGGGTATCGGCTCGGGAGGTCTGCTGGGTCTTGGTCTGGGCAACAGCCGGCAGAAGTACCAGTTCCTGCCCGAAGCGGAGAACGATTTCATCTTCTCTATTGTGGTGGAGGAACTGGGCTTTGTGGGCGGCATGCTCATTCTGGTCCTGTTTATGCTGTTTATTCTGCGCGGTTACTGGATCGCCCTGCATGCCCGTGACCGCTTCGGCGCCATGGTGGCGGTGGGCATTACCACGCTGTTTGCCGTGCAGGTGTTTTTGAATGTGGGAGTCGTGACCGCCCTGCTGCCCAATACGGGCATTTCACTGCCGTTCTTCAGCTACGGCGGCACGGCGCTGATCATGCAGCTGGCTCAGGCGGGCATTATGCTGAGTATCTCAAGACAGATACCGACGCCTAAGCAAGATTGAACGGGGATAGGAGATAACGCAACGGAGAGGGGACTGAGCGATGAATATTCTGTTCACCTGCGGTGGCACGGCGGGCCATGTAAACCCGGCGGTGGGTCTGGCGCGCATGTTCCAGCAGAAGGACCCCCGGTGCAACGTGCTGTTTGTGGGGGCGGACGGGGGCATGGAGACCCGGCTGGTACCCAAAGAGGGCTACGAGATCAAAACGGTCACCATCACCAGCTTTCGCCGTTCGTTCTCTCCCAAAGGAATCGCCCATAATCTGGGTACGGCGTATAATATGCTCCGCTCCCGGGCGCAGGCGGCGAAGATCCTGCGGGAGTTTAACCCCGACCTTGTGGTGGGAACGGGAGGATATGCCTCCTATCCCGTGGTTCGGCAGGCCGCGCGCATGGGCATCCCCACCGCGGTGCATGAGTCCAACGCCATTCCCGGCCTGACCACCCGTGCTCTTTCCAAGGTGGTGGACCGGGTGCTGGTGGGCTTTGAGGACAGCCGGCGCTATTACGACCGGCCGGACAACGTGGTGGTCACCGGCACTCCGGTGCGTGCCGACTTTTTCCGGTACACCCGTCAGCAGGCCCGGGAAAAGCTGGGCCTGAGCGATGAGCGGCCGCTGCTGCTGTCCTACTGGGGGTCGCTGGGCGCACAGGTGATGAACGAGCATACCGTGCAGCTGATGCGTCTGGAGCAGGAAAACGGCCGGCCCTTCCACCATATCCACGGCGCCGGGCGCAGCTATGCCGAGATGACTGCGGCGCTGGACGGGCTGGGCGTGGATGTCCGGTCGGGAGAGCTGCAGGTAAGGGAATATATTTACGATATGCCGCTGGTCATGGCGGCGGCCGATGTGGTGCTGTGCCGGGCAGGCGCCTCCACTATTTCCGAACTGACCGCCATTGCAAAGCCCAGCGTGCTGGTTCCTTCCCCCAACGTGACGGCCAACCATCAGGAGAAGAATGCCCGGGTGCTGGAGCGGCAGGGAGCGGCGGTGGTGCTGTTGGAGCAGGACTGCTCCGGTCAAGTGCTCTTTGACACCGTGTCCGCCCTGCTTAATGAGCAGCGTCGCCGGGAGGATATGTCCCGCGCCGCCGGCAAGGCGGGTGTGCCCGATGCCGGAGAGAAAATCTGGCAGGTGTTGACGGAGCTTTTGGAGAAAGGATAAACCAAACAGGGTAAAGTCGCATAGGATAGCCTGAAAATAAGAGGTCTGGAGGCTATCCCATGAGTGTTTTGACGATCACCGGCCGCCGGCTGCTGTCCGGCAGCCTTACGGTGCAAGGGGCCAAAAACAGCGTGCTGCCCATTCTTGCCGCCTGCGTTCTGGTGCCGGGAGAGTGTGTGCTGCACAACTGTCCTGACCTGTCCGACGTGCGCACCACACTGGATATCCTGCGGGGACTTGGCTGCCGGGTCTGCCGACAGGGCGATACGGTATGCGTGGACGCTACAGGGGTGAACTGCGGCATCATCCCCCCGGAACGAATGCGGGAGATGCGCTCCTCCTTTATCTTTTTCGGGGCCATACTGGGCCGGGTGGGGGAAGCGATGCTGAGCTACCCCGGCGGCTGTGAGCTGGGGCCCAGACCCATCGACCTGCATCTGGATGCCCTGCGCCGGTTGGGCGCAGATATCCGGGAGGAGGACGGGGGGGTGTACGGACGGGGCGGCGGGCTGCTGCGGGGCTGTGCCCTGCATTTGCCGTTCCCCAGCGTGGGAGCGACGGAAAATGCCATGCTGGCCGCTTGCGCCTGTGCCGGCCAAACGGTCATTACCGGCGCGGCACAGGAGCCGGAGATCGAAGATCTTCAGAATTTTCTCAATGCCGCCGGAGCCTGCGTACATGGGGCGGGGACCGGTCGTATCGTAGTGGCCGGAGGCCGGAGACTGCACGCGGTGGAGCATCGGGTCATGGCAGACCGGATCGTGGGGGCGACCTGCCTTGCGGCGGTGGCCGCTGCGGGCGGGCAGGCGGAACTGCATGGAGTGCAGCCCCAATGGCTCGCCCCGGTGATCGGGGTGCTGGAGCGTGCGGGCTGCCGGATCAGCGGCAGGGGAGACACTCTGTGTATCCGGGCCGAATGCCTGTTGGGTGACGGCGGCGAGATCTGCACCGCGCCCTATCCCGGATTTCCAACCGATGCTCAGGCTGTTGTCATGGCGGCGCTGGCCGCCGGTACCGGGACCAGCCGATTTGAGGAGACCATGTTCCAGAGCCGCTACCGGCATGTGCCTGAACTGCGGCGCATGGGTGCGGACATCTGTGTGGATGGAACGACCGCTCGGGTCAGCGGACGACGGCTGCACGGGGCCCGGGTGAGCAGCACCGATCTGCGGGGGGGAGCTGCACTGGTGGTGGCGGCCCTTGCCGCCGAAGGAGACAGTCAGGTGGGTGCTCTGCACCACATTGACCGGGGATATGAATGTATCGAGGGGATTTTTGCCCGACTTGGCGGGCAGATCCAACGAGTGAACGGACAGGAGAAGAGGAAGCTATGTCAGCTGCCAGAAGAAAACGAAATCGCTACCGCCGTCGCGGCCGCTTCGGCTTCGTGTATAAGCTGCTGGCCGTAATTGCGGTTGTTGCCGCGCTGATCGTGGGCGCCACGGTCTTTTTCCGTGTGGAGGAGATCACGGTGTCCGGAGCGCAGCGGTATACCCAGCAGCAGGTGGTTGAGGCCTCCGGCGCGGAGCGGGGGGCGAATCTGTTTGCCCTGAACAAGTTTGACATGGCGGCGCAGATCCGCCGTCAGCTGCCCTATGTGGAGGCGGTGAATATCCGCCGCGCCCTGCCCGATACCCTGATGATCACAGTCACCGAAACCGGTCCGGCGGCCATTGTGAGCAGTCCGGAGGGGCGCTGGCTGATCAGCCGCTCGGGCAAGGTGCTGGAGCGCACATCCGGGAAGCCGGACGTGATCGAGATCGCCGGGCTGAGTGCGGTGCAGCCGGAAGCGGGCGCGATGATGCAGGTGGCGGAGGAGGACAGCGGCAGGCGGGAGAGCCTGCTGGCCCTCCTGCAGGCGCTGGACAAGAGCGCCATGCTGGATCAGGTGGACTCTGTGGACCTGCATACGGCGGCCTATATCATGGTACAGCTTGGGGAGCGCTTTACCGTAAAGCTGCCCGGCAGCGGCGATTTTGACTACCTGCTGGGTGCCATGAACGCCACGATTGAAAAGCTGGAGTCCTATGAGAAAGGAGCGCTGGACCTGACGGCAAAGGATTATACCGTGGTGTTCAGTCCGTCTTGACAGGAGCGCTGTTGACAGCCCGTACCCGTTCCGGGTGCGGGCTGTGATGTTTTTGTCAGCGGGTGGATATTGGTAACGATATTTTGGTTTTTGCGCCCCCCGGCGGATTTTTTCAAAGAAAATTCATTTTCAGCACTTGACCTGCCGAAAAAAGCAATATACAATGATTTATATATGTGTCTATAAGACAACGGGGGCGCGGCGTGCGTTCCGCGTTGGGAACTATACTTAGGAGGAAACGAAAATGGCTTTTGCTTTGGAAACCGGCGCGGAGAATGTCGTTAATATCAAGGTCGTTGGTGTGGGCGGCGGCGGCGGAAACGTGGTCAACCGCATGGTCAAGTCCGGCGCGCAGAACGTGGACTTCATCAGCATCAACACCGACAAGCAGGCGCTGGCCGTGTCCAGCGCGACCTATAAGATCCAGATCGGCGAAAAGCTGACCAACGGTCAGGGCGCCGGCTCCGACCCCGATGTGGGCCGCAAGTCTGCCGAGGAAAATCGCGGACAGATCGCCAAGGCGCTGGAGGATGCGGACATGGTGTTCATCACCGCTGGTATGGGCGGTGGTACCGGCACCGGTGCTGCGCCCATCGTGGCGGACATCGCCAAGGAGATGGGTGTGCTCACTGTGGGCGTGGTCACCAAACCCTTCCGTTTTGAGGGCGGCCGCCGCATGGCCCGCGCGGAAGAAGGTATTCGTGAGCTGGGTGCCGTGGTGGACGCGCTGGTCATTATCCCCAACGAGCGTCTGAAGCTGGCCACCGACCAGAAGATCACCCTGCTCAACGCCTTTGAGATCGCCGACGACGTGCTGCAGCAGGCGGTTCAGTCCATCTCCGACCTGATCCGGGACACCGGCCTGATCAATCTGGACTTTGCCGACGTGACCGCCGTTATGAAGGACGCCGGCCGTGCCCACATGGGCGTGGGCCGTGCCGCCGGCAAGGGCAAGGCAGAAGAGGCTGCCCGTATGGCTATCTCCAGCCCCCTGCTGGAGACCTCCATCGACGGTGCCAAGGGCGTGCTGATCAATGTGACCGGCTCTATGGACATCGGTCTGGAAGAGGTGGAGACCGCTGCCGATCTGGTGCAGCAGGCCGCTCACCCCGATGCCAACATCATCTTCGGCGCCACCTTCGACGAGACCATGGAGGACGAGATCCGCGTCACCGTCATCGCCACCGGCTTTGATGAGGGCGCCGGCAAGCTGAAGCTGGAGCCCTTCACCACCGCCCGCGCCAAGGTGGAGGAGCAGGCCGCTCCCGCCCAGAGCGAGGCGGCACAGGAGACCCCCGCCGAGGAAGCGGCTGAGGAGACCCAGCCCCGGGAAGGCACCATTCCCGACTCCACCTGGGAGAGCCTGGTGGGTATCTTCAAGAAGTAAGAAAGAAAACCAAACGAGGCAGGAGTTGCTCCTGCCTCGTTTTTTGCGTAAAAAACGCTCCGGCGCAGCCGCGCCGGAGCGTTTTGGGTTTGAAACGGGATCAGTGGTGGATGCCGCGGTTCTGGTCGCCGTCGGGATTGGCGCCGAACTCATAGTCGTTTCCGGGCAGGATGGCGTTGAGCACGATGCCGGCGATGGCGGCGATGGCCAGACCGGTCAGGGTGATGGAGGTGCCGGCCACGGTGAAGGTCAGGCCGCTGGAGAAGCCCAGACCGCACACCAGAATGACGGCGGCGATGATCAGGTTGCGGGAGTTGGTGAAGTCCACCTTGTTCTCCACGATGTTGCGCACACCGATGGCGGAGATCATGCCGTACAGGATGAAGGACACGCCGCCGATAATGGCGGAGGGCATGGTTCCGATCAGAGCGGCAAAGGCGGGAGAGAAGGACAGCGCGATGGCGTAGATGGCGGCCAGACGGATGACCTTGGGGTCATGGACACCGGACAGGACCAGAACGCCGGTGTTCTCACCATAAGTGGTGTTGGCGGGGCCGCCGAACATGGCGGACAGGGAGGTGGCGATGCCGTCACCAATGAGGGTGCGGTGCAGGCCGGGATCTTCAATGAAGTTCTGCTCGGTGGTGGCGGAGATGGCGGACATACCGCCAATGTGCTCCATCATGGTAGCCAGAGCGATGGGGGCCATGACCAGAATGGCGGTCAGGTCAAACTTGGGCAGGCTGAAGGGCTGCAGGCCAATCACCTGGGCAGCGGCCACGGAGGAGAAGTCCACCTGCTTGGTCAAAACGGCAATGATGTAAGCGCCGACCACGCCCAGCAGAATGGGGATAATCTTGATCATGCCTTTGCCCCAAACATTGGCAACCACAACGATGGCCATGGTGGCCAGAGCCAGCCACCAGCAGCTGGAGGCGTTGTCCACAGCAGAGGGGGCCAGATTCAGGCCGATGCAGATGATGATGGGGCCGGTGACCACGGGGGGGAGGAAGCGCATGACCTTCTTCACGCCCACCAGCTTGATAACAGCGGCCAGCACCAGATACAGCAGGCCGGCGATCACGATGCCGCCCAGAGCATAGGCCAGCTTGTCCTCGGGGGTGACATCCTTATAGACTTCCAGACCGGAGACAGTAGCGAAGCCGCCCAGGAAGGCAAAGGAGGAGCCCAGGAAAGCGGGTACCTTCATTTTGGTGCACAGGTGGAAAAACAGAGTGCCGATACCGGCAAAGAGCAGGGTGGTCTGGATGCTCAGCGGCAGGTTGGTTCCGTTGGGGTCTGCCACGATAATGGGGACCAGGATGGTTGCGCCGAACATGGCGAACATGTGCTGCAGGCCCAGAATGAGCATCTTGGGGATACCCAGCTGGCGCGCGTCGCGGATGGGTTCGTTGTTCATATTGTTTCTCTCCCTTTCGTTTTTTGATCTGTCTTTGATTGGTCAAAGAACAGCAGATCACATAAAAAAAGACAATCACCCAACGGCGATCGTCATAACAAAGAGAAAAAGGGAATAGAAGACCGTGGAAATGAAGCTGCTGTGCATCATTCCAAAGCGCATCTTCCACCCTCCTCTCACTTGCCCTCTATCATAGCAGATTGTCCCGCCGGGTGCAAGTGAAAAATACGCAAAAGGTCGAATTTTCCGGAAACGGCAAAACACCGGGCAGAGCAGATGGCGGCCTTGTAGGTTGTGAGCATTGACATTTTAACACAAAATAGCTACACTTATAAATGATTTTCCTTTGTAAGGAGTGGACGCACATGAAGAAAACGTTTGTTACCAAACAGCAGCTGGAGCGCATCGCCCAGGACTATCCCACCCCGTTTTATCTGTACGACGAGCAGGGCATCCGTGAAAACGCCCGGGCGCTGAATAAAGCCTTTGCCTGGAACCCCGGCTTTAAGGAGTATTTTGCCGTCAAGGCTACCCCCAACCCCCAGATTTTGAAGATCCTGCATGAGGAGGGCTGCGGCACCGACTGCTCCTCCCTGACCGAACTGATGATGTCCGATCG
>JAZNMM010000043.1:0-3359 GCA_045579605.1 Lawsonibacter sp.
GCCTCGTTGGTGGAGGGCTTAGCAGTCTGCATGTCCTCGTACAGCTCGATCTTCTCGGCAGCGGCCATAACGGTCAGGGGCCAGGTGCCCTCGCCGGCGTCGACCTTCAGAGCGTTCAGCAGCATGGTGACAGCCTCAGCGGTGGTCAGGTTCTGACCAGGCTTGAAGGTGCCGTCGCCGTAACCGCCGACGATGCCCAGGTTGGCGCACAGGTTGATGTAGCCCTCAGCCCAGCCGCCCTCGAAAGAAGCGACGTCAGAGAACTTGCCGGAGCCCTTGTAGGAGTCGGCGTTGATCTCAGAGCCGTACAGCATCTTAACGATGACAGTGGCCATCTGAGCACGGGTAACAGTGCCAGTGGGGTTGAACTTGCCTTCGGAACCGGCAAACAGGCCCAGGCCAGCGGTAATGGTAGCGGCCTCGGTGTTGACGATCGCGTCAGCGTCGGTGAAGGTAGCAGCGCTGGTGCCGATGACCATCATGCCGAGCAGCATAACGGACGCCAGAGCCAGAGACAGAGCACGCTTCAGGTTTCTCATGGGGATTCCTCCTTTAAATTTTGGTCATTGAAGGTCGCATAATGCGCCTCCTCTGCCTGTGAGTGTACTATATCGCAAGTCCTTTTTTCCGTCAATGGGTTTTCGCGATATGTAACACAACTGAAATATTTCCGCAACAAACCCGACATATTTACTGCGGACACAGGGTTTGACGCTGGTTTTTCCGTTTTGTTCCCCGGATTTTCTATATTTATAATGGAAGTGTCTGGGGCGTATCTTGCCCCCTGTCCCCGCCGCGGCGACGCGGGTGTCACAAAAGAAAAGCACCCGGCTCTGAGAGCCGGGTGCTTTCGGAAGTTTGTTCTTCGCCTTACACCAGCTGGATGATAGCCATCTCAGCGGCATCGCCGCGGCGGGGACCGATCTTAACGATACGGGTATAGCCGCCGTTGCGGTCAGCGTACTTGGGGGCGATCTCCTTGAAGACCTTCTGCGCCACATCCTCCTTGGTGATGTAGCCCAGAGCCTGACGGTAGGAAGCCAGGGTGTTGGCCTTGCCCAGGGTGATCATCTTCTCGGCCACGGGAGCCACTTCCTTGGCGCGGGTGACGGTGGTCTTGATCTGGCCGTTCTCCAGCAGATAGGTGACCATGGCGCGCAGCATGGCGCGGCGCTGGTCGCTGGTACGGCCCAGCTTACGGTGCTTCTGAGACATAGTAAACTCTCCTTCGACCTCGCGTGGCGAGATCCTGTTTTAAATTCGTTCTTTCGGCCTTGCGGCCCGGGACCCCATGCTTATGGACGGTGTTGGTCGTGTGCGAAGCGGAACGTTACATACCTTCGGCACGGTCCCACAGTTGTTTCCGGTTTGGAGATTTAGTTCTCCTCCGGAGCAAGGGACAGGTCCATCATGGCCAGCTTGTTCATAACCTCTTCCAGAGACTTGCGGCCCAGGTTGCGCACCTTCATCATCTCTTCCTCCGTCTTGGAGATCAGATCCGCCACGGTGTTGATGTTGGCGCGCTTGAGGCAGTTGAACGAACGGACCGACAGATCCAGCTCTTCGATGGTCAGGTCCAGGACCTTGTTGCGCTCCTTCTCAGGCTTATCCACCACAGTAGACCGGGCGCCCATAGTCTCGGACAGATCGGTAAACAGGGTGAAGTGGTCGCACAAGATGCGCGCGCCCAGGCTCACGGCGTCACGGGCGTCGATGGTGCCGTTGGTCCACACTTCCAGCGTCAGCTTGTCATAGTCCGTGGCGTCACCCACGCGGGTGTTCTCCACGGTGTAGTTGACCTTGCGCACGGGGGTGTAGATGCTGTCCACGGGGATGACACCGATGACGGTCTGGGCCGTCTTGTTCTTGTCGGCAGGGACATAGCCGCGGCCACAGGCCAGAGTCAGCTCCATGTTCAGCGTGGCATCCACGTCCAGAGTGGCGATGTGCAGGTCGGGGTTGAGGATCTCCACCTCACCGTCGGCCTTGATGTCGCCGGCGCAAACCTTACCGGGGCCGGCCGCCTCGATGTAGACGGTCTTGATGCCTTCGCAGTGCAGCTTGGCGATGATGCCCTTGACGTTGAGCACGATCTCGGTAACATCCTCCTTCACGCCGGGGATGGTGGAGAACTCGTGCTGGACGCCGGCGATCTTGATGGAAGTGACCGCGGTGCCGGGCAGAGAGGACAGCAGGATGCGGCGCAGAGAGTTGCCCAGGGTGGTGCCGTAGCCGCGCTCAAGGGGCTCGATCACGTACTTGCCGTAGGAACTGTCTCCGGGATTCTCTACGCATTCGATGCGGGGCTTTTCGATTTCTACCATTGCGATGTTACCCTCCTTCATACGGCGGCAGGATGTGCCGCCTTGTTCAGCTCACCAATGTTCGAGGGTCTAAGATTACTTAGAATACAACTCAACGATCAGGTGCTCTTCCACGGGGAAGTCGATATCCTCGCGGGTGGGCAGCGCAACGACCTTGCCCTCCAGGGTGTTCTTGGCGTGATCCAGCCACTTGGGCACGTTGACGGCGATGGCGTCCTCGCCCAGCAGGCGCTTAAACTTGACGGAAGCGCGGCTCTTCTCGCGAACCTCGATCACATCGCCCACCTTCACCAGGAAGGAAGGCACGTCCACGCGCTGGCCGTTGACGGTGAAGTGGCCGTGGGTGACCAGCTGACGCGCCTCGCGGCGGGTCATGGCAAAGCCCATACGGAACACCACGTTGTCCAGACGACGCTCGATCAGGGTCAGCAGGTTCTCGCCGGACTTGCCGGGCATGCGGGACGCCTTCTCATAGTAGGCGTGGAACTGCTTCTCCATGATGCCGTAAATGAACTTGACCTTCTGCTTCTCGGTCATCTGCATGGCGTACTCAGACTGCTTCTTGCGCATCTGGCCCTTGGGGTTGCGGTTGGTATCCTTCTTGTTATAGCCCATGGTGGCGGGAGACAGGTTCAGAGTCTTGCACCGCTTGGCGATGGGCTGCATATTCTTAGCCATGGATCATTTCCTCCTTCTTCCAGATTACACGCGGCGACGCTTGGGGGGACGGCAGCCGTTGTGGGGAACGGGAGTCACGTCCTTGATCATGGTGACTTCCAGACCCACGGCCTGCAGGGCACGGATGGCAGCCTCACGGCCGGAACCGGGACCCTTAACGAACACCTCAACGCTCTTCAGGCCATACTCCATAGCAGCCTTGGCAGCGGTCTCAGCAGCAGTCTGAGCGGCGAAGGGGGTGGACTTACGGGAACCACGGAAGCCCAGAGCACCGGAGGAAGCCCAAGACAGAGCGTTGCCCTGAGCATCGGTGACGGTAACCATGGTGTTGTTGAAGGAAGAGCGGATATGCACCTG
>JAZNMM010000044.1:0-5352 GCA_045579605.1 Lawsonibacter sp.
GTTGTCTTCCTAAGCCCGCTTGGCCTCCGACTTTCCACAAACAACAGCTTCTTGCCCTGAATCAGCTCAGGGACGGGGTTCTGCTTCATTTTGGCCACCTGACTGCGCACTTTTTGATTGGTGGGGGTGAAGGAACGAGACCAGGTGGGGGTGTACTTGACGAAGGGGCGGGCAAAGGGGGCGTGGCTCTCATTGGCGTAACCGATGGCGTGGGGAATGCCCGAGTCGGGCACGCCGGCTACGTAGTCCACATCCTGAGCCAGACCACGCTCCCGGTCGGCCCGGGCCATGATCTCGCCGTTTTTATAGCGCATGACCTCCACGTTGCGGCCCTCGTAGTTGGAGTTGGGGTAGCCGTAGTAGGTCCACAGGAAGGCGCAGATCTTCATCTCCTTGCCGGGAGGGGAAAGCTGCTCAAAGCCGTCGGCGGTGAGCTTTATAATTTCCCGGGGGCCCAGCTCATAGGCGTCCTCATAGCCCAGCTTGTGATAGGCAAAGGACTCGAAAGACACACAGCAACCGTCCTCGCCCTGACCGATGAGTACGGGCAGGCGACCCACCTTGTCCCGGGCGGCGATGATGCAGTCCGGGGTGAGGATGAGGATGGTGGCGGAACCCTTGATCTCGTCCTGAGCGTGCAGGATGCCGTCCACCAGATTTTCCTTCTGGTTGATGAGGGCGGCAACCAATTCCGTGGCGTTGACCTTGCCGGAGCTCATGGCCATGAACTGGTGTCCGTGGTCGGAGAAGTACTTCTGCACCAGTTCCTCGGCGTTGTTGATGATGCCCACGGTGGAGATGGCATACAGACCAAGAGGGGAGCGCACCAGCAGGGGCTGGGGGTCGGTGTCGCTGATGCAGCCGATGCCGCTGCAGCCGTGGAATTCAGGCAGATCCTTTTCGAACTTGGTGCGGAAGGGAGTGTTTTCGATATTGTGGATCTGGCGATGGAACCCGTGTTCAGTATCATAGACGATCATGCCGCCCCGACGGGTACCGAGGTGGGAGTGGTAGTCCACTCCGAAGAAGATATCAAGGGTCACATCGTGCTTGGCGATGGCCCCAAAAAAACCGCCCATAAGGGGTCCTCCTAAAAGCTCAGAAAATACAGTACCGGCGCCGGAGGGGAAACTCCCTCCGGTGCCGGATGAAGATATGGGAACGATTAGGCGAAGAACAGCTTGTTCAGGGTCATGGGATCGATGTACTCGCCGTCCTTGTACACGCGCATGTTGCCGGAGGCCACCTCGTCGATGAGCATGACCTTGCCGTCGGGGGCGTAGCCGAACTCGAACTTGATGTCGTACAGCTCCATGCCCTTCTCGGCCAGATCGTCAGCCACGATCTTGGTGATCTTCTGGGTCATGTCCTTCAGATCCTCATACTGCTCGTCGGTCATCACGCCGATGGCCACCAGCGCGTCCTTGGTGATCAGGGGATCGCCCTTTTCGTCGTCCTTCAGAGTGGTCTCCACGTAGGAGGGCAGGTCGGCGCCGGACTCGATCAGATCGCCGTAGCGGCGGATGAAGGAGCCAACAGCCTTGTTGCGGCAGATGACCTCCAGACCCTTGCCGAACACCTTGGCGGGCAGGACCTCCATGGTGGTGTTGGCCAGATCCGCGCTCACATAGTGGGTCTTGATGCCGGCGGCATTGATCTTCTCAAAGAAGTAGATGGACATGCGCAGGTTCACATCGCCCACGCCCTCAATGGTCAGACCCACGGAGTTCTCGCCGGGATCGAACACACCGTCCTTGCCGGTGCAGTCGTCCTTGAACTTGAGCAGGCAGTTGCCGTTGGGCAGAGCGTAGACGTTCTTGGTCTTGCCGGTGTAAAGCAGTTTGTTTTCCATGGTAGATTCCTCCCAAACAGTATATAAAAGGTGAATGTGGATACTTACGTGTTCAGCTCCGCCTGAAGCTTTGCTTCCTTCTCGGCGATCTGCTGGGCCATTTTGACCCGGGCGGCGTCCAGCTTGGCGGCCAGAGCATCATCGGTGATGGCCAGCATCTGGGCGGCCAGCACGGCGGCGTTTTTGGCGCCGTTGATGGCCACGGTGGCCACGGGGATGCCGCTGGGCATCTGCACAGTGGCCAGCAGGGCGTCCAGACCGTCCACAGCGCCGCCCTTCATGGGGATACCGATGACGGGCAGGGTGGAGTTGCCGGCAAAGGCACCGGCCAGATGGGCGGCCATGCCGGCAGCGCAGATGAGCACGCCGAAGCCGTTGGCACGGGCGTTTTTGGCAAAGTCCGCAGCGGCGGCGGGGGTACGGTGGGCACTGAGTATGTGGGCCTCATAGGGGATGCCGAACTCCTCCAGCTGGGTGCAGGCACCCTTGACAACGGGCCAATCGGAATCAGAGCCCATGATGACAGCGACTTTTTTGCTCATAATATACCTCCCTGGCGGCACACCGCCGAAAATAAATCAAGCTGTCCGCACAGGGTAGACGGACAGCCTGAAAGGGTCATATGGTGATTTTGGGCGCATTGAGGCCGCTGAAAAAAGCACAACGATCGCACATGGAACACAGCATCGTCATTTTCTGCGCCTCCTCACTCCAAATCGTCTTTATTTTACCCAAAAAGCGGTATCTTGACAAGGGGGAGAATAAAATTTCGTAGGCTTGAACAATCCGTGCAGGCAAAAGGAAAAGGCAATGGGTAAACTTACAGAAGACCGCCTGCGTCCAGAATACGTGACACCTCGTCCGCTCGGGCAGACCAGGCGGCATTGGCGCCATAGCCACGGCGGCGGCCGCTGACCCAGTTATAATCCTCGTCCAGGGCCTGCTGGCACATACGGACAAATTCCTCCGGGTCGTGGGCGGCATAGATCACGTCGGGGAACAGCTCCACCTGATCGTGCCGGAGCATGGATACGATGGGCTTGCCGGTGGACATATACTCGTACAGGCGGTTGGGGATCACGCCGCTGTACGGCGTGTTTTGGCGCAGCAGGTCCAGACACACATGGCTTCGGTACAGATAGTCGGGCACCTCCATCAGAGGACAGGGACCCAGCAGGCGGATGTTGGACATGCGGCGCATCCGGCCTACATAGCGGTTGGCTTTGTCCACTCGGCCCAGCAGAACGAAGGTCCAGTCGGGCTGTTCGGCGGCCGCGTATACCAGAGGGGACAGGTCCAGATCGGCATGGATCGTGCCCGCCCAGCACAGCAGAGGGCCGGTCACCTCCGGCAGCAGCTGGTCGGCGGAGGGGCTGCGCTGGGAGAACAGGGAATAGTGTACCCCGTTGGGCAAAAACACCACGTTGGAGTTGCTGTCCAACAGGGTCTGGCGCAGATCCTCCGAGGCGGCAAAGACCACCACCGCGGCATGGGCCAGCGACTGGGTCCAGTGGTCGGGATAATCCGGCCAGTCCCGGTCGCAGTCGTAGATCAGCGTGTCATAGGTCAGCCGGTCCAGCAGGTGCACGTGGGCGGGGGAGGTGACCCACAGCAGGGCGTGACGGGCCCGGTGCTTGTCCACCCTGCGGGCAATAAAACGGGCCAGCCGCTCCTGTCCGCTGCGGAAGAAGGGGCCAAGGCGCTCGTCCATGGTGCGCACAGGGGGGAGGGTATATACGGTGATATTGGGGCGCACCTGACGTCCGGGTTTCTTCCAGCTTCGGTCCTTGCGGCCGGTGGCCGGCTCAAAGAACAGCACCCGCACGTTTTTCATGCGGGTCATCAGCTGCTGGGTGCGGGTGGGAACGTCCAGCCACGGCTCGTTGGCAAGGCAGATGATATACTTCAAACGGCGTCCCTCCCCAATTCCGGCGGCAAAAGGTACTTGTGCCCCGGGCGCGTATGCGTTAATATATATACATTATAATGCTGAGGACTCTTTCGGTCAAGGGAGACAGGAGGCCCGTATGGAACATTTTTTGCAGCTGCTGTGCCAGTGGGAGGGAGACGCGCTCCTTGCCCTGCAGAGCCTGCGCAGCCCGATGCTGGATGCATTTTTTGTCTGGTATACCCAATTGGGTAACGCGGGGCTCGTGTGGATTGTAGTGTCACTGTTGATGCTGCTGTTCCGGCGCACCCGAAAAACAGGGGTGCTGGCGCTGGGCGCGCTGCTGCTGGGCTTTGTTTGTTGCAATCTTGTGATCAAACCGCTGGTGGGGCGCACCCGCCCGTGGTTGCTGGTGGAGGGGCTGCGCACGCTGGTGGCTGAGCACGACCCCAACTCCTTTCCCTCCGGCCATACCTGTGCGGCCTTTGCCGCCGCCGGTATCTGGTGCCGGGGACTGCCCCGGAGATGGATGCGCGTGAGCGCTGTTGCCGCGGCGGTGCTGATGGGTTTTTCACGACTGTATGTGGGCGTACACTTCCCCAGCGACGTGCTGTCAGGTGCCCTGCTGGGCAGTTTGTGTGCCTGGGTGGTGTGGCGCGCCGGGACAAGAATAAAAAGAAAACTCCGTCCGTGAGGACGGAGTTTTCTTATCCAATGGAACACATGGTCACATACTGGCAGGCACTGCCCAGCAGGATGAACACATGAAAGATCTCGTGGCAGCCGAAGTGGGGGTTGTTCCGTCCCGGCCACTTCAGGGCGTACAGTACCCCGCCCACCGAGTAAAGCACCCCGCCCGCCACCAGCCAGAACAGAGCGACAGGGAGCATGGAGGACACAAGGGGCTTTATGGCGAATACGCACAGCCAGCCCATGGCCAGATAGACACCGGCGGACAGCCAGCGGGGGGCGGTAATCCACACCAGGGACAGGAGGATGCCCACGGCGGCAAAGGACCACACACCGGCCAGCAGCACAGGGCCGCAGCACTCCCACAGCACCAGCAGGCAGATGGGGGTATAGCTTCCGGCGATGAGCAGGCAGATGGAGCAGTGGTCCAGCTTGCGCAGCCGCCGCCGCCAGGACACCCGGGTGCGCAGACAATGATACAGGGTGCTGGCAGTATACAGGGCGATCATGGAAAGTCCGTATATGCCAAAGCCCAGCTGCTCCCGAGGGCTTTGAGCGTTCAGCAGGAGAAACAGCGTGCCCAGCACAGCCAGCACAGCCCCCGCACCGTGGGTGAGTGCCGACCATGGACGCAGGGCATCGTATGGGTCGCGGTCACGTTCCCGCTGGCGGGCGGGAGAGGCGAGGGAGTGTTCCATGATGTGCTCCTTTCCGGTGTGGAAGTTTGGGTTGACGCTATCAGTATAGTCTCATTTTACCCAAAATATCAATATGCAAAACCACCAAATATAATATTAAAAATTAGATAACATCATCAAAAGAACTGGGAAGCAAAAAAGCGCCGGGCACAGCTGTGTCCGGCACCTTGGGGTCGGGGGTCAGAAGGGGAGGGTGGTCTGCACGGAAGGGAGCAGGGTCAGGG
>JAZNMM010000045.1:0-17397 GCA_045579605.1 Lawsonibacter sp.
TCAGCACAAGGCCGGCATGCAGGACTCCGAGTGCATCATCGCCGTGAACAAGAACGGCAACGCCCCCATCTTCGAGGCCGCCGACTACGGCATCGAGGGCGACCTGTTCAAGGTCGTGCCCATGCTCATCGACGCCATTAAGGCCGCCAAGGCTGCCAAGTAAGACCGGTATTTACCAAACCAACCGCCCCGTCTCAATGAGACGGGGCGGTTTTTTGCCTTTCTTCACTTCCCTCTTCTCTCCCGCATAGGATGGTGAGAAACCGAATGGGAGGCCTGTGCCATGAACGAAAAACACAACTTCTGGGTGGTAGGCGGCGACCTGCGGCAGGCGCATCTGGCTCAGCTGCTGGCGCTGGACGGACACGAAGTACACACCTTTGCTCTGGAACAGGGGGCGCACGCCGCCCCGCTGGCACCATGTGAGCCGTCGCCGGAGGGAATAAGCCTTGCCCACTGCATTATATTCCCCCTGCCCGTATCCTCTGCCCCCGGGCAGCTGAACGCGCCCCTGTCCTGCACAGAACACCCACTCGCCTCCCTCCTGCCCCATCTGCGGCCCACACAGTTGCTGTGCGGCGGGCGCTGTGACCCGAACACGGACCTGATGCTGCATCGAAACGGGCTCTATCTCCACGACTACTTTGTGCGGGAGGAGCTGGTGGTGGCCAACGCCGTCCCCACCGCCGAGGGCGCGGTACAGATCGCCATGGAGGAACTGCCCATCACCCTGCACGGGGCTCGGGTCCTGGTCCTAGGCTTTGGCCGGGTGGGCACCCTGACCGCACACCGCTTCGGCGCACTGGGTGCCCGCGTCAGCGTGGCCGCCCGCAGCTGCGCCCAGCGCGCATGGGCACAGGCTTTCGGTTTCTCTGTCCTGCAGCTGCAGCAGCTGTGCCGGCGCGCCGGGGACTTTGACCTTGTGATCAACACCGTTCCCGCCACCCTTTTGGGCGAAGACGTGCTTTGCACGCTGAACGACGACACCCTGATCATTGACCTGGCCTCCAAGCCGGGCGGCGTGGATATGGACGCGGCGGCGCAGCTGGGCCGGAGAGTGATCTGGGCTCTTTCCTTGCCCGGAAAGGTGGCTCCTCTCACCGCCGCAGGCTGTCTGCGCGATACGATATACAATCTCCTTCAGGAAGCTGGAACCTGATCCCCGGAAAGGAAGATCTTTTTGGAACATAAAACCATTGGCTTTGCCCTTTGCGGCTCCTTCTGCACCCACAGCCGGGCCGTGGCTGCGTTGGAACAGGTAGCCGCCCGATACGAAACCGTCATCCCCATCGTCTCCGAGATCGTGGCCGCCACCGACACCCGCTTTGGCGCCGCCCACGAGCTGATGTGCGAGCTGGAGCGCATCTGCGGCCACCGGGTGGTGTCCACCGTCCGGGATGCCGAGCCCATCGGTCCGCAAAAACTTCTGGACCTGCTGGTCATCGCCCCCTGCACCGGCAACACCCTGAGCAAAATGGCCGCCGGAATCACCGACTCCAGCGTCACCATGGCCGCCAAGGCGCACCAGCGCAACGGCCGCCCCTTGGTGATGTGCATCGCCTCCAACGACGGGCTGGCCGGCTCTGCCCCCGCCATCGGCCAGCTGCTCATGCGTAAGAACGTGTTCTTTGTCCCCTTCGGACAGGACGACGCCGTCAACAAGCCCACCTCTCTAGTGGCTGACTTTGAGCAACTGCCCCAAACCATCGAAGCCGCCTTCGCAGGCAAACAGCTGCAGCCTGTGCTGCTGTAATCACACAAGAGCCGTGCCAACAGGGCGCGGCTCTTGTCTTTTTGTGTCAAGTCTGCTATACTCGGACAAGCGAAAAGGAGTGAGGCATATGGTCGGACTTGGCACCATCGCCAACGTGGCCGCCATTGTGGTGGGCGGCTGTCTGGGCACGCTGCTGCGCGGCGGCTTGAAGGAGCATTACCAGAACGCGCTGACCCACTCGCTGGGGCTTGCCACGCTGTTTATCGGCGGTGCCGGAGCACTGAACGGTATGGTGCAAATCGTGGACGGTCAACTGGTCAGCCGGGACACGCTGGGCATGATCCTCGCGCTGGCTCTGGGCACCTTACTGGGTGAATTGTGCGACTTCGAGGGCAGGCTGGAAGGGCTGGGCCGCTGGCTCAAGGCCCGCGCCGCCCGAAGGGATGATGCCCGATTTGTGGAAGGCTTTGTCACCGCCTCGCTGGTGGTCTGCATCGGCGCCATGGCTATCGTGGGCTCCATTCAGGACGGACTGACGGGTGACCCCTCCACCCTGTATACCAAGTCCATTCTGGACTTTATGATCATCCTCGTCTTTGCCTCCAGCTACGGTCGCGGTGCGATCTTTTCCGCCCTGCCTGTGGGCATACTTCAGGGCAGCGTGACCCTGCTGGCCGGAATGGTCGCCCCCTTATTTACGCCGGAAGTGATTGCAAATCTGTCCTTTCTCGGCGCTATCCTCATTTTCTGCGTGGGCGTCAATCTGGTGTTTGACCAGCGGTTCCGGGTAGCAAATATGCTGCCCGTTCTGGTGGTTGGCGCGGTGTACACCGCTCTTTTCTAAACTCTTACAAATAAAAAACGGAGGAACTGCGTTGCAGTTCCTCCGTTTTGCGTATTTGCTTACATGACCAGCTCGATGTCCATCATCTTGCAGAAGTCGCGGATCTCCTCCACGAAATCGCCGTAGGCCAGAATGACGTGCTGGCAGGAGACGTTCTGAGCGAACTGCTCCACAGTGCAGCTGTCGGGGAACACTTCCAGACTGGGCAGCTGAGGGGCGGGATCGTCCCAGCCGAACTCGTTCCAGGCGGGGGGCGTCTTTGCCTCGGCGGTGTACACGTGCATCTTGTACTTGCCGTTGAGGTACACCAGGCGGGCACAGGTGACATAGCCGGTCTTGACCTTGGACACGTTGAGCAGGGAGGCGTTGAGCAGGCCAAAGGCGGCGGGCAGCACGGTCACATCCCCGTCAGTGACGCAGGCGGGCACGTAGTCGGGCACACCAATGAGCATGCTCTCCTCGAAGAACTCGTAGTACTCCATGTAGGGAACGGTCTGGCCGGACAGTAGCTTCATGATGATCTGGGTCACCGCGCCCATCACGTCGTTCTCGGGCACAGTGGGAATGTTGTGGTAGCGTTCAATGAGCATGAACACCATGGCGGGAGGGAAGCCCATGAGCTTCTTCATGCCGTCCACGTCGATGAGGGTAATGGCCTCCCAGCCGCGCTCGGCGATCTTCATGCCAATGGCCAGAGCGTACTTCACGCCGTTTTCGATGACGCTGTCGTCGCAGGGCTTCTTGAACACCCAGTTTTCCTTGACGAACTTGATGCCTTCAGCCACGTCGGCGGGGTCCAGCTTCTCCATGTTCTGCACCATTTCCAGCATCTCAAAGGGCTCCACCTCCACGCCGATCTGGCTGCGCATGGAGTTACCCTCGTACTGAGTACCGTAGAGCAGCATATCCCGGTAGCCCATGGTGCCCACGCGAGCGTCCCGCAGAGCGCGGCGGGCGGCGCTGGCGCGCAGGAAGGCGTCCAGCTTCTTCATGGGGAAGGGCTTGCCGATGATGTTGTATACGTACTTAAACGTGTAGCCCAGCGCCTCAAAGGCGGGACGCAGCGCGGTGGTACCCGCCTGCTCTGCGGTGGTGATGATGCGGCCATTCTCCTTCCAGCCGCACAGACCCCACAGCAGCATGGGCACATGGCGCAGTGGATCGGTCACGCGGATCACGGCGTGGGTGGGCACCCAGCCGGCCACGCACACAACCAGCGCGGACAGGTCCTCACCCTGCACCTTGGCCAGGGCGGCATCCGCCGTCTCATAGGCGGGATCATCAATGACCAGACCGCCGTCCACAAAATCATAATCCAGCTGCTTGAGGGCTTCCAGCGCCTCGTCATGCTTCATCTGCAGGCGCTCGATGGGGGTGTTGACCTCACCAAAGCACACAAAACCAATGCGGGCTTTCTTGTTCATAACCATCTGTCTCCTTTTCCATGATTGATCGTCGAAAGACATAAATTCCCTTTTATCATAAATTTAGCATAGTTTTTTTCGGCAGTCAAGGGACATCGCCCCGATTGGCCATCCGGCGCAAAATTGAAAAATTTCCCGTCACACCCGTTGCACCGAGCAAACAAGACTGCTATAATATAGTTCAAACAACCGTTTTCTATAGAATAAAACGGAATTCAGGAGGTATTCGCCATGCAAGAGATCAAAATTACCCGCGCCGCCACGCTGAAGGAGAAGCCGGAAGCCTCCGCCCTGGTGTTCGGTAAGTACATGACCGACCATATGTTTATCGTTGACTATGACGAGGGTCAGGGCTGGCATGACGCCCGCATCGTCCCATATGGTCCCCTGCCCATCGACCCCGCCTCCAAGGTCTTGCACTACGGCGAGGAGATCTTCGAGGGCATGAAGGCCTACCGCACCGCCGACGGCTCCATCCAGCTGTTCCGTCCCGACTGCAACATCCAGCGTCTGAACGACTCTGCTGACCGTCTGTGTATGCCCAACATCCCCTACGAGCTGGCTCTGGCCGGCATCGTGGAGCTGGTCAAGCTGGAGCAGGACTGGGTCCCCTATGAGAAGGACACCTCCCTGTACATCCGTCCCTTCATGATCGGTCTGGACGCCGCTCTGGGCGTGCATTCCTCTCACCACGTGCAGTACATCGTGGTGGTCTGCCCCGTGGGCGCCTACTATCCCGAAGGCCTGAACCCCGTCAAGATCTACATCGAGGATGAGGATGTGCGTGCCGTCAAGGGCGGCACCGGCATGGCCAAGACCGGCGGCAACTACGCCGCCTCCCTGCGTGCGGGCAACCGCGCCGCCGCCCGGGGCTACTCTCAGGTGCTGTGGCTGGACGGCGTGCACCGCAAGTATATCGAAGAGGTCGGCGCCATGAACGTCATGTTCAAGGTGGACGGCAAGATCCTCACCCCCGATCTCAACGGCTCCGTGCTGCCCGGCATCACCCGCCGCTCCTGCATCCAGCTGCTGCGCGACTGGGGCTATGAGGTGGAGGAGCGCCGCATTTCCGCCGAGGAGCTGTTTGAGGCTGCCAAGAACGGTACGCTGGAAGAGGCCTGGGGCACCGGCACCGCCGCCGTTATCTCTCCCATCGGCGAGCTGGCCGAGGGCGAGGAGAAGGTCACCATCAACGGCGGCCAAATCGGCCCTGTCACCCAGCGTCTGTATGACGAGCTGACCGGCATCCAGTGGGGCCGTCAGGCAGATCCCCACAACTGGGTCATGAAGATCATCTGATCAAACCATCACACGCGGGGTCGGCACACTGCCGACCCCGCCTTTTTCAAAGGAGTATCGCCTATGGTAACCATGGCACAGCGTATCGAAGCCCTCCGCACGGAACAAAATCTGTCCCGCCCGGCTCTGGCCGCCGCCCTTGGCCTGCCCCGCACCGCCATCGAGAAGTTTGAGACGGGGCGGCAGACCCCCACCCGGGAGCAGCAGGAAAAGCTGGCCGCCTTCTTCGGCGTGTCCACCTTCTACCTCAAGGGCGAGAGCGACGACCGCACCACTCAGCAAAGCTGGATGGATCTGGCCTATGCCCAGCCGGACACCCCCACTCCCTCCGTTCCCGTCCGAACGGCAAAGCCTGCTCCCCAGAGCACACCCCCTGCCGGAGACGGCGGCACCGTGTTTGACGCGGTGCTCCAGGGCAAGCAGTTCCAGCAGCTGCTTCACGCAGCGGTGCTGGACGCCCTGCGCTCCCCCCAGGGGCAGGACCTACTCACCCAGGCCATCCGCAAGGAGCTGTCCAAACTGAAATAAAACCCACAACAGGCGCAGCAAGTTTATTTGCTGCGCCTGTTGTGTATCCCAAGCCAATATACCTTTCCCCTTAATGGCGGTGATGATGGTAGTGCCCCGACCCGTGCTGATGCTCCACATGGCAACACATTGCGTGGCAACGCTCTCCTTCTGCTTCCAGTTCCAGCGTCACATGGCCAACACCCAATTGTCTCAGTTCTTCCCGGACAGCTTGCTTCACGTGCACAGGGTCTTGGTTTGTCACAATGTGCATAGTGGCGCAGTTCATGTGCCCATCCATACTCCAAACGTGGATGTGGTGCACATCCAGAACACCCACAATTTCAGACAAGCAGGCTCTCAGCTCCTTCCCATCCAGACCTCGGGGGGCTTTTTCCAGAAACAGACCCACCGCTTCGTTCAGGTACCCAACAGAACGCATCACAAGGAACAACGCAACCCCAACCGACACAACGGGGTCAAGAATCGCAAGATCTGTGAAGCGCATGACGACAGCCCCCACCAGCACCACCGCCCACCCAAGCACATCTTCCATCATGTGCAGGTTCACGACTTTCTGATTGAGCGACTTGCCCTCCCCCGTGACAAAGGCCGCACAACCGTTGACACACAAGCCGATAAGCGCAAAAAGGATCATGCCATCATAGTTGATTTCCGCCGGTCGAATCATGCGCGTGACCGCATTGTAAATGACCATTGTGCTGCCCACCAAAAGGATGAGCGCTGCAAGCGCGCCGCCAAGGACAGAGTATCTCGCGTACCCGTATGTATAGGCTTCGTCCGGCTGGCGTTTGCTTTTCTTCTCCAGAACATACGATATTCCGATGCTGGCCGCGTCGCCCAAATCGTGCACGGCATCGGACACGATGGCAATGCTGCCCACAACCACACCGCCCGCAAACTCAAAACAGGAAAAGAGCAAATTGAGAAGAAACGCGATCAAAATGTTTTTCTCGGTTTTCATAAAGACCTCCCGCTGTCAAACCCACCTTCTATTGAACATTGTATTCTGTATTGTACTTGTCGTTCTCTATTATGTGTGCTAAACTGGTAAAAAACAATATACAGATTTCTGGCGATGTATGATACCGAACAGATTTGAAGTTTTGTATGGAGGAACACATGGACAGACGACAGAGGAAAACTCGGGAAGCAATCTTTGCTGCGTTTATTGATTTGTTGTCCAAAAAGGACTTCTCTCACATCACCGTAGGCGAGATCATTGACCGGGCAGATGTAGGCCGGGCGACCTTTTATTCCCATTTCCCCACCAAGGATTATCTTCTGAAAGAACTGTGCGAAGATCTGTTCTGCCATATTTTTGATGCGGCCGGCAATCATCCACCGGAGCACAGCCATCTGTTCCGGTGTGATGCACCCGACAATGTGTTTGTGCATCTTTTTCAGCATTTGCTGAAGAATGACAATCATATCCTGCAGCTGCTGTCGTGCCGAAATAACCAGTTGTTTTTACAGTATTTCAAAGCCCTGCTCCGACAAACGGCCGCAAGCCAATTGCCGTTGTTTGAGGCTCGAAAAAGCGAGAAGCTGCCCGGTAGCTTCTGGGTCGATCACATCGCCTCCACCTTTGTGGAAACGGTCCGCTGGTGGATCGAAAGTGGGATGAAAGAATCGCCGGAAACCATGGCGGAATACTTTTATCTGGCGGTATAACTCAGCTCTCCTCACGGGTGGGACGCCGAACAAGAAAAACCGAACGGCGAAAATCGCCGGTCGGTTTGCCTATTTCATTCCTGCTCATACTCCGCCAGTGCCTGACGCAGAAACTCTGCATCCGCATCGTCCAGAACGTGGAGCATGGCGGTATTCTCCATATGATGGGTGAACTCATGAGCCAGCGTGAGGAAGATCTCGTCCAGCCAGACCTCCCGGTCCTCCTCCGCCAGCAGTGCGGCAAAGGACCCGTAGTGCAGCACGATGTACCGCCCCAGCAGATCGTGGCAATACTCCCCCATGATGTACATCTCCCCCGGCGGAAAGGCCGGGTCAGGCAAGGCGGTCTCCTCCAGCTGGATACCACCCTCCAGCCCCTCAAAAAAGGCGTCGGGGAACTGGCCGGCGATCTCCTCCAACATATCGCCCATCTGTTCATATGTGGGTATCATGTGTGCAGCCTCCTTTCCTCGGGGTGACCGCTTTATTCTATCACGCAGGGACTCCCGCAGCAAGATTTCTGTCTCTTTTTGCGGCGGATTTTCAAAGAAATCACCCAAAAAGCCTTGCGTCATCTGTTTTTTTATGGTATAGTAACTGTGTTAATGAGGTAGTATTGGACAGAGTGGGGTTTCGGCTCCGCTCTTTTTGATTGAAAAAAACGCCGACCCAACCTCTGTGTCGGCCGTGAACAGGAGGACGAGCATGGCAAAAGTCACCGAACTGACCGCCCAGCTGGCCGCCCCCATCGCCCAGGCTGCAGGCTGCACCATCTGGGACGTGGAGTACGTCAAGGAGGCGGGCACCTGGTTTTTGCGGGTCTATATCGACAAGCAGGGCGGCGTGTCCATTGAGGACTGCGAGGCGGTGTCCCGCCCTCTGTCCGACAAGCTGGACGAAGTGGATCCCATCGAGGGCAGCTACACGCTGGAGATCTCCTCTGCCGGGGCCGACCGGGCCTTGAAAAAGCCGGAGCATTTTCAGCAGTTCACAGGCAGTCTGGTGGAGTGCCGCCTGTACCGTCCCCGGGACGGGCGCAAGGAGCACGTGGGCATTTTGACCGGCTGCGACGATCAGGGCAATGTCACCATCGACGTGGCCGGCACCCCCGTTACCTTTGAGAAAAAAGAGCTGGCACAGGTTCGCCTGCACGTCAGCATTTAATGGAGGAAACTACTGTGGCTAAGAGAACAACAAAGAAAGCGACCAGCAACGAGCTGGACGGCAAGGAGTTTTTTGCCGCCATCGCCCAGATTGAAAAAGAAAAGGGCATCAAGCCCGGCTACATGATGGAGAAGATCACCCAGGCCCTGCTGACCGCCTACCGCCGTGACCACGAAGGCGTAGGCGAGAACCTGTCCATCGAGACCGATGAGGAAAAGGGCACCGTGCGCATGTTCCTGAAAAAGGACGTGGTGGAAACGGTGGATAACCCCGGCACCGAAATCAGTCTGGAAGAGGCTCAGCTCGCTCTGCCCCGGGCCCAGCTGGGCGATGTGATCCGCATGGAGATCAAGCCCAAGAACTTCGGCCGCATCGCCGCCCAGACCGCACGCCAGGTCATCATTCAGGGTATCCGTGAAGCCGAACAGGGCATGATCTATGACGAATTCACCTCCAAGGAGCACGAGATCCTCGCCGGTATCGTCACCCGCATCGACCCCCGCTCCGGCGCCATCACCCTGCGCATCACCAGCGGCGGCGAGTATACCGATGCTTACCTGTCCATCAACGAGCAGGTCAAGGGGGAAACCTACACCGAGGGCACCCGTCTGAAGGTGTATGTGGTGGAGGTCCGCAAGGCCACCAAGGGCCCCCAGGTGCTCATCTCCCGCACCCACCCGGGTCTGGTCAAGCGCCTGTTCGAGCTGGAAGTGCCCGAAATCTATGACGGCACGGTGGAAGTCAAGTCCATCGCCCGCGAGGCCGGCAGCCGCACCAAGCTGGCTGTTTGGTCCGCCGATCCCAACGTGGATCCCATCGGTGCCTGCGTCGGTCCCCGGGGTTCCCGCGTGAACACCATTGTGGAAGAGCTCAAGGGCGAAAAGGTGGACATCATCAAGTTCTCCGACGACCCCGCTGAGTATATTGCCGCCGCCCTCTCCCCCGCCGACGTGATCAGCGTCACCGTGCTGGAGGAGGGCAAAAGCTGCCGGGTCATCGTCCCCGACGACCAGCTGTCCCTGGCCATCGGCAAGGAGGGTCAGAACGCCCGCCTGGCCGCCAAGCTCACCGGCTGGAAGATCGACATCAAGCCCGCCTCTGCTCCCGCCGTGGATGCAGAGCAGGACGCTCCCGAGGAGGAGTAAACCCACGAAAGGGTGAGCCAAGTGCCCAAAAAGATTCCCCTGCGCCAATGCGTTGGCTGCCGGGAACACAAACCAAAAAAAGACCTGATCCGTGTGGTCCGCTCTCCCGAGGGTGCGATATCGCTGGACTTCCGGGGCAAGCTGCCCGGCCGGGGTGCTTACGTGTGCCCCCAGGAGACCTGTCTGGCCAAGGCGCGCAAGTCCCGGGCGCTGGAACGTGCCTTTGACACCGCCCTGCCGACCGAGGTCTACGACGCGCTGGAACAGCAGATGAAGGAGGAGGTCGCACATGAGTAACGATCCCGTCCTCCACCTGCTTGGTCTGGCCAAAAAGGCCGGCCGGCTGGAGATCGGTGAGGAGCCGGTGGGTGCGGTTTGCCGTGCCCGGCAGGCAAAACTGGTGCTGGTCGCCGGTGACGCCGCATCCAACACCTTCCGCCGCGCCGCCCACTTCGGCGAAGCGGGCAACGTACTGTGGCTGTCCCTGCCCCACACCAAACAGGAGCTCGGTTTTCTCCTGGGCCGGGGCAGCGTGGCCATGCTGGCCCTGACCGACATCGGCTTTGCCTCCACGGTGGTCAAAAAGCTGGCCGCCACCGACCCGGACAAATACGGCGCAGCCGCTCAGGCGCTGGACACAAAGGCCGCCAAGGCCCTGCAGCGCCAAAAAGAGCAGCGCCAGCACGAAAAAAATCTGCGCGAAGGAAAGCGCAAGCCCTGGGCCCCGCCCCCTCCGCCGAAGCGTTCGAGCACCCGGGAGCAGGACGATAGACTCCAGAGCGAATACCGAAAGCCCAGGAGCGGCCAAAAGCCGGTCCGGGTTTCGGTGAAGTCGGAGGAGTTATCGTCCGTCGCGAAGGGTGCGAGACGTGACACCACCGCTCCCCTCCCCCGCATCCCCAAAATCCCCGCTGCCAGAAAGCCCGGCCCCGTGGGCCGAAAGCTGACCGGCAGCTTCAAGCCCAAGAGCAAATCCTAAGAATCGAGGTGGCTTCCTTTGATGAAATACCGTGTGCATGAAGTGGCCAAGGACTTCAAACTCAACTCCAAGGACATCGCCCAGATCATGACCAAGTACTCTGCCGCGCCCAAGAATCATATGCAGGTGCTCACCGACCTGGAGCTGGCCATTATTTTCGACTATATCACCCAGCACAACCAGATCGACTCCATCGAGTCTGTGTTTGCCGACGTGTACCATGAGCCCAAGGCGGCCCCTGCCGCGCCCAAGGCAGAACAGCCTGCCCCCAAGGCCGAGCAGCCCGCTGCCAAGGCCCAGCAGCCCGCTCCCAAGGCAGAAAAGCCCGCCGCTCCCACCACCCGCGTGCCCGAAAAGAAGGTGGTTGACACCCGCAAGGCCGGCAACGTCAATCTGGACAAGTACGACGAGCGTCTGGAAAACTTCACCGACCAGCGTCAGCAGGACCGGGGCGGCAAGCAGAAGTTCCAGAACCGCAACAACAAGGGCCGCCAGCAGGGCAACTTTGGCAACAAGCGCAAGCAGGAAGAGGCGGAGAAGATGCGCCGCCTGCAGCTGGAGATCGCCAAAAAGACCCCCCTCACCGTCAAGATCCCTGACGAGATCGCCGTGGGCGAGCTGGCCAGCCGCATGAAGAAGACGGGTGCCGAGGTGGTCAAGTGCCTGATGAAGAACGGCGTCATGGCCTCCCTGAGTCAGATCACCGACTTTGACACCGCCGCTTTCGTGGCCGAGGAACTGGGCTGCAAGGTGGAAAAAGAGATCATCGTCACCATCGAGGAACGGCTCATTGACGTGTCCGAGGACAAGGAAGAGGATCTGGTGGGCCGCGCCCCCGTGGTGGTGGTTATGGGCCACGTGGACCACGGCAAGACCTCCCTGCTGGACTATATCCGCAACGCCAACGTGGTCTCCGGCGAGGCCGGCGGCATCACCCAGCACATCGGCGCTTATCAGGTGGATGTGGGCGGCAAGCCTGTCACCTTCCTGGACACCCCCGGTCACGAGGCCTTCACCGCCATGCGTGCCCGCGGTGCCATGATCACCGACGTGGCCATCCTTGTGGTGGCTGCCGATGACGGCATCATGCCCCAGACCATCGAGTCCATCAACCACGCCAAGGCCGCGGAGATCCCCATCATCGTGGCCATCAATAAAATGGATAAGCCCACCGCCAACCCCGACCGCATCATGCAGCAGCTCACCGAGTACGAGCTGGTACCCGAGGAGTGGGGCGGCGAGACCATCGTGTGCCCCATCTCTGCCAAGACCGGCATGGGCATCGACAATCTGCTGGATATGGTGGTGCTCACCGCCGAGATGCGCGAGCTGAAGGCCAACCCCAACCGCTCCGCCCACGGCGCGGTCATCGAGGCCCGTCTGGACAAGGGCCGCGGTCCCGTGGCCACCCTGCTGGTGCAGAACGGCACCCTGAAGCAGGGCGATGTGATCATCGCCGGCACGGCCGTGGGCCGTGTGCGCGCCATGACGGACGCCAAGGGCAAGAAGCTCACTCAGGCCGGCCCCTCCGTCCCCGTGGAGATCATCGGTATGGGCGAGGTGCCCGGTGCGGGCGACGACTTCCACGCCGTGGCTGACGAACGCATGGCCCGTGAGCTGGTGGAGCAGCGCAAGCATGAGCAGAAGGCCGCCGCCGCCAACAACGTGGGCAAGGTCACCCTGGAGGACCTGTTCAGCCACATCCAGGCCGGCGAAATGAAGAACCTGAATGTCATCGTCAAGGCGGATGTTCAGGGTTCTGCCGAGGCGGTCAAGGCCTCCCTGGAGAAGCTGACCAACGAAGAGGTCCGCGTGCGCGTGATCCACTGCGCCGTGGGTGCCATCAACGAGTCCGACGTCACCCTGGCCGCCACCGCCGGTGCTATCATCGTGGGCTTCAACGTCCGCCCGGACTCCAATGCCAAGGAGACTTCCGCCCGGCTGAACGTGGATATGCGCATGTACCGGGTCATCTATGACGCCATTAACGAGATCGAAGCGGCCATGAAGGGCATGCTGGCTCCCAAGTTCAAGGAAGTGGAGCTGGGCCGTGCCGAGGTGCGCGATGTGTTCCGCATCACCAACGTGGGCATGGTGGCCGGCTGTTACGTGCTGGACGGCAAGATGCAGCGCAATGCCCAGATGCGTCTGCTGCGCGACAACATCGTCATCTACGACGGCGCCATCGCCTCCCTGCAGCGCTTTAAGGACAGCGTGAAGGAAGTGGCCGCCGGCTACGAGTGCGGCATCACCTTTGAAAAGTTCCAGGACATCAAGCAGGGCGACATCATTGAAGCCTTCATTATGGAACAGATCCAGGTGTAAATGCCGCACGAGTACCCCGCAACGCGGGGCGCGCCTTTTGGCGCGTGAAATCGAAGCCGCAGGCAGAGATTTGCGCAGGGCGAATTCATTTCGCCCGAGCATTTCAATCCCAAGGGGCCCCACGGAATATCTATTCCTTGGGATGTGCGGCGTCACCTTTGAAAAGTTCCAGGACATCAAGCAGGGCGACATCATTGAAGCCTTCATTATGGAACAGATTGAGGTCTAATATCGTTTTACCACCGTTGGGGCGGGCGTTTCGCCCGCCCCATTTTGCTTTAAAGGAGAATCAATATGGCAAGCAACCGAATCGGACGCATCAACGAGGAGATCCAGCGCGAGCTGTCCACCCTTATCCGCTCCGTAAAAGACCCCCGTGTCACCGGCATGATCTCCGTCACCGCCGTGGACACCACTCCCGATCTGAAATACGCAAAAATCTATATCAGCGTGCTGGACAAGAGCGACTGCACCCAAGTGCTCAAGGGCCTCAAATCCGCCTCCGGCTGGCTGCGTCGGGAGCTGGGCCGGGCCCTGCAGCTGCGTGCTACTCCGGAGCTGACCTTTATCCGGGACGACTCCATTGATCAGGGCGCGCACATTCTGGACCTGCTGCGGGACCCCACCGTAGTCAAGCCCGCCAACCCCGCCAACGCCCATATTGTACTGGAGGACTGACCATGGCCAAGCTGGACCATCTCCAAACCGCCGCATGGCTGATGGAGCACGATGAATTCCTTCTCCTGACCCACGTGCGCCCGGACGGGGACGCGGTGGGCTGTGCGGCAGCACTGTGCCGCGCCCTTCGCCGTCAGGGTAAACGCGCCTTCGTCCTGCCCGACCCCGGCCTGTCCGACCTGTTCACCGACTATCTGGAGGGACTCTATCCCCCCGCCGACTACACGCCGGACACGGTGGTGGCGGTGGACATGGCCGCCCGTTCCATGTTCCATGAAGGGGCGAAGCCCTATCTGGACCGGGTAGATCTGACCATCGACCACCATCCCTCTCAGGAATTTTATGCCGCCCATACCTGTCTGGACGCCTCCCGTGCCGCCTGCGGCGAGCTGGTGTACGATATTGTTCGCCAGTGGGGCGAGCTCACGCCGGAGGTGGCACTGCCCCTCTACGTGGCCGTGTCCACCGACACGGGCTGTTTTGTATACAGCAACACCAGCGCCGGCACCCACCGGGTGGCCGCCGCGCTGATGGAGACAGGCATTGACTTTTACGCTGTCAACCGCCTGCACTTCCGCACCAAGTCCTTCAAGCGGCTGAAGCTGGAGAGCATGCTCACCGCCGGACTTCAGCTCTTTGACGACGGCGCCACCGCCATTGTCACCCTGACGCTGGACATGATGGAACAGCTGAATGCCACCGAGGAGGATGTGGACAACATCTCCGCCTTTGTGGGGCAGATCCAGGGAGTACGCACCGGCATCACCATCCGTCAGCTCATCCCCGGTCAGTGCAAGCTGTCCGTGCGCACCGAGCCGGGCGAGCTGAACGCCAGCCAGGTATGCGGCCTGCTGGGGGGTGGCGGTCACGCCGCCGCCGCGGGCGCTACGGTGGACGGCACGCCCGAACAGGCACAGGATCAGATCCTGTCCGCGGTAAGGCGGGTACGCGGCTTCTGAGCCGTACAGACAAGGAGTGATTCCATGCCCAACGGCATTATAATTATCGATAAGCAGCCGGAATGGACGTCCATGGACGTGTGCGCCAAGCTGCGGGGCATCTTTCACGAAAAACGCATCGGCCATGCCGGAACGCTGGACCCCATGGCCACCGGTGTATTGCCCGTGTTTGTAGGCCGGGCCACCCGCGCTGTGGAATTTGCCGACAAGGGCGAAAAGGAATATGTGGCCGGACTGAAGCTGGGCCTTGTGACCAACACCCAGGACACCTCCGGCCAGGTGCTGGAACAGCACCCGGTACAGGTCACCCGGGAACAGCTGGAGGCTGTCTTGGCCCAATTCCGCGGGGACATTCAACAGATCCCCCCCATGTTCTCCGCCATCAAAATCAACGGCAAAAAGCTCTATGAGCTGGCCCGCAAGGGCCGGGAGGTGGAGCGCCCCGCCCGCCCGGTAACCATCCGTGCCCTGACGGTGGAGGAGCAGACTGCACCGGACGAGTTTGTACTGCGCATCCGTTGCTCCAAAGGCACCTATGTACGCACCCTGTGCCACGACATCGGCGCGGCGCTGGGCTGTGGCGGGTGTATGAGTTCCCTGCGGCGAACCATGGCCGCAGGCTTCGGGCTGGAACAGGCCGTCACGCTGGAACAGGTGATGCAGGCGTCCGACCCCGCCACCCTGCTTCTGCCTGTGGATGCCTACTTTTCCCACCACCCCGCCCATCACCTGCCCGCCGAGCTGGAAAAAAAGGTGCGCAACGGCATGACCGTAGCGGTGCCTGATTTGCCCGACGGGGAGTTCCGGGTGTACGGCCAGAGCGGCGAATTTCTCGCCCTGTGCCGGGCAGAACAGGGCAAGCTGAGCACCGTAAAAAGTTTTTTTGAAGTGTAACTTTCACTTCATCTAAGGAGTCGATTCCCTTTGAACGAACGCAACCGCGTCATCGCCCTTGGTTTTTTTGACGGCGTACACAAGGGCCACGGTGCCCTTCTGCGCCGGGTGACCGAGCGTGCGGCGGCGCTGAACGCCACCCCCGCCGCCTTTACCTTTGACACCCATCCGGAAAGCCTGATCCTGGGTCGGGCCACCCCTCTGCTGTCCACCATTGAGGACCGCACCGACCTGATGCGCCGGCTGTACGGCATCCGGGACGTGGTGGTGGCCCACTACGACCGGGAGATGATGAAGACCCCGTGGGAAACCTTCATCACCCACACCCTGCTTCGGGACTGCGGTGCCGTCCATGTGGTGGCCGGACACGATTTCCGTTTCGGCTACCGGGGGGAGGGCAATCCCCAGCGGCTGGAGGCCAAGTGTCATGAACTGGGCATCGGCTGTGATATCATTCATCCGGTGGTACAGGAGGGCATCACCATTTCCTCCACCTATATCCGTACCCTGATCGCCCAGGGTGAAGTGGCCCGGGCGCAGGCCTTTCTCGGTCACCCCCACACGCTGACCGGGGTGGTCCACCACGGCAAAAAGCTGGGCCGCGCCCTTGGCTTTCCCACCATCAACCTGACCCTGCCCGACGGTCTTATCGTGCCGGCGCTGGGCGTGTACGCCACCCGGGTCTGGGTGGACGGTCAGAGCCACATGGCGGTGACCAACATCGGCCGCCGCCCCACGGTGGACGATGGGGATACCCTGAGCGTGGAGGCCTTCTTGCTGGACTTTGACGGCGACCTGTACGACAAATCCGTCCGGCTGGAGTTTTTCAAGTTCCTGCGCCCGGAGCAGAAGTTCCCCAATCTGGACGCTCTGCGGGCGGAGGTGCAGAAAAACGCCCGGCAGACCCGCACGTTCTTTGAATTTGCGCAACTGTGACCCATATCCGAGGAAAGGATGACCCCGCCTATGGATGTCCATCTGCCCCACCACACCCATCACACCCAATTTCGCTATCAGCGGCTGTTTCCCGTCTTATGGGGATACACCGCCCTGCTTGCCCTTGCCGCCCTGTTTCTGGCCTCGCCCCGTGAGATTATCCAGGGGCTGATCACCATCATTCTGTCGGAGGACGCGCTGATCACCGACTACATCCTCATCGCCGGGCCGGGTGCGGCTCTGTTCAACGCCGCCCTGGTGACCGCCATCAGTCTGTGCGTGCTCTACGCGGCGGATGATGTACTCAACGGCATGACCCTGGTGGTCATCGGCCTGATGTCCGGCTTTGCCCTGTTTGGAAAAAACATCGTCAACATCTGGCCCATTCTGCTGGGCACGTGGCTGTACACCCGTTACCGCAAGGAGCCTTTCGGCGCCTTCGCCAACATCGGACTGATGGCCACCGCCCTGGCCCCCATCGTCAGCTATATCGCTCTGGACAACGGCTGGGGGCACCCCCTTTGGGGGCTTGCGGCCGGGCTGGTCATCGGCTTTGTGATGCCCCCTCTCGCCGCCTACACCTTCCGCATCCAGAACGGCATGAACCTGTATAACGTAGGCTTTGCCTGCGGTCTGCTGGCCTTTATTTTCGTACCCCTGATGAGCTCTCTGGGCGCCGACCCAACCACCCACTACCGCTGGGCCAGCGGCTACAACACCGTCTTTGCCCTGATGCTGGGCGGACTGTGTCTGGTACTGATTGCGGCAGGACTGTTTCTGGACCGCCGTCCCGTATGGGCCGTATGGGCGGGCTACCGCCGCCTGTTGCAGACC
>JAZNMM010000046.1:0-21428 GCA_045579605.1 Lawsonibacter sp.
AAAAAACGTCAAACCAATGGTACAGCCATTGATTTGAGCGTGGCTGCGAAACGTTGAAAGACAAAAAACACCCCCGCTTCGGCGGCAATGTCATCAAGCTAAGGTTTTTAACACGCACGAAAAAGTGCCCACCCCGTTTGATATGGGGTGGGCACTTTTTGTTCCGTGATAATCATAACATTCAATTATTTCTATACTCAAGATAATCCAAAAATCTTTTGACGGCAAGAGAAGCTGTTTTTCGCTCCCGAAGCGCAAGCGCAATATCGCGGTAAGCGGGTACGTCAAGTTCCTTTGCGACAATGTTATACGGAACGCGCTTCAATATCAGTTGTGGCAAGATACTCAATCCAAGTCCGCTTTCCACCATTGACATAACGGCGTAATCGTCCCATGTTGTAAAATGTGTTCTCGGAACAAGTCCGTTGCGTTCAAACACCTCCGAAACTTCTGCTTTTGCCCCCTTTTCGAGAAGCATAAATGGCTCATCACATAGCGCGGTAAGCGGGACTTTCTCATGCTTTGTTAGCGGGTGATTTTCCGGCAAAATTGCAAGCAATTTATCACGCTCTAAAAGAATTGTTTCAAACTCCGGTTTAGTCGGCAATCGTAGAAATCCGCAATCAACGCGCCCCATAGAAATCCATTCTTCGATTTCGGTATAATCGCCAAGCAACAATTCATAGTCAATGCCGGGATAATCTTTTTGAAACGCCTTAATGATGTTGGGCAACCAATGGGTAGCAACGCTCGAAAATGTACCTATCCGAATAATGCCGGACTGTACCCCCTGTATGTCATCAACCTGCATTTGCAGTTTCTGATATTCGTCACAAAGGCTTTTGGCATAGGGCAATACCCTCATTCCGTCTGATGTCAGCTTCACGCCAGAACGGTTGCGCTCCAACAACGTTATTTTCCATTCTCGTTCCAAATCATTAATCATGCGGCTAATGCCGGATTGGGAGTAGTTTAAAATCTCCGCCGCTTTTGTAAAACTTCCGTATTCAACCGTTTTGATCAACGCCATGTATTTCAAGATGTTCATATCCATAAACTCACACCATCTCATTTGAAATTGTTATTCTAAATATGATAAATATTCGTTTTTCAAATGCTGTACTCTATGTTAGACTATTCCTGTAAATTTTTCAAGCACACAAGAAGCAAAAAGAAACGGAGCGACTAAGATGAAACGGGCATATTTGAAATACATAGCGGCACTTCTGCTATTTGGATCAAACGGAATTGTGGCAAGCCAGATTGCTTTGAGCAGTTATGAAATCGTGTTATTGCGGACGTTGATAGGAAGTCTTTTGCTGATATCTATCTATTTTGCAGGAAAAGGAAAATTGACGTTTTATCGGAATATGAAGCAGTTTCTTTTTCTCTGCATATCCGGCATGGCTATGGGCGCAAGTTGGATATTTCTTTATGAAGCATACACACAAATCGGTGTCAGCATTTCCTCACTTCTGTATTATTGCGGGCCTGTTCTTGTTATGGCGTTGTCGCCAATTCTCTTTCGAGAAAGATTGGGCGTTTCAAAAATAATAGGCTTTGCCCTCGTGCTGTGCGGGATATTCTTTGTGAATGGAAATGCTTTTGACGGAAGCGGAAACAGCTTTGGATTTTTCTGCGGTATCATGTCTGCGGTGATGTATGCTTTCATGGTAATCTGCAATAAAAAGGCGGCAGATATTACCGGGCTTGAAAACTCCATGCTGCAACTGTTCATAAGCTTTTTGACGGTTGCGGTATTTGTCGGCTTCAAGCAGGGCTTTGCTATACAAATTTCCTCGTCAAGTATCGTGCCGATTTTCGTTTTAGGTCTGCTTAATACGGGCATTGGCTGTTACTTTTACTTTTCTTCTATCGGCAAATTACCGATACAGACGGTTGCCATTTGTGGATATTTAGAGCCTTTATCCGCGGTGCTTTTCTCTGTTGCTATCTTGCGGGAAACCATGTCGCTGCTTCAAATTATGGGAGCTGTGCTGATTATCGGCGGCGCGATTTTTGCGGAATGCTATAATTTTAAGCGTAATATAGACTAGTTGATTTTTGAATTGTTTTCAATTATTTGCGTGTTTTTTCGCTGATTTTTGATACATTCCACAGACTTGTTGATATGCCGTTTCTGGTCTTAACTTAACGCCGATTTCAAGAGAATTCTCTTCAAAAAATGCCCACCTGTAAAAAATTCATCTCCGACATTTTTCAACATGAACAAGACAGGTTGATTTTTGAGAGATGGCATTTAATATCGTTTTCAGCATAAAAACAGGACGATTTCTATGTTTTTTTCAATACTTGTTGAGATTTGTCGTAAGGCATTTACTGTTACGGTAGTTTTAAACGTCTATTAAGATAAGGCGGCGTTTCTTTTTTGAAAAATGCCGCTTTTGCCCCTCGAAAACAGAGGTTTTGAAAAATAAATGTGTTGAGGGGATGGAGGCTATTAACCCCACCCCCTCATTTTTCTTAGGCGGCTACACGGTAGACGAAACCTGCAAATCCTTTAACTCGTCTTGTTTGTCAGGATGGATTGGGACGGTGCATCTCACACCGCTTTCGTCTATATGTGCATATAGTTCGCCCCGGTGTTTGGTTAAGAGGTATTACTAATTTCGGAATTATATAAAAAGAAATAAGGTAATCAGCCATTCATACTACGAAAACTCAAGAAAATTAAAGTTAATTAAATAGTGTACCCCAAAAGCACCACAGCCATTAAGGAGCAGAAAGGTCATTTCTTGCCCCTTAACGGCTGTATTTTAGCTTAACTTAATGACATTGCCCGCGGGAGAGGTCATTTTCATTCAGTTGATTTGTACACCCAACCAGCCTGCCAGTGCCAGCTGCACGATCAGCAGCGCAGGCAGACCGTACCGGAAGTACCGGTGCCGGGTCTTGTGGCGGAAACGGTTCATGCCAAGGATGACCCCGGGCGTTCCCCCCAGCAGGGCGCAGGTAAACAGCGTCTTTTCCGGGATGCGCCACAGGTCCCGCCGGGCCCGGTACTTGTCCACGCCCATGAGCACAAAGCCCACCCCGCTCATCAGGGCCACCCAGCCCAGCAACACAAGGGTCGGGTCAGCCATCGGCCTTCTCCCCCTCCGGGTCCGTTTGAGTGTCCTGGGGCTGTTCCGGCTGCTCCTCCGGCTGCTCGGGGGGCAGCACCGGCTCATTGACCATATGAATATGCTTGGCGGGAGCCTCGATCACCTCGGGCTGGGAGGGGCGGAAGCCCGTCTGCCGGGTGGAGGCGTAGGCATTGTCCACCAGCGCGGGGTCCCGCCCCTCGATGATGGCCACCATCTCGCCGCCGGTGATGGTCTCCTTATCCAGCAGGTAGGCCACCACCTTGTGCATATCCTCCAGATTCTCCTCAATGACCTTGACCGCGTCGGCATAGCAGGCGTCCAAAATGATCTTGACTTCCTTGTCCATGACTGCGGCGGTCTCAGGCGCACAGTCCAGGCCGTAGCCGCCGTCCAGATACTGATTGCGCACCGAACCCAGTGCCATCATGCCGAACTCCTCACTCATGCCGAACATGGCCACCATGTTGCGGGCGATGCCGGTGGCCTCCTGAATATCCTGAGAGGCCCCGTTGGTCATGGTGTCCAGCACCACCTGCTCGGCAGCCCGTCCGCCCATGGAAACGGCGATCTTGGCCATGAGCTCTTCTCTGGTGCGCAGGTTGGTCTTGTCCTCCTCGGGCATGAGCAGGGTGTAGCCCAGAGAGCCCTCCGTGTGGGGGACGATGGTGATCTTCTGCACCGGCTCGGCGTTTTTCTGCTTATAGGCCACCATGGCGTGTCCCACTTCGTGGTAGGCCACCAGACGGCGCTCAAACTCGGTGAGCACGGAATTCTTCTTCTCGCTGCCGGCGATAACAAACTCAAAGGAGGCCAGCAGATCCTCCTGATTGACAAAGCGGCGGCCCTTGCGCACGGCGCGCAGGGCGGCCTCGTTGGTCAGATTGGCAAGGTCGGCGCCCACACAGCCGGCGGTGGCCAGGGCGATCTTTTTCAGGTCCACGTCCTCGGCCAGCTTGATCTTGCGGGTGTGCACCTGCAGGGTGGCAAGACGCCCCGCCAGATTGGGCCGGTCGATGGTGATGCGCCGGTCAAAGCGGCCGGGGCGCAGCAGCGCCTTATCCAGCACCTCGGGGCGGTTGGTCGCCGCCAGCACGATCACACCCTTGGTGGGGTCGAAGCCGTCCAGCTCGGCCAGCAGCTGGTTGAGGGTCTGCTCCCGCTCGTCATTGCCGCCCATGCGGTTGTCACGGGTCTTGCCGATGGTGTCGATCTCGTCGATGAAAATGATGCAGGGGGCCATCTTGGCCGCTTCCTTGAACAGGTCGCGCACGCGGCTGGCGCCCACACCCACAAACATCTCCACAAAGTCCGAGCCGCTGATGGAGAAGAAGGGCACACCCGCCTCACCGGCCACCGCCTTTGCAAGCAGGGTCTTTCCGGTGCCCGGAGGGCCCACCAGCAGCGCGCCCTTGGGCAGCTTGGCGCCGATCTCGGTGTACTTGCCAGGGTTGTGCAGGATGTCAATGATCTCCTGCAGGGACTCCTTGGCCTCGTCCTGTCCGGCCACGTCAGCAAAGGTAACGCCGGTGGACTTTTCCACATACACCTTGGCGTTGGCCTTGCCCACACCGCCGATGCCGCCCATGCCGCCGCCCCGGCTCATACCCCGGAACAGGAACAGGGCCAGCGCCACCATCACCAGCAGGGGCAGAAGGCTGACCAGCATGCTCACCAGCATGGAGGGCTCCTCCACTTCCGGTCCGTCGTAGACCACGCCATGCTCGTCCAGCAGTTCCTGCAGCCCGTCGCTGCCCAGATTGATAGCGTCGGTGAAGAACACAGGCTCCAGATCGTTCTGACGGAGAATATCCAGGATGCTTGCCACACCCTTATCCTGGTCCTGGTCCAGTTCCACCTCCACCCCTTCTTTCAGGGTGAATCGGTAGCGGTAGTCGCCCACCTTTTTCACCTGCTCCACCTTATCCTCCGTCACCCACTGGCGGAAGGTGGAGTAGTCCACGTCAAACTGATTGGCGCTGCCACCCGCGGTACAGCTTTGGAACAGCAGCGTGAGCATCAGGGCCCAGCACAAAATACTGATCACGCCCATAATTCCCCTGGGTCGTTTTTTATTTGGCTCTTTCCGAACGCTCATAGCACAAGCGATACCTCCTGTTATGGTTTATGGAACCGCCCCGGGGCGGCGTATTCCGTTGCATTGTGTGCATCATACCATACCCGCACCCCAATTACAAGGAAACGGGATGTAAACTTTTTATTAATCCAAAACTTTCGACACCGCCCACACATTTTCCACTTCCACCCCCTGTTTTCTTGTGATATAATAGATGTCTACCAATGTGTTCGGGAGGCCACTATGAAAGAACGTACCCCTCTGCGCCGCTCCGCCCCCGTAGAGTCGGAGAATGACGGCGTGATCGAAGGCCGCAACGCGGTCATTGAAGCGCTGCGCGCCGGCGTGACCATCGACAAAATTTATATCATGAAGGGCGAAACGGACGCTACGCTGGGCCATATCGCCTCCACTGCCCGGGACAAGGGCGTGGTGGTGGTGGACGCCGACCGCCGCAAGCTGGACGGCATGAGCCGCACCCACTCTCATCAGGGTGTCATCGCGCTGGCTGCGGTGCGGGAATACGTCAGCGTGGAGGATATCCTGGCCGCAGCCCGGGACAAAGGGGAAGCGCCTCTGCTCGTGGTGTGCGACGAGCTCAGCGACCCCCACAATCTGGGCGCGGTCATCCGCACGGCCGAGTGTGCCGGTGCCCACGGAGTCATCATCCCCAAGCGTCGTTCCGCCGGTCTGACCGCCATCGTGGCCAAAACCTCCGCCGGTGCGGTGGCCCACATCCCCGTAGCCCGGGTGCCCAACATCCCCTCCCTGCTCAAGCAGCTCAAACAGGAGGGCGTGTGGATCTTCGGCACCGCCGCCGACGGCAACACCACCCTCTACAACGCCGACCTGAAGGGTCCGGCCGCCATCGTCATCGGCAGTGAGGGAGACGGCATGGGCCGTCTGGTCAGCGAGCAATGTGACTTCCGGGTCAGTATTCCCATGAAGGGACACATCAACTCCCTGAACGCCTCTGCCGCCGCTGCCATTTTGTTGTACGAAGCCGTCCGGCAGCGAGAATCGTCCAAGCCGTAATGAACAGCGCGGACGGACCGGAGCGAGGGCAAAAAACCGAAGCCGCAGATGCGGCTGTTTTGCGCCCGAGTCGTAGGGAAACCGTGCGTTTTGAACAGGCAAGGCGTGACAGCCAGAGGCTGACAAACCAGAACCTTTTACCATCAAGGAGCCCTTATGAGCGATCGTAACGACAAAAAACTGAATCAGGACAACGAGCTTGCCCAGCTGCGCTCCCTGATCGGCGACGCGGACGGCGGCTCCTTCTCTCTGGACGACATCCTCACGGAGTATTCCTCCCACAAATTGCCCAGCGGCGTGGTCTCCCTGTCCCCGGAACGGGAGCCGGACAATCTCGTTGCTTTCCCCGGCACGCCCTCCTACCCACAGGAGGAACCGGAACCCCACGCGGACGAGGCTGAAGAAGCCTGTGCCCAGCCGGAGAAAACGGCGGAAGAGGACCAGTCCCCTGCGGACAACGTGGTGGAATTCCCTCAACCTGCCAGTCTGCTCCAGCGCTGGCTGCAGTCTCTGTCCCGAAAAGCCGACCGCTATGCGGAGGGGATGTTTTCCGAGGAGGGCGCGCTGGATACCGAGCAGGCCCTCCGCGCCCAGCGGTATATCCCCGGCGTGGATGCGGAGGATGCCCTCCCCGTCCGGCACCGCCGGGAGCGCCGCCCCGACCCTCCGGAACCGGACACTCCGGCCAAGGAGCTGTATGAGCGATATAACGGCCAGTTGCCCGGTCTGAACATCCGCATCGCCCTGCTGTGCGTGTATCTGATCCCGGCGCTGTATCTGCTGCTGAAGCCCATGCTGCCCATCCCGGCCATCCCCCACCCCGCAGACCCCACCCTGCCTCTGCTCACCCACGGGCTGAAGATCTGGATCAGCGCCGGGTTGCTGGGCATTTCCATGCTCACCTGCGCGCCCCTGCTGCTGGATATTCTGCGCCGGGCCGCGCGGCTGCGGCTGGGCATGGACACCATGCTGCTGCTGGCCTGCGTTGCGACCCTGGCCGACGCACTGACCATGCAGCACCTCCTGCCCCGGGAGCAGCTGCCCTACTGTGTGGTAAACATTTTTGGTCTTCTGCTGCTCACCCACGGGCAGATGCACCGCTCCCGCGGTCTGCGGCTGGCTTGCCGCACGGTGGCGGTGGCCTCCGATCCTTTGCTCATTACGCTGGATAAAGCCAAGTGGAACGGCAAGGACACCTATGCCAAGCACCCGGGCCAGCCGGTGGGCTTTGGCAGCCAGATCCAGGCGGACGACGGCGCCCAGCGGGCCTTCCGCAAGCTGTGTCCCTTCCTCATCCTCCTGTGCATTGTTCTGTCCCTGCTCTCTTCCGTGGGCTGCGGCCAGCCTCAGCGTCTGCTCTGGGCCCTGTCGGCCACCTTCAGCGCCGCCACGTCCCTGGCCGCGCCGCTGATCTTCGCCCGCCCCTTCCATAAGCTGGAGCGCAAGCTCTCCCCCCTGGGTGCCGCCCTGGCCGGCTGGCCGGGCGCGGCGGGATCCCGCCGGGGCTCGCGCATTCTGCTCACCGATTACGACCTCTTCCCCCCCGGAAGCGTCACTCCCTCCGGAGTCAAGGTGTTCGGCGACCACCGCCCCGACCGGGTGGTCAGCTATGTAGCCACCCTCATCCACGCCGCCGGCGGCGGGCTGGACAAGCCCTTCCGTGACCTGCTGCGCTCCGAGGGCGGCGTGTACCGCACCATCGAGCGCTTCGGCTTCCACGAGAGCGGCGGCCTGTCGGCCACCATCCGCGGGCAGGAGGTGCTGGTGGGCTCCAACCGCTTTATGGGCATGTCAGACATTGAGCTGCCCCCCGGCCTGAACCACAGCCTGACGGTATTCTGCGCCATCGACGGGGAGTTGGCCGGCCTGATCCCCCTGCACTATGCAGTAAACGAAAATCTCTTCCCGGCGCTGGACGACCTGCTGTATGAAAAAATCACCCCGGTGCTTGCCACCCGGGACTTCAACCTGATCCCCCACACCCTGGAGCACCGCTTCAACATCGCCTCCTACCGCATGGACTTTCCCCAAATCACCCGCCGATGGGAGCTGTCCGACCCCGACCAGCCCCACGAGCAAACGCTGACCGGCGTGCTGCGGCTGGAGGGTATCCAGTCCCTGTCGGCCACGGTGGTGGGCGCGCGCCGCCTGCGCACCTGCGTGCGGCTGAACACCCTGTTGTCCTGTGTATCCGGGGTGCTGGGCGCACTGCTGGCCGGATATCTGACCGCGGCAGGCGCCTTCGTCTCCATTTCCCCTCTCAACCTTCTGGTCTATCTGCTGCTGTGGCTGCTGCCCTTCTGGTTGATCAGCGGCTGGACGGACCAATACTGATATACATAAAGGATCTGATGTGATATGACCCAACGTCCCTCTTTCTGGGATCTCATGCGGCCGCTGGAGCTGTTTTTGTGCTCCTTCCTTTGGCTGGAGCTGATTTATCGCCTGTTCTGTGTGGAAACGTTCTTTGACCGTGGTCTGCTCTACATCCTTTTGTTCAGCATCCCCCTCTCGTTGCTGTTCACCCTGCTGAGCAGCCTGTGGGGGGAGCGGGGCAACCCCATCGCCGCCGGGGTGCTGCTGTCCCTGTGCACCGCATGGTACATCATTCAGGCGGTTTACTTCACCATTTTCCGCACTGTACTGGTGACCAAATCCTTCAATATGGCCGGTCAGGCCATCGGCAACTACTGGCGGGAAACACTGGTGGGCATCGCCAAGACCCTGCCCTGCATCCTGCTGCTCCTGCTGCCCCTGGCCGCGTTCTTTCTGCTGCGCCGGGTGGCGGTGCTGGAGGACCGGGCTCTGCCCGGGGAACTGGCCGGACTGGCTGTGTTGATGGTAGTCACCCAGCTGCTGGCAGGCGCGTGCATTCACCTGCCCTCCACCGGTACGATGACCACCAACGAGCTCTACCGCCAGAGCTTCATGCCCGACATCGCCATATCCCGTTTCGGCGTGATGACCACTCTGCGGCTGGATATCTCCCAGTCCCTGTTCGGGCTGGACGCCCCTGACGATGACGTGCTTCTTCCCTCCGGCTCGGAAGAGCTGTCCTCCGGTGCGTCATCCTCCCAGACTGACCCGGGCGAGCCTGTGTATCAGCCCAACGTGCTGCCCATCGACTTTGACACCCTCATCGCCAACGAGACGGACAAGACCCTGCTGAATATGCACCAGTACTTCAGCACCCGTCAGCCCACCATGCAGAACGAGTACACCGGGATGTTCAAGGGGAAAAACCTCATCTTCCTCACCGCCGAGGCCTTCTGGATCGGCGCGGTGCATCCCACCTATACCCCCACCCTGTACAAGCTGGTCAACGAGGGCTTTGTGTGCAAGAACTTCTATAACCCCCTGTGGTGGTACTCCACCATCGACGGGGAGTACGCCGCCTGCACGGGTCTGATTCCCTCCAATCAGGTGAACGCCTCCTTCAAGTACACGGGCAAGAACAAGAACGTCATGGCTTACTGCATGGGCAACGTAATGCGCGGAGAGGGGTATACCACCACCGCCTACCACAACCACACCTACAAGTACTACGGCCGCGACCTGTCCCACCCCAACATGGGCTACGACTACTACGGCGTGGGCAACGGTCTGGATGTGAAGACCACCTGGCCGGAGTCTGACCTGGAGCTGATGGAAAAGACGCTGCCTCAGGCGTTGGCCCAGGGCACCCCCTTCCACCTGTACTATATGACGGTGAGCGGCCACATGAACTACAACTTCATGGGCAACGCCATGTCCAAGAAGAACCAGGCGGCGGTGGCCGATTCCGGACTCAGCGAGCCCGCCCGGGCGTATCTTGCCTGCAATATTGAGTTGGATAAGGCGCTGGAATACACCCTGGCCCAGCTGGAGGCCGCCGGTCAGCTGGAAAACACCGTGATCTGCATGTGCGGCGACCACTACCCCTATGGACTGGACAGCACCGGTGCCATCGACGAGCTGACCGCCCCGGGCACCGAGGCCGACCTGATCGAAAAGTACCGCTCCTCCCTGGTACTGTGGTGCGGCAGCATGGACGAGCCGGTCATTGTGGAAAAGCCCTGCTCCAGCATCGACATCATCCCCACCCTGCTCAATCTGTTCGGGGTGGAGTACGACTCGCGCATCATCATTGGCCGGGACATTCTCTCCGACTCCCCCGGTCTGGTGGCCACCAACAAGAAGTGCTTTGTCAGCGACTTGGGCAAGTACTACTCCACCACCGACACCTTTGTTCCCAACAAGGGCGTCACCGTGCCGGAGGACTACGTGTCCAATACCTATAAAGAAGTGCAGCGGATGTTCACCTACTCCGAGCGCATCCTGTTCAACGATTACTACAAGGTGCTGGGCTTTGAATATGTGCCCGCACCTGTGGTCTCCCCCCAACAGGAAGCGCCCCAAGGGTCTGTGACCCTGGAAGAGCCTGCTGTTCCCCAAGCGTAACAACCCGCCCCGCATCCAACGGATGCGGGGCGGTTTTCTGCTTGGTTGTTACTTGTTACTGCGTCTCCAGATACCCATCTTCTGTGCATCCTGAATGAGCTGCTCCCGGAAGTCGGGGTGGGCGATGTTGATGATCTGCTCGGCCCGCTCCCAGGTGGACAGGCCCTTCAGGTTGACCATGCCGTACTCGGTGACGATGTAGTGCACACAGGTGCGGGGGTCGGTGGCGATGGAGCCGGGGGTCAGGGTGGGGACGATGCGGCTTTTCAGTGTGCCGTCCTTGCCCATAACGGTGGAGGACATGCAGATGAAGCTCTTGCCTCCCTTGGACAGGTACGCGCCAAGGGCAAAGTCCAGCTGACCGCCGGTGCCGGAGATGTGCTTGATACCGGCAGACTCGGCATTGACCTGACCGAACAGGTCCATGTCGATGGCGTTGTTGATGGAGATAAAGTTGTCGATCTGGCTGATGACGTGGACATCGTTGGTGTAGTCCACGGGGGCGCCCATCACGTCGGGGTTGTGGTCCATGTAGTCATACAGCTTCTGGCTGCCGGCGGCAAAGGCAAAGACCTGACGGCCCTTGTCCAGCGTCTTATACTTGCCGGTGAGCTTGCCCGCCATGGCCATGTCCACAAAGCCGTCCACATACATCTCGGTGTGCACCGCCAGATCCTTCAGATCGGACTGGGCGATCATGGAGCCGATGGTGTTGGGCATGCCGCCGATGCCCAGCTGCAGGCAGGCGCCGTTGGGGATCTGAGGCACCACCAGATTGGCCACGGCCCGGTCCACCTCGGTGGGCTCACCGCCGCCGCCCAGCTGGGCCACGGGAGGGGTGTCTCCCTCAACGACCATGGCCACGTCCTTGATGTTGATCTCGCAGCCGTTCAGGCCGTTGACCCAGGGCAGGTTCTTGTTAACCTCCAGAATGATCACCTTGGCCTTGTCCAGCATATCGGCAATATGGGAGCAGGCCAGAGCGTAGCTGAAGTTGCCGTGCTTGTCCATGGGGGTGACCTGAATCATAGCCACGTCCACGGTAAGGCTGTCCCGGTAGAAGCGGGGCAGCTCGGAATAGCGCATGGGGCTGAAGTAGCCCATGCCCTTGGCCATGATCTTGCGGTCGATGCCGCTGCAGTGCCAGCTGTTCCAGGTGAAATGCTCCCCGGCATCCTCCGCCTTGGCGATCTCGGGCATCCACATAGTCACGCCGCCCCGGATCTTCACGTCATGCAGTTCATTCTGCCGGGCGGCCAGTGCCTTGTCCAGAGCGACGGGATGGTTGGTACACCAGCCGTAGTCCACCCAGTCACCGGACTTGATGACCTTGACCGCCTGGGCGGGGGTGGTCAGCTTCTGCTGGTAAAGCGCGTTATAGTCCATCATCTTCTCCTCCTGATCGATTTATCGGTCGTCACTTAAATAGTAGGGCTTCATGAGACTTTTCTGCTGGGTGGAGTCCTTGGTGCGGCTGCGGTTGGGTTGCTCCGGCATCCGCTGGGGTCGTTGACGGCGCCGGGCCTTTTTCTCCTGTTCTCGCTCCGCTTTTGGGGGAGCGGACTTCTTGGGCTCGTCCTTCCGGGGCTGCTTTTCCGCGGCAAACTTAGCCGGTTGCTTTGTCTCCGTTTCCTTCTTCGGGGTCTGATGCCGGGCATTCTCCGGCACAACGGGAGCGCTGGACATTTTTTTCTTTCTGCGGCGGCGCTTTTTGCTCTCCCCCTCCGCTTTGTTCGCCGGCTCGGCAACCACAGGCGGGGTGCGCACCGGCCGCCGGGGGGCCAGCAGGCGGGCGGTGGCGTCCATGATAAAGTCACCGGCCAGCGGGTCGGGACGCTCAAACTCGGTCACCGGCATCTGGTCGCCGGTGTCAAACCGGGTACCCGGCCGCTGCAGCTTGGGCCGCTCGGTGCGCAGACTGATCGGCTGGGGCATGGGCTCGGGCTCAGCCTTGGGCTGTGCAGCAGGAAGGGCGGCAGACGACTCCGCCTGGCCGCCCGACTTCTTTTTGCGGCGGCGCTTCTTTTTGGCGTGCGCTTCTTCCCCCGGCTGAGGCTCTGCGGGGATCAGTGTGACCACCGGCTGCGCCGCCTTTTGGGCCTCGCGCCGTTCCCGGCTGCGCTCCCGGGCGGCCTGCCGGGCCTCGGCATCTTCGGCGTTGACGATCTTGCCGTGCTTGTCCCGCACGGGGGCGTCAAAGTTCTCCATGGGGAAGGGGTGTCCCTCCACCACGGGGACGGTTCTGCCAATCAGCTTTTCTATGTCACGCAGCAGGGGCTTTTCCGTAAAGTCGCACAGGGCAACGGCCACGCCGTCCTTGCCCGCTCTTCCGGTACGGCCGATGCGGTGGACGTAGGTCTCAGGCACCTCGGGCAGGTTGTAGTTGAACACGTGGGACAGGTCCTCAATGTCAAGCCCCCGGGCGGCAATATCCGTGGCCACAAGGCAGCGAATTTTCCCGCTTTTAAAGTCGGCCAGCGCCTGCTGGCGGGCGGTCTGGGACTTGTTGCCGTGGATGGCGGCGGCGGGGATGCCGCTTTTCTCCAGGTCCCGGGCCACCTTGTTGGCTCCGTGCTTGGTGCGGGTGAACACCAGCGCGCTGCGGGCGTTCATCTCATTCATCAGATGGGCCAGCAGCCGGGTCTTATTGCCCCGGTCCACGAAATACACGCTCTGCCGGATCACCTCCACCGGGGAGGAGATGGGGTCCACCGCCACCCGGGCAGGGTCGTGAAGCAGGGAGTTGACCAGCTGGGTGATCTCAGGGGGCATGGTAGCGGAGAAAAAGAGGGTCTGCTTTTTGTCCGGCAGCCACTTGAGAATTTTCTTCACATCGTGGATAAAGCCCATGTCCAGCATCCGGTCCGCCTCATCCAGCACGAAGATCTCAATTTGGGACAGGTCCAGCAGCTTCTGCTGATACAGGTCACCCAGCCGTCCGGGGGTAGCCACCAGAACGTCCACCCCTTTTTTCAGCTGCTCCACCTGAGGCCCCTGACCCACACCACCGAAGATAACGGCGGTGCGCAGGGGCAGGTGTTTGCCGTAGGCGGCGAAGCTCTCTCCGATCTGGATGGCCAATTCCCGGGTGGGGGTGAGAATAAGAGAGCGGATGGGCCGCCCCTGCACCCGGTTTGCGTGCAGGCGCTGGAGAATGGGGGTGGCAAAGGCACAGGTCTTGCCCGTGCCCGTCTGGGCGCAGCCCAAAACGTCCCGCCCCGTCAGGGCCGGCGGGATGGCCTTTTCCTGAATGGGCGAGGGGCGCTGGTAGCCCTGCTCCTCCAACGCATTCAGGATGGGGGCGATGAGCCCCAGTTCACGAAATGTCATGCGGTTCTTCCTTTACTCGTGCAGCACTTGAATGAAGCGCCGGCCTCCTGTTCCCCGGAGGCTGGGGTGGGCACGCCCGCGGCATACCAATACAGTTTGTATTATATCATACCCTTTTCCAAAAAGAAAGTCTGATTTGGGCATAAAACCGCCCGCCGCAAGACACGGCGGGCGGTACAGCAATGGTTACACAAACAGGCACAGCACCCAGTAGAATACCGGAATGGTGGCCACGGACAGGACGGTGGTGCCCAGAGTGAAGATAACGGCGTTGTCGGTGTCGCCGTCGTACTGGTCGGAGAAGGCAGAGGCCAGACCCGCCGTGGGCATGGCGAAGGCCACGAAGAACGCGATCACGGAATCCGCACTCAGGCTCAGCGCGGGGATCCCCTGCAGCAGGTAAGCCACCGCCACGATCAAAACAGGGAACACCACCAGCCGCATGACGGATACGTAGTACATCCGTCCGGAGGACAGCAGGCGGCCAAACTCCACACCCGCCAGCTTCATGCCCAGAATGACCATGGACAGGGGGGTGACAATGTTGCTGAAGTGGGTGGCATAGGTCTGCACCTCGGGCACAGCACGGCTCACACCGGCCACGTTGAGGAGGATACCGATGATAAAGGAGATCAACACCGGGTTGAGCACGGCCTTTTTCACGTTGATGGTGCCCTTGTCCCCGGAAATGAGGTACACGCCCAGAGTAAACATGAGCACGTTCATAATGATGTTGTGGATAATGAGGTAGGCCATGACCGGGGATGCCTCCCCAAACACGGCACGGGCCAGAGGAATGCCGATAAAGCCGTTGTTGGCAAAAATCATGCAAAAGCGCATCATTCCCCGGCGCTTCAGGTCCGATTCGCCCGGCACCAGAACGGCGGACAGCAGGAACATGGCCACGATAAACAGCGCGCCCACCACGCCGGCAACGATGATGGACTTGGTAAACTCGCCGCTGAACTCCAGCTTCAGGGTGCTGGACAGAATGAGGAAGGGCATGCCCACGTTGGTCAGCAGCTTGGACACAGTGCCCGACTCCTTGCCCCCCAGCAACTTGCCCCGCACCAGCAGGTAGCCGGGCACCGCCAGCAGGACGAAGATGATGACGTTTTTCAGCATGATAAACAGGGTGTCCATGGTAATCTCCTTTGTCTTTTCTCTTGCGTTCACGCGGGGCCGTGCTGTTTTATACCAATTTCAGGGGGTTGTCTACCGTTATCTGCTCTCCTTTTCCAGCAGCAAAACGCTCTCCACGTGCTGCGTCCGCGGGAACAGGTCCACCGCCTCGGCGCGGACAACCATATACCCTCGCTCACCCAGCCGCTTCACATCCCTGGCCAGGGTGGCCGGGTCACAGGAGACATAGACGATGCGCTTCGGGGCCATATCCGCCAGAAGGTCGGGCACGTCCGGGGCAAGTCCCTTGCGGGGCGGATCCACGCAGATCACATCCGGGCGCACCCCTTCGGCGGCCAGCTTATGTGCGATCTCCCCCGCGTCTCCGCAGAAGAATTCCGCATTGGTCACGCCGTTGCGCCGGGCATTCCCCTTGGCATCCTCAATGGCCTCGGGCACGATCTCCGCACCGATGACTCTCCCCGCCCTTTGGGCCATGGTCAGGCTGATGGTGCCGATACCGCAGTACAGGTCCAGCACCGTCTGGCTCCCGGTCAGGCCGGCAAAGTCCACCGCCCGGCCGTAGAGCACTTCGGTCTGCTCCCGGTTGATTTGGAAAAAGGAGGGCACCGACAGCCGGAAGGTCAGCCCGCACAGCGCCTCCTCCAGCCAGTCCCGCCCCCACAGGGTGCGGTAACTGTCCCCCAGAATCACGTTGGTATCCTTCCGGTTGACGTTGAGCACCACGCCCACAAGACCGGAAACGCAGTCCCGCAGGGCGCTTACCAGCCCCATCTCGTCGGGCAGTTTTTTCCCGTTGACCACCACACAGGCAAGGCTCTCCCCCGCCCGGTTGGTGCGCACATACAGGTGGCGGACCAGGCCCTTGCCGGCACCTTCGTCATAGGCGGACACGCCGCCCCGCTCCATCCATGTTTTCAGCGCCCGGCCCAGCCGGTTGGCATCCTTGGACTGGAGCAGGCAGTCGGGGACATCGATGACATCGTGACTGCGGGCGCGAAACAGCCCCACATTCACGCCCCCCTTCCCCTGTGCCACGGGGAACTGCACTTTGTTGCGATAACGGTGGGTGTCCGCCGCCCCGTGAATGGTGTCCACGGTGATGTCCACTCCGCCCACACGGCGCAGAGCGTCCTCCACCCGTTGGCGCTTGGCTTCCAACTCCTCGGCGTAGTCCATGTGACGAAACTGACAGCCGCCGCAGGGGCCGGAGTGAGGACAGTCCGAAGGCACCCGGCAGGCAGACTCCAGCACAGGCTTTACCGCCCGGCCCCAGGCCACGTTTTTGTTGACCTTGAGCAGCTGCACCTGCCACCGCTCCCCCCGGATGGTGTTGGGCACAAAAACCACCCGACCGTCCTCCAGTCGGGCCACACCCATTCCTTCGGCGGTGTAGCCGGTGATGTCCAGCGTGTGGACGGCATTCTTTTTTGCGTCTGTCATGGCATGCACCCTCTTCGCATTTGTTTCTCTCTATTAAACCAGAAAATCGCCCGGATGACAAGGGCTTCGTGCCATAGGGCAGTCCTTGTCATCCGGGCAAAAACAGAGAGGGAAATTTACTTCTTGATCTTATCGGAATAGAAATAGTCTTTGGTGATCTTGGTCACAACACCGGACAGCAGCAGCAGGGCAACCAGGTTGGGCAGGGCCATCAGGCCGTTCAGAGTGTCGGAGATGTCCCACATCAGAGTGCCGGAGCCGGTGGCACCCACGACGCACACCAGCACGAAGATGATCTTGTAGCACAGGTCGAACACCTTGTTATTGTTGGTCAGGTAGCCCCAGCAGCGCTCGCCGTAGTAGCTCCAGCTGAGGATGGTGGACAGGGCGAAAAATACAAGGCTGATCTGAATGATAGTACCACCCAGAGTACCGGGCAGGATGGAGTTGAACGCGGCAACCGCAGCAGCGCCCTTGGATGCGAATGCGCCCAGAGCATCAGAACTCAGCTCCATGCCGGACAGAACCACAGTCAGCGCAGTGATGGAGCAGATGACGATGGTGTCAAAGAACACCTCAAATACGCCCCACATAGCCTGCTCGGCAGGCTCCTCGGTGGCGGAAGCGGCGTGGGCGATGGGAGCCGAGCCCATACCGGCCTCGTTGGAGAACACGCCGCGGGCAAAGCCCTGGCGCATGGCGACCATGATGGCGTAGCCGAACACGCCGCCGCCCACAGCCTCAAAGCTGAACGCGCTCTTGAAGATGGTTGCGAAGGCGGCGGGCACCTCGGTGATCTTCAGCACCACAACGGCGATGCCGGCCAGCACGTAGAAGATGGACATGAAGGGCACCATGTAGCTGGTCACCTGGCCCACGCGCTTGACGCCACCCAGCACCACAAAGGCCACCACAACAGCCAGAATGATGCCGGCAACCAGCAAGGAAATGCGGCCACCGGACAGGCTGTTGACCGCGCCGGCGATCTCGCTGGACTGGGCGATGTTGCCGATGCCGAAGGAGGTCAGGCCACCCAGGATGGCAAAGATGACGGCCAGCCACTTCCAGTTCTTGCCCAGGCCCTTTTCAATGGCGTACATGGGGCCGCCCTTATATACGCCGTCTTCCTTGACGCGGTACTTCATGGACAGGGCGATCTCGGCGTACTTGGTGCACATGCCGAAGAAAGCGGACACCCACATCCAGAACACGGCGCCGGGGCCACCCACGAAGATGGCGCCGGTAACGCCGGCGATGTTGCCGGTGCCCACCGTGCCCGCCATAGCGGTGCTGACGGCCTGGAAAGCGGTCAGATTCTTGCCGGAGTCCTTGTTCTTCTTGGTGAACAGAGAACCCACAGTGTTCTTCATGATGTAACCGAACTTGGTCACCTGAATGCACCGGGTGCGGATGGTCAGATACACGCCGGTGCCGATGAGCAGGGCCAGCATAATGGGCCCCCATGCAAAGTCGTTGAGCTTGCCGTTGATGAGTTCAACAATTCCCAAGTAATTTCCCGCTTGAAACATTTCGCCGATAAGCTCAAAAAAACCTAAAGACTTTTCCACTCTTAAAACTTCCTTTCTTTCCTTCAGGACAAAGACAACAAAGAACCGTGGACGCACACGCTCCACGGTAATAAAAGATAACAAAACACGGCCGGTATACACCGCCCCCATGCGTTTTGTGATCCTCTGTCCTTTTGCCTGAGAGATTGGCGGGTTTCCCCCACTTTGCCCCTTCGGCCCCCGTTTTGCGAGCTTCTCCAGAGTTACATCCGCGCACAGTCCTTATCCCAGCGGGATACCTGAGAGTGTTACTCCTTCGGTAGGCCAAGGCCGTTTTCCTGCACGCTTCGTCTGTCCTGTTCAGTTGTGACAATGATGATACTACATTCGATCCGCTTTGTCAACTCCCCGCGGACATTCATTCCTGTCAGGCGGATTTTTTGGCTGTTTGCACACAAATTCTCCCATTTATTTGGGCTGTAATTTACAAATTGTTCTTTCTTCCGGGACAAGAATGTGGTATACTAAGATGATTTTTTGTGTCCCGTACAAACCGTGAGGTGTGTTTTTATGAGTATCATTACCAAGCTGTTCGGCACCCGCTCCCAGCGGGAGCTGAAATCCATCGAGCCGCTGGTGGCCAAAATCGAGGCGCTGGAGGAGGAATATAAGTCCCTCACCGACGCCCAGCTTCAGGCCAAGACCCCCGAATTCAAGGCTCGCCTTGCCAAGGGCGAGACCCTGGACGACATCCTGCCCGAGGCCTTTGCCGCCTGCCGGGAGGCTGCATGGCGCGTGCTGGGCATGCGGCACTACCGGGTCCAGCTCATCGGCGGCATCATCCTCCATCAGGGCCGCATCGCCGAGATGAAGACCGGTGAAGGCAAGACCCTGGTGGCCACCCTGCCCGCCTACCTCAACGCCCTGTCCGGGCGGGGCGTGCACATCGTCACCGTCAACGACTATCTGGCCAAGCGCGACTCGGAGTGGATGGGCAAGGTGTACCGCTTCATGGGTCTGAGCGTGGGTCTCATCATCCACGGGGTGATGGGCCAGGCCAAGAAGGACGCGTATCTTGCCGACATCACATACGGAACCAACAACGAGTTCGGCTTTGACTACCTGCGCGACAACATGGCCATCTACTCTCAGGAGCTGGTCCAGCGGGGCCACGCCTTTGCTATCGTGGACGAGGTGGACTCCATCCTGGTGGACGAGGCCCGCACCCCCCTCATTATCTCCGGTCAGGGAGAAAAGTCCACCCAGCTGTACACCGTGGTCAACCAGTTCGTCAACCGGCTCAAGGGCATCCGTATCGCCAAGGTGGACGCCAAGCAGGAGGAGGACCCCTCGCTGGACGCGGACTATGTGGTGGACGAGAAGGCCAAGACGGCCACCCTCACCGCCCGTGGCATCGCCAAGGCGGAGCAGGCCTTCAACATTGAAAACCTGGGCGACCCCCAGAACACCACCCTGTCCCACCACATCAATCAGGCCATCAAGGCCCACGGTGTGATGAAGCGGGACATCGACTACGTGGTCAAGGACGGTCAGGTCATCATCGTGGACGAGTTCACCGGCCGCCTGATGTTCGGTCGGCGCTACAACGAGGGTCTGCACCAGGCCATTGAGGCCAAGGAGCACGTCACCGTGGCCAATGAGTCCAAGACCCTGGCCACCATCACCTTCCAGAACTACTTCCGTCTGTACGACAAGCTCTCCGGCATGACGGGCACCGCCATGACCGAGGAGGAGGAGTTCGGCACCATCTACGAGCTGGACATCGTGGAGATCCCCACCAATCGTCCCCTCGCCCGCCGGGACCAGCCTGACGTGGTGTACAAGAACGAACGGGGCAAGTACAAGGCCATTCTGGACCAGATCCAAATCTGCTATGAGAAGGGCCAGCCCGTGCTGGTGGGCACCGTGTCCATCGAAAAGTCCGAGCTGATCAGCGATATGCTCCGCCGCCGGGGCATCAAGCACAACGTGCTCAACGCCAAGAACCACGAAAAGGAAGCGGAGATCGTGGCCCAGGCGGGCAAGTTCGGCGCCGTCACCGTGGCCACCAACATGGCCGGCCGCGGCACGGACATCATGCTGGGCGGCAACGCGGAGTTCCTGGCCAAGGCCGATTTGCGCCGCGCCGGTCTGTCCGACGAGCTCATTGCCGAGGCCACCGGCTTTGCCGACACGGACAACGAGGATATTCTCAACGCCCGAAAGATGTTCACCGAGGCCGAGGCCAAGTACAAGGACGCCATCCGCGCCGAAGCCGACCGGGTGCGGGACGTGGGCGGCCTGTTCATCCTGGGCACCGAGCGCCACGAGTCCCGGCGCATCGACAACCAGCTCCGCGGCCGTGCCGGCCGTCAGGGCGACCCGGGCGAGACCCGCTTCTACCTGTCGCTGGAGGACGATATCATGCGTCTGTTCGGCTCGGAGCGGGTAATGAATATGATGGAGCGGCTGGGCATCGACGAGGACACCCCCATTGACGCCAAGATCCTCTCCGGCGCCATTGAAAACGCCCAGAAGCAGGTGGAGTCCCGCAACTTCCAGACCCGCAAGAGCGTGCTGGAATACGACGACGTGATGAACACCCAGCGCAAGGTCATCTACGACCAGCGCGCTCAGGTGCTGGGCGGAAGCGACCTGCAGGAGAGCATCCGCAATATGCTCCACACCATGATCGATTCGGCCATCCGCGGCCACATGGGCGAGCAGAAGCACATGGATGCTGATACCTTCCGGGAGGCGGTGTCCCTGTTCCGCACCATGTTCCTTGCCCCGGACGAGCTGGAGCTGAGTGACGAGGAACTGGCCAGTCTCACCGCGGACGAGCTGGTGGAGCTGGTGTGCGACCGGGCCCGGGCAGTCTACGATGCCAAGGAAGAGGAACTGGGCGCTCCCCTCATGCGGGAACTGGAGCGGGTGATCATGCTCCGGGTGGTGGACGAGTACTGGATGGACCAGATCGACGCCATGAACGAGCTCAAGCAGGGCATCGGCCTGCGGGCCTACGGCCAGAACGACCCCGTGGTGGAGTACAAGCGCGAGGGCTTCGAGATGTTCGAGCAGATGATCGCCGCCATTCAAGAGGAAACCCTGCGCCGTCTGTTCACCGTCCGCCTGCGCAAGGACGAGGAGATCAAGCGCGAGCGGGTGGCCAAGGTCACCTCGGAGTCCGCCGGCGGGGACGGCACCGTCGCCAGACAGCCGGTGAAAAAGGCCGTGAAGATCGGCCGCAACGACCCCTGCCCCTGCGGCAGCGGCCTGAAGTGGAAAAAATGCACCTGTGAGACCTATCACAAGGACGTGCAGGCATAACAGCAAAAGTCCCGCGCG
>JAZNMM010000047.1:0-19754 GCA_045579605.1 Lawsonibacter sp.
CGGCGGTGACGGTGCGGTGGCCCTTGAGCACCACCACGCAGCCAAAGTCCTCCGCGGTTTGTATGGCGGCAGATATCCGGTGACCCACGGGCAGGGAGCAGCCCGTCAGTCGGGCAAATTCCCCCTCATGGGGGGTGAGTATGGTGGGTGCGGTGCGGCAGCGCAGATGTTGGGGGCAGGGAGCAAAGGCGTTGATCCCGTCCGCGTCCAGCACCAGAGGGAGGTCCAGCTGAAGGGAGAGGGACCGTACCTGCTCACGCACCGGTTCATCCGGGCCGAGGCCCGGCCCGATCAGGGCGGCGTCACACCGGCTCATGCGGTCGGCCAGGTCGGCGGACAGGGGAAAGGGCATGGCTTCGTCACATTTGACGGCGACAACGCTCCAGATCTCCTCCGGCACATGGAGGAAGACCAGCCCTGAGCCGGTGCGTACCGCGGCCCGGGCGGCAAAAACCGGGGCGCCCGTATAGCCCACGCTGCCCGCCCAGATGCCCACCCGGCCGAACGTGCCCTTGTGGGCGTCCCGGGGGCGGCGGGGCAGGACAAAGGTGCTGCGGTCCACTTCCACGCACATCAGGAACACCCCCTTTTTTCTCATTTATCATTCTACCACAAATCAAATCAAATGTCACCCGGTTCCAAAACAAATCCTTACTGCCCACGCTGAGGCAATAAATCCGGCCAGGTCGGCGCACAGGGCGGCGGGGACGGCATATCGGGTGCGGGTGGCCCCGGCGGCGCCGAAATAGACTGCGATGGCGTAAAAGGTGGTTTCGGTGGAGCCCAGCATGACCGCCGCCACCCGGCCCAGATAGGAGTCCGGGCCGTATTGGGTGATCAGTTCCGAGCCCACGCCCAGCGCGGCGCTGCCGCTTACCGGACGCACCAGCATCAGCGCGGCGGTTTCCGGGGGGATGCCCAGCCACTCCAAAGCCGGGGCGAGCACCTGGGAGGCCAGCTCCAGCGCGCCCGAGGCGCGCAACATATGCACCGCCGTCAGCAGCGCCACCAGCGCGGGAAGGATGCGGCCCAAGGTGGACATCCCCTCACCTGCGCCGTGGACCAGTCCGTCGTACACGTCCACCCGGCGAGCCATGGCATACAGGGCGATCAGGGCCAGCAGCAGGGGAATGAGCATGGAACACACCAAACTCCACATCTCAGTTCCTCCAAAGTTTGCCCAACAGCTTCACCGCCCCGATGCCTACCAGCACCGAAATAACCGAGGCCAGCCAGACGGCGGGCAGAATGTCAAAGGGGGCGGCCCCTCCCGCGGCGGCACGCACCGCCGCCACCGTGGTGGGGATAAGCTGGATGGAGGCGGTGTTGCACACCACCAGCATGCAAAGGGCGTCCTGGGCTTTGCGCCCGCCCCGGCGCTGAATGGCGCGGGCGGCCCTGAGTCCCGGCGGAGTGGCCGCGTTGCCAAGGCCCAGCAGATTGGCCGAGACGTTGGCGGCGATACTGTCCATCACCTCCGAGTCCTGCGCCACGGAAGGGTACAGACGCCGGAGCACCGGCCGCAGCAGCCGGGAGAGCTTCTCTGCCAGTCCGCACCGCCGCATCACCTCCAGCACCCCCGACCACAGGCACAGCATGCCTCCGATGGACAGGCACAGCTCCACAGCCGCCCGGGCCCCCTCCAGCGCGGCGGCCGCCGTCTGCGCCGTGCGCCCTGTGACCAGCGCACATACCACGGACAAGGCCACCATTCCCGTCCAAATCACCGACATGGTCATCCCACCAGCTCCTCTCTGTCCAAGGAATATGGCTTGAGGCAGGGAAACATGCCTGACCTGACGGCTGGGATTTCCAAATATTTACTATTTATGGCATTATATTTACTTAATTTACAAAATTTTCTTTTTTTACCGTTGACATCCAAAAATGGAAGCGTATAATAGAAGAAGAAAACAGGCCGCAAGGCCGGGACAGAAAGGATGAACGGGATATGAAATCCACCGGTATTGTGCGCAAGGTGGACGAGCTGGGGCGCATCGTGCTGCCCATCGAGTTGCGTCACACCCTGGACATTGAGCCCAAGGACGCGCTGGAAATTTATGTGGACGGGGCGAGCATCGTGCTGCGCAAGTATCAGCCTGCCTGCATCTTCTGCGATGACGCGGGGGATGTCGTCTCCTTCCACAATAAAAATGTGTGCCTGAGCTGCATTCGTCAGCTGAGCAAAAACGGCTGAGCCCACCTGTGTTTTGTCGCAGCCCCCGGAATGGCCTTCCGGGGGTTGCATTTTGCCTGCCACTGTCGTATAATAGCAGTGACAACCAAACAAAATGTCTTCAGGGCGGGGTGAAAGTCCCCACTGGCGGTACAGTCCGCGACCGAACGCCTTGTGCGTTCGCTGACCCGGTGCAACTCCGGGACCAACGGTATAGTCCGGATGGAAGAAGATGTGTGTTATAAACTGTGTGCATCTCCTCATGCGTTTTAACACCTGGAAGGCATTTCGTCTTTTGGGCGTCGAAACAACATGAAGGAGTGTTTTTTATGTCTCAAAATGCAAACCGCAAGTGGCTCAACGCCCGTACTGTGGTCACATTGGCCATGCTCACCGCGGTGGCCTGGGTAGTGACCTATTTATGCAAGGCCATTCCAAGTGTCATCGGGTTTCTGGACTTTGAGTTCAAAAGCGTGGTCATCTGCATCGGCGGCTTTACTCTTGGCCCTGCCGCTGCCATTATCCTGTCGGTTCTGGTCCCGGTGGTGGAGTTTTTCACCTACAGCGGCACGGGACCCTATGGCCTGATTATGAACATTGCGGCCACGGCAAGCTTCTGCTGCCCGGCGTGTTATGTGTACAAAAAGCACCATTCCAAGCAGGGGGCGGTCATTGGTCTGGCTGTAGGAACGGTGGTGCTGACGTTGGTGATGGTGCTGTGGAACTACCTCATCACCCCCCTGTATCAAGGCACGCCCCGGGAGGTTATTGCATCCATGCTGCTGCCCGTGTTCCTGCCCTTCAATCTGACCAAGGGCGGCCTGAACATGGCGGCCACCCTGCTGCTTTACAAGCCGGTGGTCACCGCCCTGCGCCGGGCCGGTCTGGTGCCGCCGTCCCAGGGCGGGCAGGGGAAGAAGTTCAGCGGCGGTTTTGTGCTGTTTGCACTGGCGTTGCTGATCACCTTTGTGCTGTTTGCACTGGTGCTGCTGAAGATCATCTGAGAAACAAGGAGTGGTCGAAATGGCCGGTACGCTCTATCTCGTTCCCACCCCCATCGGTAATTTGGGGGATATTTCCCCCCGCATGGCGGACACCATGGCCCAGGCGGATTTTATCGCCGCGGAGGATACCCGGGTGTCCCTGAAGCTGCTCAACCATCTGGGGCTGAAAAAGCCCATGGTGTCCTACTATCGCCACAATACCCAAGTGGGTGGTCAGGCGGTGCTGGACCGACTGCTGGCTGGGGAGAGCTGCGCCCTGGTCACCGATGCGGGCACCCCCGCCATCTCCGACCCCGGGCAGGAACTGGTGGCCCAATGTGCCGCCCAGGGTATTGATGTGGTGGCCATTCCCGGCCCCTGCGCCCTTGTAACGGCGCTGGCCGTGTCCGGCCAGCCCACCGACCGGTTCACCTTTGAGGGCTTTTTGCCCATGAACAAGAAGAACCGCAAGGCGCATCTGGACAGCCTGAAGGGGGAAGAGCGCACCATGGTGTTCTATGAGGCGCCCCACAAGCTGTCCGCCACACTGAGTGACCTGCGGGACACCTTTGGAGCGGAACGCCCCGTGTCCCTGTGCCGGGAGCTGTCCAAGCTGCACGAGCAGGTGCTGCGAATGACCCTGGGACAGGCGGTGGAATGGTATCAGGAAAAGGAGCCCAAGGGGGAGTTCGTGCTGGTGGTCCGAGGGGCCGATCCGGTGGAAGAGGCGCAGGCCACGCTGGAGGACGGTCTTGTCCGGGTGCTTGCCCTGCGGGATGAGGGCGCTTCCCTCAAGGACGCGGTGAAGCAGGCCGCCCGGGAGCTGGGCCTGTCCAAAAACGAGCTGTACGACCTGGCGTTGGGTCGATGAGAAATGCGGGCGCGCCGGCAGTGTGCCGGCGCGCTCGTATGGTTTCGCCTTGCGCGGAGCGGGAACGTATGGTATAATGCCGAAAACAGGCATCATTTTATGAATGAGGTGGGTCCATGCATCTGCATCAATCCGGTGAAGACTATCTGGAAACGATACTGATCCTGCAGCAGAGCAAAGGCGCTGTGCGCTCCATCGATGTGGCGCAGCATATGGGCTTTTCCAAGCCCTCGGTCAGCCGGGCCATGTCCATTCTGCGCGCAGACGGCTATATTGAGATGGAACGTTCCGGCGGCATCCGCCTGACGGAGGAGGGGGAGCGGGTGGCCCGCACCATGTATGAGCGCCACCGCCTGCTCACCCAATGGCTGACCGGGCTGGGGGTCTCCCCGGAGACGGCAGCCAGCGATGCCTGCCGCATAGAGCACGCTTTGAGCGAGGAGACTTTTTCCTGCATCAAACGCTACATCGGAAGCGGAGAATGAATCCAAAGGAGGACACAAAACATGAGTGTTGATCAAGCGTTGGGCACGGTGGGGAATGTGTTCGGTTCCTTCACCTTGAATATCTCTCTGGGACTGCTGCTCAAGGTGCTGTTCACGGTGGTCATCTGCCTGATTGCGGTAAAAGTGATCGGGGGCGTGATCGCCCGTGTGCTTAACCGCAGCCGTCTGGAAACCACCCTGAGCCGGTTCATTCAGTCCATGCTGCGGGTGGTGCTGTACTTTATCGCCGTTCTGATCGTGCTGGGTTCGCTGGGCATCGATGTGACCAGTCTGATCGCCCTGCTGAGTGTGGCCGGTCTGGCCGTGTCCCTGGCGCTGCAGAACACCCTGTCCAATCTGGCCGGTGGCATCCAACTGCTGATCACCAAGCCCTTTGCCGCCGGTGACTACGTGGAGGCCGGGGCCAACAGTGGCTCGGTGCAGGAGGTGGGACTGGCCTATACGGTGCTGGTCACCCCGGACAACAAGGTGGTCCATGTGCCAAACAGCGACATTGCCTCCGCCCGTATCGTCAACTACAACGGGAAGGATACCCGCCGGGTGGAGCTGAAGGTGACCGCCAGCTATGACGCCCCCCTTCAGACGGTCAAGGACACCATCAACGGCCTCATCGCCGCCGACAGCCGCATCCACACCCAGCCGGAGCCCTTTGTTACCGTGTCCGCCTACGGGTCCAGCAGCATTGAGTACACCGTTCGCGTGTGGTGTGCGGCCGGTGACTATTGGGATGTGTATTTTGGCCTGATGAACGACCTCAAGCCCGCCTTTGACGCAGCGGGTGTGGAGATGACCTATGATCATGTGAACGTGCACATTGTGGACAAACAGTAAAATTCAAACGCCCGGAGATTACCCGGGCGTTTGTGTGTTTTCCAGGCGCTGCAGTTCGTGCATAAATCCGTCCACGCGGGGGCAGACCACCTCGCCGCCCACCAGCGTGTTGCGGCGGACCAGCAGGTTGACCTGTACGTCCCTCTGGCCGGTGGGGTAGTTGGTGATGGCATAGGTGTAGCGCTTGACCCGCTTGCCGGCACAGTCGGCAAGGTCAAAACCCTGTTGGCGCTGCAGGGTGAGGTACTCCTCCATATCCGGGTCAAACTGCTCGGGCAGCTGAAGTTCCTCCACGGAGAGGGGGGCGGGGTCCACCTCCCAGCCGCAGGCGCGCAGCAACTCCAGCCGGTCCTGTTCGGTTTTCAGAGACCGACGGCCCAGTGCGGCGGCGGTGACCTGCGGACCGTGAAGCAGACGCAGTGCGTTGGTGTTCAGCAGCAGGGCGCAGCCGCACAGCGCGGCGGCGGCCAGAGCCCACGCCGCCAACCTGCGGCGGGGGAGCTTGGCGGTGAGGATCAGCATGATGTCATTACTCCTTCCGGCACAATGTTTGTTCATGGTTATGCACAGCACCGGGAAAATATGCTACAATAGGGGACAAGGAAAGAAGGTGTGTATATGGAGCGGCTGGACAAGCGACTGGCAGCTACCGGGCGGTGGAGCCGAAAAGAGGTCAAGCAGCTCGTTCGTCAGGGACGGGTACAGGTGGACGGGGAGACGGCCCGGGAGCCGGAGTGCAAATGCGGCGAGGGGGCGGATATTCGGGTGGACGGACAGCCCGTGGGCGGCGGCATGACCTATTTGATGCTGCACAAGCCGGGAGGCATCCTCTCTGCCACCGAGGATAAGCGTCAGACCACGGTTTTGGACCTGCTGCCCGAGCACTATCGCCGTCAAGGCCTGTTTCCGGTGGGGCGGCTGGACAAGGACACGGAGGGATTGCTGCTCCTGACCAATGACGGGGAGCTGGCCCACCGCCTGCTTGCCCCCAAAAGCCATGTGGATAAGGTGTACCTGGCCCACGTAGAGGGCCGGCCCGATGAGGAGGATGTGGACGCCTTCGCCCAGGGCATGGTGCTGGAGGACGGGCTGGAGTGCATGCCTGCCGGTCTGGAACTGCTGGGGGAGGGGCGCTGCCTTGTCACCCTGCGGGAGGGGAAATTTCATCAGGTCAAGCGTATGCTGGCGGCCCGGGGCAAGCCGGTGACCTATCTCAAGCGCCTGTCCATGGGCCCGCTGACCCTGGATGAGGAACTGACCTCGGGCGCCTGGCGGGAGCTGACGGGGGAGGAGCTGACCGCCCTGCGGGGGGCTGTGGACCGGTGATGGGGACAGTATTCGGCAATTTCAACAAAAAAAGGAAAAAAACTCTTGCAAAATGACCGACACTCCCTTTATAATGGGAGCGTACAACGCTTCCAAAATCAGGAGGGGATATTTGTGGCAAACCGGATCTTTCAAAGCCTTGTGCTCCAGATGAAGGAAAATGTGACCCGCGTGATCGGCGTGATGGACGCCCAGGGCAACGTGGTCGCCTGCAGCGAGCTTGCGCTGATGGGTGAACAGTGGCCCGGCGCGGTGGAGGCGGTGGATGCCGCCGGTGCCCAGGGTGTGGCCTGGGAGGGACGGACCTTCAAGCCTCTGATGGGTTGGGGCGCTCAGTTTGATTATGCCGCCTTCGTGCAGGGTGAGGACGAGCAGGCGGAAATGCTGTGCGCCATGGCTGTGGTCGCCTTCAACGGTGCCAAGGCCTATTATGAGGAAAAGCACGACAAAACCACCTTTGTCAAAAACATCATCTCGGACAATATGCTGCTGGGCGACATCTACACCCGGGCCAAAGAGCTGCACTTTGTGTCCGAGGTGCCCCGCGCCGCCTTCCTGGTGCGTCAGCTGGACCCTGCGGATATCGCCATCATCGACGTGATCCAGAGCCTGTTTCCCGACAAGCAGAATGATTTTGTCCTGTCCATCAACGAAACGGACGTGGCTTTGATCAAGCAGCTGCCTGAAAATGCGGAGACCAAGGATCTGCATAAGATCGCCCGGCAGATCGCCGACACCGTTGCCCAGGAGCTGGGCATCAAGGTGGTCATCGGCATCGGCACTGTGGTCAATCACATCCGTGACCTGGCCCGGGCCTATAAAGAGGCTGGCGTGGCCATCGATGTGGGCAAGGTGTTTGACACGGAGAAGGCCATCATCAACTATGAAAATCTGGGTATCGGCCGCCTGATCTATCAGCTGCCCACCACCCTGTGCCAGATGTTCCTGCAGGAGGTGTTCAAGAAGAACCCCATCGATGCGCTGGATCAGGAGACCCTGCTGACCATCAACAAGTTCTTTGAAAACAACCTCAACGTGTCCGAAACGGCCCGCAAGCTGTTCGTCCACCGCAACACGCTGGTCTATCGTCTGGAAAAAATCAAAAAGCTTACCGGCCTTGACCTGCGGGAGTTTGATGACGCCATCACCTTCAAGGTGGCGCTCATGGTCAAAAAGTACCTGATCTCCCGGGGCATCGAATCCTGAATACCGCAGTGACCCCAGGGGCCGCTTCCGATGGAAGCGGCCTCTGTTTTTTGGCAGAAATCGCTGGAGATACCGGACGGACGACGGGGAAGAAAAGGGTGTTTTCCACAAAAATGTCATTTACATAATTCGGAAGATATGGTAACATGAAAAAGACGTGCAGCGATACATAATCGGGATGAGAAATGGGTGAATGAGCAGTATGATCCGGCTGATCGATATTGAAAAGGAATATGACAACGGGACCAATGCCCTTCGGGGGGTCAACCTGCGCATCGACGATGGAGAGTTTGTGTTTCTGGTGGGAACGTCCGGTTCGGGCAAATCCACCATTATCAAGCTGATCACGGCAGAGATCGCTCCCACCAGCGGCCGACTGATGGTCAACGGCTATAACCTGAACACCATTCACCCCCGTCAGGTGCCCTATATGCGCCGGACTCTGGGTGTGGTGTTTCAGGACTTCCGCCTGATCGAAAAGAAGACCGTGCGGGAAAATCTGGCCTTCGTGATGCGGGCGGTGGGCGCGTCCAAGCGGGAGATCCGCCGCCGGCTGACCTATATGCTGGATCTGGTGGGGCTGACGGACAAGGCCGACTGCTACCCGGATCAGTTGTCCGGTGGCGAGCAGCAGCGTGTGGCCATCGCTCGCGCGTTGATGAACAACCCCAGCATGATCGTGGCCGACGAGCCCACGGGCAATCTGGACCCCGAGAGATCCAAAGAGATCATGACCCTGCTGAGTATGATAAACGACATGGGTACCACCGTGTTGGTAGTCACCCATGAGGACAAGCTGGTGGACAGCATGAACAAACGGGTGGTCGCCATTCGTGACGGTGTGATCATCAGCGATGAGATGGGCGGGTATTACAATGAGAAGGATTAGTATGGGCTACTATCTGGGCGAGGGCGTCCGCGGCGTAAAAAACCACGGCATGATGTCCTTTTCCGCCATATGCATGATCGTGGGCTGCCTGCTCATTATGGGTACCTTTACTCTGCTGGCGGTCAATCTGGAGCATATGCTGGGCAAGCTGGAGGCGGAAAACGAGTTTCTGGCCTACATTGATGAGACCTATACCACCGAGCAGGCCCGGGCCCTGGAGTCCAAGGTGCTGGGGGTGGAGAATGTGTCCTCGGCGGAGTTTGTCACCCGGGAGCAGGCGCTGGAGCAGTACCGTGCCAACCGGCAGGGCAACCAGCTGCTCAATGAGCTGCCCTCTACTGCCCTGCGCCACCGCTTCCGCATCCGGGTGCACGAGATCGGGCAGATGGAGGATACCGTGGAGCAGGTGCGTGCTCTGGAGGGCGTGGCCAACATCAGTGCTCAGGTGGAGGTGGCCCGGGGCTTCGTGCTGGTGCGAAACATTGCCGGAGGCGTTGCGCTGGTGCTGGTAGCTGTGCTGATGCTGGTGTCCATATTTATCATTTCCAACACCGTGCGCCTTGCTACCTTCTACCGGAGGGACGAGATCGCCATTATGAAAATGTGCGGCGCCACCAACGCCTTCGTGCGCTGGCCCTTTGTGGTGGAGGGCGCTGTTCTGGGCCTGCTGGGCTCGCTGCTGGCCTTTTTCCTCCAGTGGGGAATTTATCACTTTGTGTGCAGCACGGTCATTCAGGCTAACGGGTTGAGTCTGGTGACGGTGATCCCCTACGCGGAGATCGCCCGGAAGATCCTTGTGACCTTCCTTGGTACGGGCTTTGTGATCGGCGTGGGCGGCTCACTGCTGGCCATTCGTAAATTCCTGCAGGTGTAAGAAAGGGTGTCACAGATGAAAAAGCAACGTATGCTGACCGCGGTGCTGGCCGGACTGCTGGCTGTGCTGATGCTGCTCCCCATGGTGCTCAGCGCCGTTGATGTGCTGTTTTGAGGAGGCACGGTATGAAACAAAAGGCGTTTGTGTGCCGGGCGGTGAGCCTTCTGCTGACGCTGACGGTGTTTTTGTCGGCGCAGGGCGTGCTGGCTCCTGCCGGCTATGCCACCACCAAGTCTGAACTGGACGGACTGAAGGCGGAGTCGGCACAGCTGGAACAGGAGAAAAAAGCGCTGGAGCAGGAGCTCAAGCAGATTGGAAAAGAGAAGAAGAACGCCATCAACCGCAAGGGCGTGCTGGAACAGCAGATCGGTGTGATTGAGGGCGAGATCGGCAACATCGACCGTCAGATCAAGTCCTACGACACCCTTATCACCCAGAAAGAGGGTGAGCTGCAGACCAATCAGGAGGAGGAGACCCGCCTGTTTGCACTGTTCTGCCAGCGGGTGCGCTATATGGAGGAAGAGGGGCAGAGCAATTACTGGAGCGTGCTGTTCAATGCCACCAGCTTTGCCGACCTGCTGGACCGACTGGTCATGATGGACGAGATCATGGCCTATGACAACGATGTGATGGATGACCTGCTGGCCACACGGGAGCAGATCCAGTCGGACAAGACCGAGCTGGAGAGCGCCCGCACGGAGCGGCAGACTGCCAAGATCACTCGGGAGAGCTCCGTTAAGGAGCTGGAGGTCAAGGAAAAGGAGATCGCCGGCATCATCTCGGAACTTGCCAAGGACGAGGCCCACACCAAAAACGAGATCAAGGAACTGGAAGCTCAGGCCAAGGCCATGGACGAGGAGATCGCCCGCAAGGAACGGGAACTGGCGGAGCTGGAGAAGAAGAACCCCGGCTCTACCACGGTGTCCAGCGAAAGCGACTACCTGTGGCCGCTGCCCAGCCATAAGAACCTGTCCTCCCTGTACGCCGGCCGCATCGACCCCTTCACCGGAAAGCCGGCCACCCATACTGGCATCGACATCCCCGCCCCCAAGGGGACCAAAGTGCTGGCCGCCAAGAGCGGCACGGTGCTCACATCTGCCTACAACGCGGGGGGCTATGGCAACTATGTGGTGGTGCGTCACAGCAGTGGTAATACCACGCTGTATGCCCATCTGTCCTCCCGTTCGGTGAAAGAGGGAGACAGCGTCAAGCAGGGCGATGTGGTGGGTCTGGTGGGTTCCACCGGCCGGTCCACCGGCAACCACCTGCACTATGAGATCCGGGTAAACAACGTGCGCATCGACCCGGTGACCAAATACAAAGGTCTGACCTACAAGGGCAAAGCCCTGTAAAAGAGAACAGCGAGCCCGGCGCCTATGCGCCGGGCTCGTTTTTTCGTGAGCAGGCAAACAAGTTTTGCCCGCTACCCTCATACACATGGGGGAGAGGTGATGCACATGGAAGCAAAAGGACGCCGGCGGCCCTCCCTGCTGGAGCGGACGGCGCAGGTGCTTGACCTGCCCGCGGACGTGGTGGCCGGAGTGCCCCGGTTGGAGTTGGTGGGGGACAGTCAGCTGCGCATGGAGAACCACCGGGGTATTTTATCCTACGGCACGCAGGAAATCCATGTCAGCGGCGGCGTGTTCTGCGTGCGCATCTGCGGTGACGAGCTGCAGCTGCGCACCATGAATGCCACCGGCCTGCTGGTCACAGGACACATCACCACCATTTCGCTGGAGTGAGGGGGCGGTCGGATGCAGAGCGCGGTCAATTACGCCAGAGGCTGGGCGGCGGTCACCGTTACCGGTCCGTTCCCGGAGCGGCTGCTCAACCTGTGCGCCCAGCGGGGCGTGGTGTTCTGGGCGGTGGAGTGGCTGGGGGAGGAGGAACTGCGGCTGAAGGTGGTGCGCCGCCATCTGTCCCGCCTGCAGGGGCTGGCTCCCCGGGCAGGGTGTGAGACCCGGGTGGAACGGCGGGTGGGCCTGCCCGATTTTCTGGTGCGCTTTCGCCGCCGGTACGCCTTTTTACTGGGGCTGGGCATGGCGGTACTGGCGGTGAGCGTGGTCTCCTCCTTTGTTCTGAATGTGGACATACAGGGCAACCAGAGCGTGCCCGACGCGGTTATTCTTGCCCAGCTTCGCCGGCAGGGCCTGCGCCCGGGGGCGTTCGGGCCCGGGCTGGACAGCCGGGCCATCGCCCGGGAGACCTTGTGGGCGCTGGACGAGCTGGAATGGGTGACCATCAACCTGTACGGCACCCGGGCTCTGGTGCAGGTGGCGGAAAAAGTGCCCACCCCCCCGCGGCTGGACCAGGAGGGGGTGAGCGACATCTGCGCGGCGGCGGACGGACTGATTTTGAGCATTGATACGGTGGCCGGTCAGGGGAAAGTAGTGCCGGGGGACATGGTGACAAAGGGACAGGTGCTCATTTCCGGCACGGTGACCATGGAGGGACCCCAGTACAGCGACCTGCCGCCCCATTATCTCTACGTGCGTGCGGACGGGCAGGTGTGGGCCCGCACCTGGCGCACCCTGTCCGCCTCTATTCCTCTGCATACCACCGGAAAACGGTATACGGGGAAGGAGAAGAGCCGCTGGTCGCTGACCCTGTTTGAGCGGCGCATCAATTTTTATGGAAAAGGTAGCATTTCCTGGGATAGTTATGATAAAATAAAAGAAGTATATCCCCTCACCTTGCCCGGGGGACAGGTCCTGCCCATTCGTCTGGAGCGGGAGCGCTTGTCCCAGTGGGAGCCGGAGACCATCCCGGTGGACACGGCCGCCGCCCAGCAACTGCTGGAGCAACAGCTGTATCGCCGGCTGGAAGCGCTGGTGGGCCAGGAGGGGGAGGTGGTGTGTGTCAGCTGGTCGGCGCGGATTGCCGATGGACAGCTCACCGTCACCGGGACGGCGGAGTGCCGGGAGCAGATCGGCCGCCCCACACAGCCGCAATTTGTCGGCGGGCAGAGCGCCGCCGGATAGGAGTGTACCAATGATCGAACAGAGCATCAGCATGGAGCGTCTGGAGGAGGCCATCAACATCTTCGGCTCTTTTGACGAGAACATCCGCATCATCGAGCAGGAACTGTCCGTCAGCGTGGTCAACCGGGACAGCGTGCTCAAGGTTACCGGCGAGGGGGAGGGCGTGATGTACGCCGTCAAGGCCATTGAGGCGCTCATGTCCCTGTCCGCCCGGGGCGAAGTGATCAACGAGCAGAATGTGCGCTATATCATCCAGCTGGTGCGTGAGGGCAGGGAGAGCCAGATCAGTCAATTGGCTGGGGACGTGCTGTGCGTCACCGCCAAGGGCAAGCCTATCAAGGCCAAGACCCTGGGTCAGAAGAAGTATGTGGAGGCCATCAAAAACAACGTGGTCACTCTGGGCATCGGCCCGGCGGGCACGGGCAAGACCTACCTTGCCGTGGCCGCCGCCGTGGCCGCCTTCCGGGCCAAGGAGATCAACCGCATCATCCTCACCCGGCCCGCGGTGGAGGCGGGGGAGCGACTGGGCTTTCTGCCCGGCGACCTGCAGTCCAAGGTAGACCCCTACCTGCGCCCCCTGTATGCCGCCCTGTTTGATATGCTGGGTGCGGAGACCTATCAGAAGTATCTGGAGCGGGGCAACATCGAGGTGGCCCCCCTTGCCTATATGCGCGGCCGCACCCTGGACGACTCCTTTATCATCCTGGACGAGGCCCAGAACACCAGCCGGGAGCAGATGAAGATGTTCCTCACCCGTCTGGGCTTCGGCTCCAAGATCGTCATTACCGGCGATATCACCCAGATCGACCTGCCCGCCGACAAGGTGTCCGGCCTGCGGGAGGCCATGCGGGTGCTCAGGGGCGTGGAGGACATCGCCATCTGCCGGCTGACCGACTCGGACGTGGTGCGCCACGCGCTGGTTCAGCGCATCATCAAGGCCTACGAGGTGGATGAGGAGCGCAAGGAGAAGGGGAAGAGATAAACATGACCCACCAAATCATTTTTGAAGCGGAAGTGGACGTGCCCTCCGGGCTGGAGGAACAGCTCACCGCCGTCATCACTGCCGCCCTGTCCGCCGAAGGGGTGGAACGCGCCTGTGAGGTGAACGTTCTGGTCACCGACGATGCGGCCATTCACCAGATCAATCTGGACATGCGCGGGGTGGACCGGCCCACCGATGTGCTGTCCTTTCCCATGTTTGAACTGGCTCCCGGCCAACAGCCGGGGGAGGAGGACGCCGACCCGGACACGGGCCTTGTGCCGCTGGGGGATATGGTGCTCTCGCTGGAGCGCGCCCGGGCGCAGGCGGAGGAATTCGGTCACAGCGTGGAGCGGGAGGTCTGCTATCTGGCCGTCCACTCGGTGCTCCACCTGCTGGGCTACGACCATATGGACGATGGACCCATGAAGGAGCAGATGCGCGGCCGGGAGGAGACCATCCTGTCTGCTCTTGGCATCACCCGCGCATGAAAAAACCGCCCCGTTCCGAAGAACAGGGCGGCACAATTGCCAGAAACGCTCAGGCGATGGGGGTCACGATCTCCACGCCCGGCTGCCAGGGGGGAGCGGGTTCGCTGACCTCCGGCGTGGGGGGGACAAAGTGAGAGGGCTCTTCCACCGGGGTGGTCACATGGGCATAGATTGTAAAGGCCACAACGGCCACAGCAATAAGAATGCCAAGCACAGGGATCAGTTTGTGGATTTTCACAGGGACACCTCCTAAGTTTCAACACGCTGATTATACATCAAGTTTTGTCAACAAACAAGAGGGACGACAGTTTTTTGTCAAAACCGTCCTGTACGTTCCATACATGCTCAAGAAAGTTGAGGATCAATTATTATGTCAACGATCAAAAAGTCCGGCATCATCACCATCTGCGGACGGCCCAACGTGGGCAAGTCTACCCTGACCAATGCCTTTGTGGGGGAGAAGGTGGCCATCGTCACCAACAAGCCCCAGACCACCCGCAACCGCATCTGCGCTATTCTCAACCGGGGGGAGAACCAGTTTGTCTTTGTGGACACCCCTGGTCTGCACAAGGCGCGCACCCGGCTGGGAGATTACATGGTGAACGTGGTCAAGGAGAGTGTGTCCGACGTGGACGCGGTGCTGCTGCTGGTGGAGCCCATCCCCAACATCGGCGCGCCGGAGCAGGAGCTGATCGGCCGGATCAAACAGCTGGGCTGTCCCGCGGTGCTGGTCATCAACAAAGTGGATACGCTGGAGCAGAAAGAGAACCTGCTGGAGGTCATTGCCTGCTACAGCGCCGCCCACAGCTTTGACGCGGTGGTGCCCATTTCCGCCAAGCGGGGGGAGGGCGTGGAGGAGCTGCTCGCCCTGCTGGAGCAGTATTTGCAGCCCGGACCTCAGCTGTTCCCCGAAGATATGGTCACCGACCAGCCCGAGCGGCAGGTGATGGCCGAGATCCTGCGGGAGAAGCTGCTGCTGTGCCTGGACAAGGAGATCCCTCACGGCACCGCCGTGGAGATCACCCGCTTTGCCGAGCGGGACGATGAGGTCATCGAGTGCGACGCCACCATTTACTGTGAAAAAAACAGCCACAAGGGCATTATTATCGGCAAAGGGGGCACCATGCTGAAAAAGGTGTCCACCTCCGCCCGCCACGACATGGAACGCTTCATGGGGACCAAGGTATTTTTGCAGACCTGGGTGAAGGTAAAGGAGAACTGGCGGGACAATCCCGCTGCCATCCAGAACTTTGGCTATAAGTGTGACAGCTAATCGGAAAACGAGTGCATAGACCCACGCACTTTACTTCCGATATTCACGGCAATTCACCTGCAAAACATCAAAAAAACAACCACGAGAGAGTCTTGGATTATGAAGTCCGAGGCTCTCTTTTTTCATGCCTTGGATTGGCTGGAAGAAATAAAAAGCAAGTAAAATCAATGGTTTCGGATGCTGATGGATAAAAGGATTGATGTCTGAAGAATGAATGAAATTTTCTTTTTATCTGGTCGGATGGGCTGAGTCTGATGGAGGTTTTTGGCGTGAAATTTCGTGGAGTTGATGTGTGGGATTTTTGGAGTCGTTATTCATGGGGGCAGGACAGGACAATAAGGCGGACTGATGCACGTTCTTACTCCCGGCTTGCCAGCTGGGAGGGGTAGAGCCCGGTGTACTGCCGGAACACACTGCTGAAGTAGGAGTGGTTGGAAAAGCCGCACAGATGGGCGACCTCTTTGACTTTGTATTCCCCCTGCTCCAGCAGGCGCTGGGCGTATTCACAGCGCATGGTGTTGATGTAATGGGTGAGGGTGAAGCCGGTCAGCCGCTTGAACTCCCGCAGAAAATGAAATTTGCTCAGCCCTACGCTGGATGCCACTGCCTCGGCGGTGAGCTTGCCGGACAGGTTGCCCCGGATATACTCCGTGGCAGAGCATACATAGGCCAGGGCGGGGTCGCCAGTGGACAGGGGCTGGGTGCGGGGTGTGCTGTAATTTCGGCACAGGTGCAGCAGCAGCTCCAGCGCCGTGCATTTGATCTGCGCGTGGCGGAAAACATCCTGCCCGGAGCAGGCGTCCATCACCCGGCGAAACAGCTGCGTTGCCTGCTTGTCTTGCACCAGAGGCTGGAATTGCAGGCGGGCGGGGTCAATGCTGTTGTAGCGGCAGAAGCTGCTGTCGATGATGAAGCAGAACTGAATCAACTCCCCATCGCTCATCACCTGATGGGCGGCGTAGGAGTTGACCACCACGATATCCCCGGCAGTGACCGGAATGGGCGCGCCATCGTACAGGACACGCCCCTCGCCCTCCAGAAACAGGAGCAGTTCCACATTCTCGTGGATGTTGAACACCGACTGCCGACGCACCACATCCCGGTGGAAGCGGAAGGGGAGGGTGGGATCCTTGAAAAGGTGCGGCTCAAAGCGGGCTTTTGGTGTATTCAGCAATATATTGTTATTCATAGGCAACATCCCCGCTTGTCATTTCTGCTTTTAATATATACAATACATCGGGAATAAGCAAGAGAAAAAAGCGGATCTGCGAAAATAGGAACAAACTTTGCCGCCCGGGACACGCCGTTCCATGGTGCAAGATATTGTCATTGACTGCAGCCGCACAAATTTTACAGGAGGCCAACGTTATGAAAAATCTGAAGCTGGAAGAGCTGACCACAGAACAGAAGATCGGTATGCTGCTGTGCGCCCGCAACTTCTACCAGGTCGATGAGGAAGATCTGGAGTATACCATCGACATGATCCGCAACCACTCTCTGGGCTGCATTCAGGTGCCCTATGACAAGCCCTATATCATGGAGAAGGTGAAGGCGGCGGCGGATTATCCCATCATCATCATCACCGATATGGAAATGGGGTGCCCCATGTCCGAGCTGCCCCCCGTGCCCATGATGACCCTGTCCGCCTGTGACGAGCCCAAGTATTATCAGGCCTTTGCCAAGGCGCTGGTGGCCGATGCCACCAAGCTGGGCTTCAACGGTGTCTGGGGCCCGGTGATCGACGTGCTGGCTGGCGATGGCCCCGCTCGCGTGTACCGCACCTTCTCTGACGATCCGGGAAAGGTTGCCCAGGCGGCCGAGCAGATCGCCCAGGTGTTTGCCGACAACCACTTCCTGTCCTGCGGCAAGCACTTCCCCGGCGGCTCCCACGAGCACGATTCCCACATGACTAAGACCTGCTCCTACGACACCGTGGATGAGCTGAACAACGTGAAGCTGGCCCCCTATTGGCACCTGATGAAGAAGGGCCTGCTGCCCACCATCATGGCCGGCCACGGGCTGCACGTGAACGTGGATCCCGAACTGCCCGCCTCCCTGTCCAAAAAGACCCTTGATCTGATCCGCGACCGGGGTTATGATGGCCTGTGCTTCACCGACTCCTTCGCTATGATGGCCATTCTGCAGAAGTATGGCGAGGAAAACCTCTACGGTATGGCTGTTGCTGCGGGCAACGATGTGGTGCTGCCCAACTACCGTTCCCTGACCAGGACCGCTTATGAAATGCTGCTGAAGAATTATCGGGACGGCGCCTTCACCGAGGAGCGGCTGAATGAGGCCGTGCGCCGTGTGCTGGCCACCCAGGCCATCGTGGGCGGCTGTGAGCACACCCCCGACCTGTTTACTGAGGAGGACAAGGCCAATTACTACGACATCGCCAAAGCTTGCATCACCGCCGTCACCGACCCCGGCGTAGATGCTGCCCTGCCCGCCGATAACAAGGACCGCGTGTTCGTCATCATCGGTGACGAGCCCATCACCAAGCTGGGCTCTCTGACCGCTGAGACCATGACCCGCGACTGGTATCATCCCGAGGACATCGAGAAGAAGATCAACGAGGAGTTCCCCGAGGCCGAGGTGGTCTGGTTGCCCGAGTACCCCAACGCCAAGGACAACGAGAAGGTGCTGCTGGCAGCCGCCCGTCACAAGGAAGTGGTCTTTATCACCTACTGCAACACCCGTCCCTATCTGGGCACGGACTGTATGACCCGCCGCGCGGAGTCGGTGATCAACGCCCTGATCATGTCCGACAAGGTGTCTGCCGTGGTGCACTTTGGCAACCCCTTCGCTCTCAAACCCATCAAGCACGTGTCCCGCAAACTGTTCGGTTACATGATGCCCCAGTCTCAGCTGCACGCCATCGAGGTGCTGGCCGGCAAGCTGCCTGCCAAGGGCAAGCTGCCCTACCACGTGGAGTTCCAGTAATCAAAATACCCACCAGCGAACACCGCCCAACGGGCGGTGTTCGCTTTTTGCAGCGGTGTTCTTGCGTGGAAAACGGGTACATGGTATAATTGCCGCAGTATGTCAGGAAAGGGGTGCGCAACCTGTGAAAGACAAGGAAAAACGTCTGTGGTGGTGTGACCGGCTGCGTATCGGGCTGCTGATGCTGCTGGGGATCACGGGTTTGCTGGCTTACGCCGGCAGTATGGTCTGTCTGGTGCTCATGTTCGTGGTGCTGGCGGCTTTTTGTGCGGTGGACTTTTTTATGAACCGCTGCCCCCACTGCGACCGCTATCTGGGCCGAGACTGGGGCCTGTTTTGCCAGCACTGCGGCGGGCGCATCCGGGAAGGGAAGACGGATACTTAATTTTCCACACATGAGCCTGCGTCGGTGGGACAGCCTAAGGTCAAGGGGGCGGTGTCATGGACGAACGGGGACTGTGGAGATTGTTTTTTGCCACCGGCTCACCGCTGGTGTGGCTGGCCATCCGCCGGCTGGAGCGGGAACAGGAACAGGCGATCCCCGCCATGTCTGAGCGGGACGCAGAAACGGAGAAGCTTTAGGGCGGGGCAGGGTGAGCCCCTGCCGCCCGGAACGATACATAACAGAGGTGCTCATTATGCACATGGTCGTCCACGCGCTGGTCCTGCGGGAAGTGAATTACAAGGAGGCAGACAAGATCCTCACCGTCCTCACCCGTGAGAACGGCAGGATGACTTTGACTGCCCGGGGATGTCGAAAAAAGGGCAGTCCCACCGCTGCTGCCAGCCAGCTGCTGGTGTGGTCGGAAATGACCCTGTACGAATATCAGGGCCGCTGGGCGGTGAAGGAGGCCAACACCGAGCGGGAGTTTGCCGGCGTGCGCGCCGATCTGGAAAAGCTGGCGCTGGGCTGCTATTTCGCCGAAATGGCACAGCTGCTCACTGTGGAAGATGTGCCCGCCCCGGAACTGCTGTCCGTACTGCTCAACAGCCTGCACGCGCTGGACCGGCTGGACGTGCCCCCTGAACAGGTGAAGGCCGCCTTTGAATTAAAGGTCATGTGTCTGGCCGGCTACGAGCCCATTCTGGACGCCTGCGCCGTGTGTGGTGTGCAGCCGGAGCAACCCCGCCTGCACATGAGCGAGGGGGTGCTCCACTGTGCCCACTGCCGGGAGGAGGTGGGGGAGGGGATATCCATGCCCCTGACCCCGGCGGCGCTGGCTGCCCTGCGCCATGTGGCCTACGGCGATCCCAAGCGTCTGTTCTCCTTTCAGCTGGATGGGCAGTCTTTGCAGCAGATGGGGGATGCCTGTGAGGCCTATGTGCTCACCCAGCTGGAGCGGGGGTTTGGCAGTCTGGATTTCTATAAGCAAATGCGTTTGCCGCAATGATCAATGTATGCAGCGCCCGTGCCGCAGGCCCGGG
>JAZNMM010000048.1:0-23960 GCA_045579605.1 Lawsonibacter sp.
GGCAGACCGAGGGAAACGGTTTTCTTCGGGCCTTTGAACATATGGATCACCTCAAATCAAACCATACCACAGAAACTGGCAACCACCGCCGTTTCACAACAAATTGTTGTGAAGGTTTTTTGTTCCGCCCCCGGGCGGACGCAAAGGCTTGCTCGAAAAAGCCTTCCCTCGGGGGGAAGGTGGCACGGCGAAGCCGTGACGGATGAGGGGCGGGATGGGTTTGTTCCGCCGCTCCGGCGGCGGGTTTCTGGGATATTCCGCCCCCGGGCGGGTGTCTTTTGTCGCGCCACAAAAGACACGAAAAAGGCGCTAAGAAACCCATGGTTTCTTAGAATTTCCTTTGGGCAGTCTGCGTGGGGTCACTACCTTACGGCCGGCGGAGCCATCTGACTCGTTCAGCGTCGATTTGTGCTGCCGCATTGCCTACTATCTGCAGGCGTATCTGTCTATTGTTCCCCGCCGGCTATTGAGCGGAAACGAAAGTCTCGGCGGGCGGCAAAAGGCCGCCCCAACGTACCGATTGGTTCGCCGCAGCCCGGCACAGTTGTTGGGCTGTAACAACCGGCAAGTTTGCACAAACAGCGGCAGCAAGCGGGCGCGGGACGTGTCGTAACCCGGTGCCGGGTCAGTGGCAAACAACTCCTTGTCCTACACCAAAGGAAGGCCTTGGAAACCTTGGTTTCCAAGCTGATTTTTGGTTTCTTTTGTTCAGCGACAAAAGAAACCCCCCGCCGGAGCGGCGGAACAATTCCTGATTTCTAACTCCTAACTCAAAAACAGTTCTACGTCCTCCACCGTCAGCCCGTCCTGCAGGGCAAGGTTGATGCCAAAGCCGATGACCTTGGCAAGCTCCGCCACCTGGGCGTCGATGTCCCGGGGTGTGACCATGAGGTTTTCCACCCCCCGAGCCAGCTCAGGGGGCTCGCTGTGTCCCAGCAGGTCCATGGCCAGGGTGGCCCCGTCCACCACCGTGGGCACCCCCACGGCAATGACGGGCACGCCCAGCGTTTCCCGGTCAATCGCCTGCCGGTGGTTGCCCACCCCGGAGCCGGGGGTAATGCCCGTGTCGGCCAGCTGTACCGTCCGGCACACCCGGTGCAGGGAGCGGGAGGCAAGGGCGTCCACCGCAATGACGCAGGCAGGGTGAATGGCCCGGCACACCGCCTGGATGAGCGTGCCGCTCTCCACCCCGGTAGTCCCCAGTACCCCAGCCGACAGGGAGGCCACCGGACGCAGGTCGCCGAAGTGCTCGGGCACCTGCTCCACCAGATGGCGGGTGACCATGGTGTGCCGGTGGACCAGCGGACCGATGGCGTCCGGGGTGATGGCCCGGTTGCCCAGCCCCGCTACCAGCACCGGCCCCCGCTCATCCACCCCGTCCAGCAGCCCCTTCAGCTCCACCGCGATGGCCCGGGCGGCCCGGCCAAAGGCGTCCTCCTCCCGCCGGCGCAGTCCGTCCAGCGTGATGGTAACATAGCTTCCCACCGGCTTGTCCAGTGCCCGGGCACCCCGCTCGTCCAGCACCCGCACCGTGTCCACCGCAAACCCCTCCCGCCGGGTGGACCGGGCTTCCACCCCCTCCAGACGGGTCTGCTCCTGTGCCCCCTCCTGCCACAATTCCCGGGCTTCCACCGCCAGATCAGTGCGCTTTTTCCACATGGCTCCATTCCTCCAACCCAAGATATGGTGGGCGTTTGCGCCCAATGCCCCTATTTTTTGCGGCAGGAAAAAAACTATCCCAAAACTTTGAAAAAACCGAAAAAAACTGTTGCAATTTTCGGGTCGGGGTGTTAAAATACATATCTGCACAGGATTAGTGTGTAATTTTGATGTTATTCGGAGGAGGTGTTTGGTTTGCCGAATATCAAGTCTGCCAAGAAGCGCGTGCTGGTCAACCAGGCCAAGGCTGCGCAGAACAGGGCCGCGAAGTCCGCGCTGAAGACCGAGATCAAGAAGTTTGACGCCGCGGTGGCGGAAGGCAACCGCAGCGAGGCCGATGTCGCTTACAAGGTGGCTGTCAAGGCGGTGGATCAGGCTGCGGCCAAGGGTCTGCTGCATAAGAACAATGCCGCGAACAAGAAGAGCGCGATGACCGTGAAGCTGAACAAGCTGGGCTGAGCGAACTGACAGAAAAGTTGACCCGTCTGCGTTGGCAGACGGGTTTTTCTGTTTTTTGTCCCCATTTTGTGGTAATCTGACCACAACAAAGGAGGTGAGCCCATGTCCGTCCACCCTCTGCCCGCCCCAGTCCGGTTTGTGGCGGACATGGTGCGCCTGTGCGGCCGGTATAACGTACCCCGGGCGGCGGCGGCGCTGTCCTATTACTTCGTGCTGTCCGTCTTTCCTCTGGTGATCTGCGTCAACGCCTTCCTGGGCCTTGCCCAGGCAGACCTGCAGCCCTTCCTGCAGTCGCTGGAACGGGTGCTGCCCCACCAGGCTCTGGAGCTGGTGCGGGACTACGTGGACTACGCCGGGGCCCACTCCTCTCCCGCCCTGCTGTACGCCGCCGTCCCCGCCATCCTGCTGTCCGCCTCCGCCGCCCTGCGGGTACTGCTGGACACCATGGACGAGCTGTTTGACCACCCACGGGATACCGGCGTGCGCCGCATTGCCTTGAGTGTGCTGTTCTCGGTGCTGTTTCTGGTGATGGTCTACCTGTCCATCGTGGTGATCCTGTCCGGCGACTGGCTGTTTCGCTGGGTGGAGCAGGCGCTGACCCTCCCCTCCGGGGCGGCAGCCATCACCCACCTGTGGAGCCGGCTGCGCTATGTGCTGCTTTTGTGCATCGTGATTCTGATGGTGCTGGTGCTCTACCGCATCGGCACACCAAAGAACACGGCCCGCCCCCTCCCCATGCTGGTGTGTGCCCTGACCGCTTCGGCGGCGCTGGTGGTCTCTTCCGGCGTCTTTTCCTGGTTTATCGGCATGTCCTCCCGGTACTCCCTGCTGTACGGCTCCCTGGCCTCGCTGATCATTCTTTTGGTGTGGCTGTTTCTGTGCGGCATGATTCTGCTGCTGGGCGCGGTGCTGCTGCGCCTGTGGACCGCTCCTCTAAAAAAGCACAAAAAATGACCCGTTTCAACGAAAACGGGTCATTTTTGTTTGTTATTAGTCAAAGTCGGCCAGGATCGCCGCGCCCAGTGCGCTCGGCCCCACGTGACAGCCGATGCTCAGGGGCAGCGGGTCGGACATAAAGGGATAGCCAGGGAAGCTGTCCCGCACCACCTGGGCCCATTCCTCGCCTTGGGCCTGGTCGCCGGAGTAGGCGGCAGCGATGATGACCTTCCGCCCGGCAAAGTCCCCCTCCAGATCGGCCCGGACAGAGTCCAGCATGGTCTGGCGGGCCTGCTTCATGCCCCGCACCTTTCGGTGCATATCCAGCTTGCCGTCCAAAATCTTCATCACCGGCTTAATGTTCAGCACCGTGCCCACCGCGGCCACGGTGGGGGTGATACGGCCGGTCTTTTTCAGATAGCTCAGGTCTTCCACGGTGATATAGATGCGGGAGTCCAGCGCCTTTTCCATCAGACGGTCGGCGATCTCCTGTGCCGTTTTGCCCGCGTCACGCAGACGGACCGCCTCCAGCACCGCCTGCTTCAGGGGCACGGAGATGCGGCGGTTATCTACCACCAGCACCCGCCCGTCGTAATCGGCGGCAAAACCGGCGGCGGTGGCATAGGATCCGCTCAGCCCGCTGGTCATGGGAATATAGATCAGCGCGTCATACCGGGTAAGAATGTCGTCCCACATCTCCAGCAGGGCGGCAGGGGCGGGCTGAGAGGAGCTGATCTGCGCGCCGGACAGCTGGAGACGGTAAAACTCCTCATGAGAAATATCCAGATGTTCAAAACACTCGCGGCCGTCCACCGTAAAAGGCATGGCCAGAAGAAACACGCCGGCCCGGCGGGCTTCCTCCGGGGTCATGCCGCTGTTGGTGTCGGTCATCACCGCGATTTGCACCATGATCGCTTCCTCCTGTGTTAGGTCGGGGTTTTGCTCTTTGAAATCGTCTAACGTAGATTGTATCGCGTTTTTCCTGTTCTGTCAACTTGAACCACATTCCACAAAAACAACAGCCGCTTCCGGAAGGAAGCGTCTGTTGTGGTTTACGGCAGATAGCTCAGCGGGTTGACGGACTTGCCGCCCACACGCACCTCAAAATGGCAGTGGTTTCCGGTGGAGCGGCCGGTGCTGCCCATCTTGGCGATGGCCTGCCCCTGATAGACCTTGGTGCCGGCACTCACCAGCAGGCTGGAGTTATGCCCGTAATAGGTCTGGGTACCGTTGTCGTGGGTGATGATGACCAGATAGCCGTAGTTGCCCTTGTAGCCGGCAAAGGTCACCTTGCCGCCGTCGGCGGCCTTGATGGTGGTGCCGTAGGCACCGGCGATGTCGATGCCCGAGTGGTAGCTGCGGCTGCCGAAAATCTTCCGGTAGCCAAAATAGGAGGTAATGGAGCCGCGGCAGGGCCACTTGTACTTGCCGGTGGATGCCGTTTTGGGCTTCTCCTTGGTGCCCACCTCCTTGACGGTAACGGTGGGCTCCCGCAACGTCTGGGAGGAGAGGACGGTGCGCTCCTTTTCCACTCCGTTGACCAGGGTGACATCTGCCTTGACCAGGGCCTCCCCCTCCACGCCCTTGGTGATGACCTTGGACGTGCCCTTGTACATGGAGGCGTTGTCCCGGGTCTCCACCGGGCAGGGCACCGCTTCGGTGTAGGTGACCGTCTCGGTGGTGCGCACGGACAGCAGGGGGATCTGCTCTTTTACGTTGAGGGTCTGTCCGATGGACAGCCGGTCAATGTTTACGCCGGGGTTAAGCTTTTTCAGCTCCGTGACCGACATATCGTTTCGATAGGCAATGGCACTGAAGGTGTCGCCGGAGGACACCTCATAGGTGGTCTCCCCCGTGGTGTTGGCGGTCAGCCGGCCATACATCTCCTCAATGGAAATGACCTCTGACTCATCGGCCAGGGTGGGCTGCAGCTCAATGGTATCCACAAACTCCACCGAGGTGGTGTTCGGGGTGCGGTGGGCATCCTTGATGCGGTCAAGGACCTGATTGAACTGGGTCTTGCTCTCCACCACGCCTATGGGCGTATGGTTGACCGACACCTCATACTGGCGCAGGTCCTCGTCCACATCGTCCATCTGGGTGGAAAACAGGGTCTCCACCTCGTCCTCCCCGGCCAGCTCGCTGCGCAGGGCAAGGGAGAACTGGTAGGTGATCTCGTTGTCCACGGTATAGCTGTACCCCAACCGGCGCGTGCTTCGCTCCTCCACCGTGGCCACAGCGGCCTCCACCGTGCTCTGGTCTGCCACGGAAAGGCCCACCTTCTGCCCGTCCACATACACCGCATAGCAGGGAGTGAACATGGTGCTCACCGTCAGCACCGCCCCCAGCACGCCGCTGGTCAGCAGAAAGGCTGCCGGGCCGATCTGGCGGCTGCGCAGGATAAGCTCATGGCTCTTTTGAAGGGCGCGGCGCCCCTTGACGCGCAGCTTGCGCAGCCGCTGGCGCAGGGTCGGCTTCTTTCGCGGCGGGCGGGGGGGACGGGCGGGACGCTGCTGCTCCGCCTCGGTCTGGACCGGCTGGGTCGTCATGGGGCGCTCACCTCCTGTCTGAGTGGTTACAATCGGGAACAAATGGTTACAAAACAATTACAATTTGTATCATACACGCTCCCCGCCCCCCTGTCAAGACCTTCGCCCCTAAAAATGTATGCCGGACGCGGTCTGTTTGGGTCGAAAGCGGCACGCAGGAGGGATATTCTTCTCCTCCCCGGGCAAAATTTGGCTGAAAGCGCGGGCTGTGCCCTTGCATTTTCTCCGGCAAAGTGTTACCATAAGCGTGACAATATGGTCGCGCGCGACCCAAAATAAATCGGAGGAATTCATATGTTTGGAAAACTGATCGAGACCCTGAAGGCCAACCCCAAAAAGATCGTCTTTACCGAGGGCACCGACCCCCGCATTCTGGAGGCTGCTGCCCGCCTGCTGTCGGGCAATTTCCTGACCCCCGTGCTGGTGGGCAACGAGGCTGAGGTCCGGGCCGCCGCCGAAACGGCTGGCTTCAACATCAACGGCGCTGTGATCCTGGACCCCGCCACCTATCCCGAGATGGATGCCATGGTGGAAAAGATGGTGGAGCTGCGCAAGGGCAAGATGACCGCCGACGAGTGCCGCGAGACCCTGAAGAAGGGCAACTACTTCGGCACCATGCTGGTGAAGATGGGCGTGGCCGACTGCCTGCTGGGCGGCGCTACCTACTCCACCGCCGACACCGTGCGCCCCGCCCTGCAGCTGGTGAAGACCAAGCCGGGCAACAAGATCGTTTCTTCCTGCTTTATCATGGTGCGCCCCGGCGCCTCCGGCGGCAACGAGGTGCTGGCCATGGGCGACTGCGCCATCAACATCAACCCCTCTGAGGACGAGCTGGTGGAGATCGCCGTGGAAACCGCCAAGTGCGCCCAGATCTTCGGCGTTGACCCCAAGGTGGCCTTCCTGAGCTACTCCACCAAGGGCTCCGGCAAGGGCGAGGACGTGGACAAGATGCGCAACGCCTGCGCCAAGGCCAAGGAGGCCATGCCCGACATCCCCGTGGACGGCGAGATGCAGTTTGACGCCGCCGTCTCCCCCACCGTTGGCCAGCTGAAGTTCCCCGGCTCCCAGGTTGCCGGCTATGCCAACACCTTTATCTTCCCCGACATCAACGCCGGCAACATCGGCTACAAGATCGCTCAGCGTCTGGGCAACTTCGATGCCTACGGCCCCATCCTGCTGGGTCTGAACGCCCCCATCAACGACCTGTCCCGTGGCTGCAATGCCATGGAGGTCTACTCCATGGCCATCATCACCGCGGCTCTCGCCTGATCTGCAGACAGACAAAACCAGCCCCGCACAGCTATGCTGTGCGGGGCTGTTCTTATACGAATTGATCCAGCGCGGTGCGGTAGTCCTCCTGCCGGCCCGTCCTTCCCACCACAGCCAGACTGGCCCGGGAAAAGTCAAAGAACTCCTGGGCCAGGGTGCGGATCTGCTCCACGGTAATAGCATCATAGACGGCGGTGATCTCCTCCTCGTCGGGCACCCTCCCCCGCAGCAGCATGGACAGACCCATGTGGCTCATGCGGGCCTGGGTGGACTCCAGCCCCATGAGCACATTGGCCTTGGCCTGTTCTCTGGCCCGGTCCAGCTCCTCCGGCTCCGGACCGTGCTCAGCCAGCTGGGCCGTCACCCGGCACAGGGTGTCCAGCGCCTTCTTCTCCGTCTCCTGCCCAAGGGCGGTGTACAGACCAAACAGGCCCACGTCCTCGTAGTCGTTGACGTAAGAGTACACGCTGTAGCACAGCCCCTGCTTCTCCCGCATCTCCTGAAACAGGCGGGAAGACACCCCACCCCCCAGAACGGAGGACAAAAGCAGCTGCTCATAGCGCCGCTCATGGGTGGCCGGCAGGGCGGGAAAGGCCAGGATCATGTGGTTTTGCTCGGCAGCCTTGCGCCGCAGGGCGATGGTGGGATGGTAAGTCACCGGGCGCACGGCGGGGGCAGGCGTGCCGGACAGCGCAGCAAAACGGGCTGTCAGCTCGTCCACCGCTGCCCCGCCAAAGCTGCCCGCCAGAGAGACCACGATGCGGTCGGGCCGGTAGTGGGTGCACTTATACTCCCGCAGCCACTCCCCGTCCATGGCCTCCAGGGTGCGCCGGGTGCCAAGAATGGGTCGGGCCAGGGGGCTGCCCTTGTAGACGGCGGCTGCCAGCCGCTCGTACACAAGGTCGGCGGGATCGTCCTTGTACATACCGATCTCCTCCAGAATGACCCCGCGCTCGGTGTCCACCTCCTGAGGCAGGAAGCGGGAGTGGAACAGCATGTCGCACAGCAGGTCCACCACCTGCATCAGGTGGCTGTCCAGGCAACGGGCATGGAAGCAGGTCAGTTCCTTGGTGGTGTAGGCGTTCACCTGCCCGCCCAGAGTGTCGATGTCCTGGGCCAGCCGGTCGGCAGAGCGGTGCTCGGTGGCCTTGAAGGCCATGTGCTCCAGAAAGTGGGCCGCACCGTTCTCCGCCGCCCGCTCATGGCGGGAGCCGGTGCCGATAAACACGCCCAGCGCCGCCGTGCGCACACCGGGGACCGGCTGGGTCAGGATGCGCACGCCGTTGGGCAGCGTCGTCATGTGGTACATAGGGTCACCCCTCCTTTGGTATCGCCATTTTACCACACCCTTCGACCCAAAGACAATCTTTTCAGGTCCTTTACAAAAATTTGCTTTTCACCCACCCGGGTCCTGTGGTAGAATAGGTGCAATGGACGCAAAAAAAGGAGGAATGATCCATGGAGCGACTTCTGGCCAAGAAGGGCTTTATCTGCGATATGGACGGTGTTATCTACCACGGCAGCCAGCTGCTGCCCGGCGTGCAGGAGTTTGTGGACTGGATGCACCGGGAGGACAAGCAGTTCCTGTTTTTGACCAACAACAGCGGCAAGACCCCCCGGGAACTGCGAGAAAAGCTGGCCCGCATGGGCCTTGAGGTGGACGAGCACCACTTCTACACCAGCGCGCTGGCCACCGCCAGCTTCATCGCCAGCCAGACCCCCGGCGCCCGGGTGTTCGCCATCGGTGATCCCGGCCTGACCCACGCCCTATATCAGAAGGGCCTGTCTCTGGACGATGTTTCCCCCGACTACGTAGTCATTGGGGAAACCTCCTCCTACACCTACGACAACATCTGCAAGGCGGTCAAGCTGGTACAGCAGGGCGCCCGGCTCATCGGCACCAACTACGATATGACCGCGCCCATGGACAACGGCGTCATCATCCCCGCCTGCCGGGCGCTGGTGGCTCCGGTGGAGCTGGCCTCGGGCAAAACGGCCTACTACGTGGGCAAGCCCAACCCCCTGATGATGCGCACCGGCCTGGACCTGCTGGGCGTCCACTCTCAGGATGCGGTGATGATCGGCGACCGCATGGACACCGACATTCAGGGCGGCATCGAGTGCGGTCTGGACACGGTGCTGGTGCTCACCGGCGTGTCCAGCCGGGACACGGCAGCCTCTTTCCCCTACCGGCCCCGCCTCATCCTCAACGGCGTGGGCGATATCCCCGCCGCGGCGAGGTAATTAAACAAGGAAACCGGCCTGTGTTGGTAAGCACAGGCCGTTTTTTTGCAGGAAAGTGGCTCCCTCTGATGAGGGAGCTGTCAGCGAAGCTGACTGAGGGAGAGATTCTTAACCGTTAAATCGATAGTTTCACATACGCCGCTGAAATTGCAGTCAATATCCAAGTTGCAAATTCGCAGTACAGTCAAATTCATGGCTTCCAAATCCTTGGTGCGGCTCACATCCTTTTCTTCCTGTTCTGCGGTGTAGTGGCCGCCGCCGTCCAGTTCGACAACTAATCTTGCCTTAGCACAATAAAAGTCTGCAATATAATTACCAATGGCCTTCTGGCGCTGAAATCGCACCGGATAATTCCTCAAATAATCATACCACAGCTTTCGTTCCCACGGCGTCATGCTTTTCCTCAATACCTTTGCAAGAGGGATGTTTGCTTTGTTATACTCTTTCATGTTCTCTCCCTCCGCCAAAAATCAAAGATTTTTGCCACCTCCCTCATCATTGCGCAGCCGTCGGCGACTACCCCTCAGTCAGCACGAAGTGCTGACAGCTCCCCTGACAAGGGGAGCCACGGGGGGAGGAGCCTTACGGATGCGGCATACCCCTTGCGGGTAGAGGGAGGCTTTTGTCGCCCCGCAGGGCGAAACACTCAAAATCAACGGGGCCAATCCAAACCCTTGGGAAGACCAAGGATATAGTCGGCACTTACGTTGTAATGATTGCAAACCGCAATAATGAAACTGATAGGAGGCGTTACCTTTCCCGTTTCATATCTTGCAATTTGCACCTGATGCCAACCGATTGCCTTTGCTAAATCCCGCTGGGATTCATCGTGATCAACGCGAATGGCAGCAAGTCTTTGGTTCATAATTGTCACCTCGATAGCAAATTAGTTATTGACAGTTTATAACTGATTTGCTATCTTTGTTTGTGTGATAACTGATTTGCTATCAACCGAGGTGATACCCATGATAAAAGGCCCAAAGAAAACCGTTTCTCTCGGTCTGCCGGAAGAATATTACGATAAAATCAAGGAATTGGCCGGCGACACCTACCGCACCGTGCCAAGCTACATCCGCATGATCGTGTATAACTACCTGCGCCGCCTGGACCGCCCGGATACAACCTCTGACGACTGGTGGCGGGTCAAATAAGCGAACGCCCCGCGCTGAATAACGCGGGGCGTTCGTTTAATCTTCACTATCCAGTTTGAGTACCGCCATGAATGCCTCGGTGGGCAGCTGCACCGAGCCGAGGGAACGCATCTTCTTTTTACCCTCTTTCTGCTTCTCCAGCAGCTTCTTCTTTCGGGTAATGTCGCCGCCGTAGCACTTGGCAAGCACGTCCTTGCGCATGGCTTTTACCGTCTCACGGGCGATGACCTTGCCGCCGATGGCCGCCTGCACGGGCACTTCAAAGAGCTGACGGGGGATGTTCTCCTTCAGCCGCTCGCAGATGCGCCGGGCCCGGGCGTAGGCTTTTTCCTTGTGGGCGATGAAGGACAGGGCATCCACCTGATCGCCGTTGAGCAGCATATCCACCTTCACCAGCTCGCTGGGGCGATAGCCCTCCAGCTCGTAGTCCAGGGAGGCATAGCCCTTGGTGCGGGCCTTCAGGGCATCGAAGAAGTCATAGATGATCTCGCCGATGGGCATGGAGTAGTGCAGCTCCACCAGATTGGTGTCCAGATACTGCATATCCTTGAACTCGCCTCTCCGGTCCTGACACATGGGCATGATGTTGCCCACATAGTCCGGGGGGGAGATGATGGACACTTTGGCGTAAGGCTCACGGGCCTCCACAATCATGCCCGGGTCGGGGTAGTTGTGGGGGTTGTCCACCCGGACCACGGTGCCGTCGGTCTTGGTGGCCTCGTAAATGACGGAGGGCAGGGTGGTCACAAGGTCCAGGTCAAATTCTCGCTCCAGCCGCTCCTGAATGATCTCCATGTGGAGCATGCCCAAAAATCCGCAGCGGAAGCCGAAGCCCAGGGCGATGGAGGATTCCGGCTCGAAGGACAGAGATGCGTCGTTGAGCTGGAGCTTTTCCAGCGCGTCCCGCAGGTCTGGATACTTGGAGCCGTCCTCGGTGTAGATGCCGCAGTAGACCATGGCCTGGGCCGGGCGGTAGCCGGGCAGGGCCGCGTCACACACAGCCTCCACCCCGGTGATGGTGTCGCCCACCCGGGTGTCCTTCACGTTCTTGATGGAAGCGGTGAACCAGCCCACCTCACCGGCGGTGAGTTTCTCGCAGGAATCCATACCCAGCGGGCGCAGATAGCCGCAGTCCAGCACCGTGTACTGGGCGCCGGAGGCCATCATCTTCACGTTCATGCCCTTTTTCAGGGTGCCCTCCATGACCCGGAAGTAGACGATCACGCCCAGATAGGGGTCGTACTGGCTGTCGAAAATCAGCGCTTTCAGGGGTGCGTTGGGGTCGCCGGTAGGGGCGGGGATGTTGTGCACGATGTCCTCCAGCACGGCGGGGATGTTGATGCCCATTTTGGCGGAGATCTCCGGCGCGTCCATGGCGGGCAGGGCCAGCACGTTCTCCACCTCCTCCTTCACCCGCTTGGGGTCGGCAGCAGGCAGATCGATCTTGTTGATCACAGGCAGGATCTCCAGATCGTGCTCCATGGCAAGGTAGGTGTTGGCCAGCGTCTGGGCCTCAATGCCCTGAGAGGCGTCCACAATGAGCACCGCGCCCTCGCAGGCGGCCAGAGAGCGGGACACCTCGTAGTTAAAGTCCACATGGCCCGGGGTGTCAATGAGGTTGAGGTGGTAAGTTTGGCCATCCTCCGCCTTGTACTCCATGCGCACGGCACGGGCCTTGATGGTAATGCCGCGCTCGCGCTCCAGATCCATGTTGTCCAGCAGCTGGGACTCCATCTGCCGCTGCTCCACCGCGCCGCACAGCTCGATCATGCGGTCGGACAGGGTGGATTTTCCATGGTCTATATGTGCAATAATGCTGAAATTGCGAATTTTGGACTGATCGGTCATAACTAAAACCTCCGTGGGTATGGTTACTTGCTTTCGCGCTTTCCGGACAGCTTGTTCGTCCGCGCCCCCGTGTTGTGGATAATTTGGAGCAAAGACTGATAGAGCACCGGGTAGTCCCGGGCCAGAGCGTCGTTGCTCACATCGGGGAACGTGCCCTTGTTGGCGGCATGGCGGGCAAGGGCATCGGCCAGCTCCACCCGGCTGCAGGTCATATCCGCTTCGGTCAGCCCCGCGTCAAAATGGGGGCGAGGAACGGAGAAAAAGTCGGGATTGTTGGTGCCGGGCGCCTGATGGAGCAGACGGAACACGTTGTACACCGCCGTGGACAGGTAGGCCGAGGCCGCCCGGATGACGCTGCGGCTGCCCACCTTGCCCAGCAAGTCAAACAGCATGGCCACCGAGTTGACCAGCAGCTTTTTGGACAGCACGGCCAACACGCTGCCCCGCATGGAGCTGTCCTGCTCATCGGAGCTGTCGTACAGGTCCCGGGGCTCAATGATGGTGGTGCCGTCCCGGCTCATGGTGCGGCCCAGCAGAAAATCCGCGGAAACATTGTAATACTCGCACGCCTTGACCACAAAGGCCAGCCCTGGCTCACGGATGCCGTTTTCGTAATGGGACAGCAGCGCCTGAGAGATGCCAAGGGCGTTGGCCGCCGTGCGCTGGCTGACTCCATGCTCCTGCCGCAGCAGGGACAGGGTGCGGGAAAACTCTGTGTTCATTGGTGTCACCTCTTTTTCTATACGCACAGTATAACCGATACAATACGGTCTGTAAAGCACTTTTTGCGTCGCACTTCTCCCCCGACACAAAAACGCAGCGGCTCCATTTGGAACCGCTGCGTTTGTCTGTTTCAGCTCTGGGCCGGTGCTCCGCCCTCGCTCTTGGGTCGGCGGTGGCGGCGGTGACGGTTGCGACCGGGTTTTTTTGCTCCCCCCTGGGCCGTCTGCTCCCCTTCGCCCTTTTTGGGGGCGGGGGCGTCCTGTTTGGGCTGGGTCTGGGCCTTCTCCGTGGGCGCAGCGCCCTCTCCTCCGGACTTGCCCGCACCTCTGCCCCGACGGTTGCGGCGGCGGCGGTGATGCTCTGTGTTCTGCTCCTGTTCGGGCTGTGCCTGGCTCTGGCCGCCCAGCACCTGCTCCAAAGCAGCGCCCAGCCGGCTCTCCGCCCGGGGCGTGGTCTCGCTCTGCTCCTGTTCGGGGACCTTTCTCAGCTTGGCCAGCTCCTCCGGCGGAGGCGCCACATAGCCCTCGGGCCGTTTGCCCTTGCCGCTGCGCACCACGCACACCTCACAGTTGTGGTAGCAGTGGGGGGAATCGGGGTCGTTTTCCAGGCGAACATTCACTTTCTGGCGCAGCAGGTTGACCGAGGACACCGTGCCCACCCCGTCCGGAGTTTCCACAAAGGAATCCATCTTAGGGGAGCTCTTCACCAGATCCTCATAGGCCTCCTGCTCATATTTCAGACAGCACATCAGCCGCCCGCAGGTGCCGGAGATCTTAGTGGGGTTGAGGGACAGGTTCTGGGTCTTGGCCATCTTGATGGACACGGGAATGAACTCGTCCAGGAACTGAGAGCAGCAGAAGGGTCTGCCGCAGATGCCCAGTCCGCCCAGCATCTTGGCCTCATCGCGCACGCCGATCTGGCGCAGCTCGATGCGGGCATGGATGGCGCTGGCCAGATCCTTGACCAGAGCGCGGAAGTCCACCCGGCCCTCCGAGGTGAAGAAGAAGACCACCTTGTTGCCCTCAAAGCTGTACTCGGCGTCCACCAGCTTCATGTCCAGCCCGTGCTGGGCGATCTTCTCCTGACAGACGGCCATGGCATGGGCCTGCTTTTCCTTGTTTTTTTCCGCCGTGCGCACATCGTCGGCCGTGGCGGCACGCACCACAGGACGCAGAGGGGCCAGCAGCTCCATCTCATCCACCATGGTGTTACCCTGGACACACTCGCCCAGCTCCATGCCACGGCTGGTCTCCACCACAACGCCCTCGCCCGGCTTGAATTGCAGGCCGTTTGGTGAGAAATAATACTGTTTTCCGCCGCTTTTGAAGCGAACCGCAATAATTTCAGTCATGATTGTACTCCTTTTTGTGGGGTGCTCCTTCGGCACCCACACCTCACTTGGTCACCGCAGCGGCACACAGCCAGCCCGCCATGTGGCCCACACTCATATTGTGCGGGCGGGTGCTGCGCAGCTGTTCCACCATCTGGATCCCACGCAGAGCCTGTTTCCGGTCTGCTCCGGTGGTCATCTGATGAGTGAACCGGCAGGGCAGGCGGTCCAGCAGAGCAAAAAACCGGACACGCTCCCATTTTCCCTTTTCCATACCCACGCACAGCGCCATCAGGGCCTGCTCGTCCCGCTCCTGCCAGCAGCGCACCAGCCGGTCGGCCAGCTGATCCAACTCCGGGTCGGGCTGGGGGTCAGCGGCCCCGTCGGGCAGAGTCAGCGCCAGCTCCTGACACCGGGAGCGCACCGTGGTCAGCAGGCTGCCGGCATTGTCCGCCAGCAGCACAAAGGCCGCATAGGCCGGCCCCTCCTCCAGCAGCTTGAGCATGGCATTTTGCGCCTCGCCCCGCAGCCGGGTGTCCGCCTGGGGCAGCAGATAAACCTTGCGCATGGCCTCGTTGGGCCGGATATGGGCATCTGCCCCCAGAGCTCGGATCTGGTCCACGCTCACCGTCTTTTTATCCTGCTCGGGCAGCACGGTGATGATGTCCGGATGGATGGCACCCAGCGCCTTTCTGCAGTCGGGGCAGCGGCCGCAGGGCTTGCCCTCCGGCGCGGAGCATACCAGCGCCCGGGCAAGAATATCCCCCAGGATCTCTTTGCCTGCTCCGGCCGGCCCGGACACGATAAAGGCATGACCCAGCCGCCCCTGCTTGAGCTGAGCAAGCAGCTGCTCCTTCAGGGCGTCATTGCCCGCAAGCGCACTCAGGGGCATGGCTTACACCCTCTGGAACTGTTCCACATCCACCACAAAAATGGTGGCGCCGCCCACGCGCACCTCCACCGGCATTCCGGTGGGAAATTCCCGTCCTACGCCGGTGGCGGTGGAGATGATCTGGGTGCGGCTATGGGAGTGCTGCTTGATGATCTGGATGACGTCGTTCACCTTTTCTCCGTCCACGCCAACCAGAATAGTGACGTTCTTCCCCATCAGGAAGCCGCCGGTGGTGGCCAGCCGGGTGCTGGAAAAACCGTTTTTGGTCAGCGACCGGGCAACTGCTCCGGCGTCATCGCTGTTGATAATGGCAATAACAAGCTTCATGGAAGACACTCCTTGTCTACTGGGATCACGGTGAAAGGACGACGGCGGTGTTACCGTCTCCTTATCTGATTTATTATACCCTAAATCAGTCAAATAGGAAAGGATTTTTTTCGATCTGCCCTGCGGGGAAACAAAAATGCGCGGTGGGAGGTATATTCTCCCACCGCGCGGTGTGTATTCAGTTCCCGTTGCCGGGGGCGTAGGCCACCACGGTGCGGCGGTTGGGCTCGGTGCCGGTAGAGTAGGTGGTTACGTTGGGATACTCCTGCAGAGCGCTGTGGATGACGTGGCGCTCATAGGCGTTCATGGCCTCCAGCGTAACGTTCTTGCGGTACTTGACCACCTTGCCGGCCACCTTGACCGCCAGGCGCTCCAGCGCTTCCTCCCGCTTGGCCCGGTATCCTTCGGCGTCGATGTGGATGCGCACGCGCTTGGACTGGCTGCGGTTGACCGCATAGTTGGTCAGCTGCTGGATGGCGTCCAGGGTCTCGCCCCGGCGGCCGATGATGGCGCCCAGGTTGCTGCCCTGCAGCACCACCTGATAGCCGGTCTCGGTCACGCTGATCTCGGGCACGGCGTCCACTTCCAGCTGGGTCATCAGACCGGTGAGAAAGTCCCGGATGCGCTGGGCGCGGGCATCGTCGGCAGCCGCGGGAGCGGCGGTGGGCTCTTCCTTTGCGATGATGACTTCATCGCCGGGCTGGAGCTGGTCGTCCGCGGCCTGCACGGGGGCGGCCTTCTTCTCCTGGGGGGCGAAGGCCTCCTCCTTGACAGGGGCCTGCTTCTTCACGGGGGCGGGGGCCTCGTCCTCCCCCTCCACCTCATAGCTTACACGGACCCTGGCCGGGTTGCTGCCAAAGCCAAGAAAGCCGTTCTTGGGGCGCTGCAGCACCTCAACGGACACATCGTCCCGCTCCAGACCCAGCTGGAACAGAGCGGCAGCAATGGCGTCCTCCTCACAGCGACCGGTCGTCTCGATAAATTTCTGCATATCAGCCATTCTCCTTGTTCTCGTCCGCCGGAGTCTGCTCGGCAGGCGCTTGGGTTTTGTTTGCGGCGGTCAGGTCCACTTTTTCCGTCACCTTGGTGTCCGCGACCTGGGTGAGCATCTTTTTGCGCTCGGCCTTGGTCATGGGCTTGACCTGATCGGGATCAAAATACTCCGTCACGCTGCCGAAGCGATCGGGAATATAGGACCGGCCACGGGCATGAGCGCGCAGACCCTCCCGGCTGTCGTCCTTATTGACGGACTCCTGCTCCTGGTCGGCGGCAGGCTTGACGCCCTTTTTCCTGTTCTTTTTGGCTTCCTCCGCCCGGCGCTCCCGCTCCAGACGGGCCTCTTCCTTTCGCTTTTTCTCCGCTTCCTTCTCCTGGCGGTCACGCTCCTCAGCCGCCTTGCGGGCCTGCTCATAGTCCTTTTTCAGCAGGCGGGAAGCAATCAGCTCCTGCACCATACTAAACAGGCTGTTGGCGATCCAGTAAATACACATGGCCACGGGCATGGAGAAGCCGATCCACAAAGACATGAGGGGCATGAGCCACATCATGGTGTTGTTGGTCTTCTGGGCCTGCTCGCTGGTGGTCTGGCCGCTGAGCTTGTTGGTGAGCATGGACACCTTGGACATAACAAAGCTCAGTCCGGTGGACACGATCACCATCAAAAACGCACCGATGCCCGACCAGGTCAAAGTATTCCACACCTTCCAGGTGGGGATGAGCGCCAGGTCGATGCCCAGGAAGCGGAAATTCACGGCAAACACCTTGCTGCCGGCTTCGCCCAGAGCGGCGGCCACCTGAGGCAGGGTATCCTCCGTGATCATAGACGCCAGGAACAGCTGGTTATAGCCGGCATTGGTAAAGTCTGACGCCTCCCGGATCCAACCGTTGGCAAAGGCCACGTTGTTCCAGTCCAGAGCCTTGGCTACTTCCAGGATCTGCTCGCTGCTCAGGTTCATCATGTACAGCAGAGGCTCACGGATAATGGCGTACAGGGGCAGCAGAATCAGAATGGGCAGGAAGGACCACAGACAACCGCTCATAGGGTTGACCTTTTCCCGCTCGTACAGCTTCTGCATCTCCAGATTGTAGCGCTGCTGATCCTTGCCGTACTGCCGCTTGAGCTGATCCAGCTTGCCCGAGAGCATATTCATCTGGATCATGCCCTTTTTGCCCTTCATCGTCAGGGGAAACAGGACGATCTTGACCACCAGAGCAAACAGAATGATGGCAAGACCGTAGTTCTCAAACCAGCTGTAAAACACGTTCAGCAGCCAGGAGAACGGGTATACGATATAATACATCATCTGACCTCCATTGATTCCAGTTTCGTTTGTTTCCGGTACAGACCGGGCACAAGCCTGTCCGAGCTCCCGGTGCTCAGGGAACAGGGTCGTACTCTATGGTCCTTTGCCGGTGGAAAGGATGACATCGCATCAGCCTGCGAAAAGCAAGCCAGCCGCCTTTGCACGCACCGTACTTCTCCACCGCCTCCTGTGCGTACTGGGAGCAGGTAGGGATAAAACGGCAACACGGGGGCCGCAGAGGGGAGATGTTTTTCCGGTAAAACCGGATTAGCCAAAGCAGCGCCGCCTTCATTTCTCCTCCTGCCCGCCCAGCAGTTCCAGCTTGCCCGCCAGCTTGAGAAAGCTGTGCTCCAGCTCGTCATACCGGGCATATACCGACTTGACCCGGGCCACCACAACGATGTCCCAGCCGGGCAGAAAGCGCGCCTCGTTGGTGCGGTAGATCTCCCGCAGGCGGCGGCGCACCCGGTTGCGCTGGACCGCGTGGCCCAGCTTCACGCCGGTGGTCAGGCCAAGGCGGCTTATCCCAAGCCGGTTTTTCCGGCAGTACAGGGCCAGCCAGGGGGAAGCGGCAGTCTTTCCTTTGGTGTAAAGACGGCGAAACTCATGATTCTGTTTGAGAGAAACCGTGTGTTTCATCGTCGCTACGCTCCTTGTGCTGCGGCTGCGCGCTTCTCTTTGTCACGCTGCGGCTCGCTCGCGGGCGGGTCGATAACTCCTCCGACTTCGGGCAGACTCAGTCCGACCTGCAGTCGTCCTTGGACTCTGCCCATCCGCTCCGGAGTCTATCTCCCCTGCTCGCGGCCTTCGCGCTTCTCCTTGTCACGCTGCGGGTTGGGTGCATGGCCGGGTCGCTTTCCCTCCGACTCGGAACACAAACAGAAAACCCCGTTTTCTTGGTTTGCATTCCTCGCTTCGGTCCAAGCTCCCCTATGCGCCTACCCTTCGCGCTTCTCTGAATGCTCACGCAGGGGCGGAGGATATTATCCCACGCCCCTACTTTAAAACGATGTCATCGCTTGTTGTCGTCTCACTCCGAATCAGTGGGTCAGACGAGCGCGGCCCTTCGCGCGGCGGCGGGCCAGGACCTTGCGGCCGTTACGGGTTGCCATGCGCTTGCGGAAACCGTGTTCCTTGGAGCGCTGACGCTTTTTGGGCTGATAGGTACGAAGCATGCGGGACACCTCCTGTTAGTGTGAACTCAAGCGCCCGTGGGCGCTCACCACAACAGCCGCCGGGGCAGCTGCGGTCGGCAAAATAAGCTATGTCAAAACATAGCGTGCCACTCATTATAGAACAGCAGGCCGCCTTCTGTCAACCAAAATTTTGTGTAAAAACCGTGCCTTTTTTCCAAAAAAACCAAGGGATACAACATCTTGTATCTCTGCCCGTCCGGCTACACACCATGCCCCTTCTCTCTACGTCCCAAACCGGTTTATTTTGTCTGTTTTTTTCTTTCCACCGATTTGCCCTTCTGTGGGGAAGAAACAAAAAATATACCTTAATATAAAAGGAAAAATCCTTGCCCACAGCCCCTTTTTTTGGTATAATGTATGAGAATGGGGTAGCGTGTTTCCTCATGTGCTGAAAGGCCTTTTTGCCGTTTTCCGGCGGGCGGCTTGCCGGCCCGTTTTTTCATGACCAAAACACCTGTTAGGAGGTATGCCCATGTCCAATTCCGCGGCACAAAGCATCTGGGAAAAAGTCCTGGACCTGCTGAAAAAAGAACTTAACGAAGTGACGCTGAACGCCTTCTTCAGCGACCTTATCCCTCTGGACCTGGAGGACAGCCGTCTGGTGGTGTGCATCCCCAGCGACACCAACCGCCAGATCGTGTCGGGAAATTACCTTGGCCATATGCAGCGGGCACTGAAGGAGCTGTTTTCCGTGGACATGGACGTGGTCATCCTGTCCCAGGAGCAAGCCGATGCCCGATACCGGCCCAAGGCCGAACCCCTGATCCCCGGCGCGGACGATTACACCTTTGACCGCTTCGTGGTGGGTCCATCCAACAAGTTCGCCCACGCGGCGGCCCAGGCGGTGGCAGAAAAGCCGGCTCAGAGCTATAACCCCCTGCTCATCTATGGAAAGTCCGGTCTGGGTAAGACCCATCTGCTGCACTCCATCGCCCACACCATCCGCACCCACCACCCCGACTACCGCATCGTTTACATCAAGGGCGACGACCTGACCAACGAGTTGGTCCATGCCCTGCGGGAGGGCCGCAACCGGGAGTTTCGGGAAAAGTACCGGGACGCAGACGTGTTTTTGATGGACGACGTGCAGTTCATCGCCGGCAAGGACTCCACCCAGGAGGAATTTTTCCATATCTTCAACACCCTTTATGAGGCCAAGCGCCAGATCGTGCTTACCTCCGACCGGCCGCCCAAAGAGATGCTGCTGCTGGAGGACCGTCTGCGCACCCGGTTTGAGTGGGGCCTGCTGGCTGATATTCAGCCCCCCGACTACGAGACCCGCATGGCCATCATCAAAAACAAGTCTATCCGCATGGGGCTGGAGCTGCCCGACTTCTGTCTGGAGATGATCGCAGAGAACATCACCTCCAACGTGCGGCAGATCGAAGGCACCATCAATAAGATCATGGCCTATCAGCAACTCAACGACACTGGCGTGGACAAGGAGACGGTGGCCCGGGTGGTGACAGAGATGTTCAAGCAGAAGGACGAGATCATGCCCACCCCCGAGGTGATTCTGGACGAGGTAAGCAAGTTCTTCAATGTGGACGCCAAACAGCTTAAGGGCCAGGGGCGTACCAAGGATATCTCTCTTGCCCGGCAGGTGGCCATGTACCTGATCCAGACCATGGTGCGCATCTCCTCCAAGGAGATCGGCCGCTTCTTCGACAACCGGGACCACACCACCGTGCTCTATGCCACCGAGCGCATCACCAAAATGGTCAAGGACCGTCCGGAGATGGCCGAGCTCATCCACGACGTGACGGCCAATATCAACGCCAGATATGAATAAGCGTCCGAGCCGTCGCAAACAGACCGGATGGAGCAGAGGCTGATTTTCCCCTTTTCCTGTGGATATCCCGGTGGAAGGGGTGTGGATAAACGGAGCACCGGATTTTCCCGGTGGAAAACCCCTTTTTTCTCCCCACCCCCCTGTGGATGGACAACCCCTTGTCCCACAAAAGAAAAAGACCGGTTTCCCCAGTTTCCGCGTCCCTACTACTATTACTAACTTTTTAACTTATCTTTCTTTTGAGAGAGAAAAACTACTTCCATGCCATTACGAAGGAGGTCCAACCCATGAAATTTTCCTGTGAGAAGGCCCTGCTGCAAAACGCGGTGGCGACTGCGTCACGCACCGTGTCCCAGAAAAGTGCCATCCCCGCCCTGGAGGGAATCCTGATCGAGGCGGGCAGTGTTCTGCGCCTGACCGGCTACAATCTGGAAACAGGCATTCGCACCGTTGTCCCTGCCGACATCACCCAGAAAGGCAGTCTGGTCCTTTCTGCCCGCCTGTTTGGGGAGATCGTGCGCAAGCTGCCCGACGACATTGTCTATTTCTCCGCGGACAACTACATGGTCAACGTGCGCTGCGGCCTGAGTGAGTTCAATATTCTTGGCACCGATCCCGAGGAGTTCCCCGAACTGCCCGTGGTGGATGACCTGAATTCCTTCACCCTGCCTCAGCAGACGCTGGGCGCCATGATCAGCCAGACCCTGTTCGCCGTCAGCGACAACGAGAGCCGCCCGGTGCACACCGGCTCTCTGTTTGAGGTGGAGGGCGATCAGCTCACCGTGGTCTCCGTGGACGGTTACCGCCTTGCACTGCGTAGGGAAACCATCGGCGAGAAAAAGGGTGCCCAGGCCTTTACCTTCGTGGTGCCCGGTGCGGCACTGAATGAGGCGGAGAAGATTTGCTCTGGCGGGGAAAAGCCCATCACCGTGATCCAGGGTGCCCGCCATGTGATGTTTGACACCGGGGACACCATTCTGGTCTCCCGCCGGCTGGAAGGGGAGTTCCTGGCCTACCGCAACGCCATTCCCCAGACCAGCTCCGTTCAGGTGGAGGGCGATCGCAGAGCGCTGATGGCCTCCATCGACCGCGTCTCCCTGATCATCAGCGACAAGCTGAAAAGTCCCCTGCGCTGTGTTTTTGACGATGGCATGCTGTCCATCACCACCAAAACCGCCATTGGCGATGCGGCCGACCAGTGCCTTATCAGCGGCAACGGCGGCGGGCTGGAGATCGGTTTCAACAACAAATATCTCATGGACGCCCTCAAGGCCGCCCCCGCCGACCGGGTCCGGCTGGAAATGAGCTCGGGCGTAGCCCCCTGCATCATTCTGCCCGCCGATGGGGAGCAGAACTTTGTTTACATGGTCCTGCCGGTCCGTCTGAAAGTCAATTAAAAGAGGTTAACTATGGAATCTCATGAAATCAAGATCCACACGGAGTTTATCAAGCTTCAGGATCTGTTGAAATTCGCCGGCGCAGTGGAGACCGGCGGCGACGCCAAGCTCATCATTCAGGAGAGCCGGGTCATGGTCAACGGCGAAGTGTGTACCATGCGGGGCAAAAAGATGCGTCCCGGTGACCGCTGTTGTATCGACGGCGAGCTGGAACTGGTGGTCGTATGATCGTCCGGGGACTGGAGCTGGATTTTTTCCGCAACTATGTGCATCTGGAGGCGGAATTTGATGCCGGAGTCAATCTGATCTACGGGGAAAATGCACAGGGCAAGACCAACCTGCTGGAGGCGGTGGGCTACCTGTCCACTGCCCGCTCCCACCGGGCCCGGTTCGACCGGGATATGATCCTGCTGGGCGTGGACGAGGCCTTTGTCAAAGCGGAGGTTTTTGCCCGCAATAGGGATTTCACGCTGGAAGCCCGGCTGTCCCGGGGCAAGAGCCGCCAGCTTTATTCCAACGGTGTGCGTCTGAAGACCGCCGGGGAGCTGTCCGGCATTCTGACCACGGTGTTGTTCTGTCCGGAGGACCTGTATCTCATCCGGGAGGGCGGGCAGGCCCGGCGGCGCTTTCTGGACAGCGCCATCTGCCAGCTCCGGCCCAAATATGCCCAGGCAGTGGCGGAATACAACCGGCTGTATGAACACAAGACCCGCATACTCCGGGACTGGTCGGAGCACCCCTCCCTGCTGGCGACCCTGGACGACTTCAATCTGCGTATGGCCCAGACGGGGGCGGTGATCATCCACTACCGTGCCCACTTTGTCAAGCGCCTGATGGAGCACGCACCCACCATCCACGCCGACTTTTCCGGCGGACGGGAAGTGCTGTCCCTCACCTATGAGACGGTGTCCACCGTTACCGACCCTCTGGCTGGGCCCAAGGCGATTCTGGGCCAACTGCTGGACCACCAGCAGAGACACCGGCAGGCGGAGCTGGACAGCCGTCAATGCCTGTGCGGTCCCCATAAGGACGATCTGCTGGTGGAACTGAACGGAATGTCCGCCAAAACTTACGGTTCTCAGGGTCAGACCCGGACGGCGGCTCTGTCCCTGAAGCTGGCCCAGCGGGAGATCATGCAGGAGGAAACGGGAGAATGGCCTGTGCTTCTGCTGGACGATGTGCTCTCCGAGCTGGACCCCCGGCGGCAGGCCTTTGTACACAACCGCATTCAGGGTGGTCAGGTGTACATCACCTGCTGTGAGGACGATAAGCTGGATTGTTTGGACGGCGGAAAAAGTTTTCACATCAAGAATGGCAAGTTGATTTGAGGAGCGCATATGTATCTGCATTTAGGTCAATCCGTGGTCGTTCCCTACCGGGACGTGATCGGAATATTTGATATGGACAACGCCAGCTGGGCCTATAAAACCAGAGAATTTCTGGACATGGCCCAGGAAGAGGGCCGGGTCATTTGGGTCTGCGACGACCTGCCCCGCTCCTTTGTGGTCACCGACAACGGCAGTGAAAACTGGCAGGTGTATGTGTCCCAGCTTTCCTCCGCCACCCTGATGAGCAGAGCGGAACGCAATTCTTTTGAATAAGCACTACAACGCAAAAACCGGGAGGTTTGATTATGTCTGAAGAACTGGAACTGAATTCCACCCAGGTGGAACACGAATACGGCGGCTCGGAGATTCAGGTGCTGGAGGGACTGGAAGCGGTCCGCAAGCGCCCGGGTATGTACATCGGCTCCACCTCGGAGTCCGGTCTGCACCATCTGGTCTACGAAATCGTGGACAACTCCATCGACGAGGCCCTGGCCGGCTTCTGTGATGAGATCACCGTCACCATCAACGAGGGGAACACCATCACCGTCACCGACAAC
>JAZNMM010000049.1:0-3800 GCA_045579605.1 Lawsonibacter sp.
GCAATGTTCTCATACCACTTGGTCATGCAGTTGCAGATGTTGTTGCAGCACAGCACGAAGTCGGGCATGGGCATCTGCATCTGGCGATAGGGCTTGATGGCGGCCAGACGCTTCTCCTTCTCCTCCCCCTCGGGCAGGGCCCACAGCTCGTTGATGTCAACAAGCTCCGTGTAGGGCTGCAGGGTCTTGGGATCCTTGACAGGCTTTCCATCCTCACCGATGACAACCTTGCCGTTCTCGTCCTTGAGGGGCTTGCCGGAGTTGGGGTCGATGACGTACTCCAGATTCTCGTCCAGCTTGCGGGACGCACGCTTGCCGGCGGCATAGGCCAGGCTGATGCGGGCGTAGCCGCAGATATCGTTGTCAAAACCAAGATCCTCGGCAGCCTGGCACATGATCTCACCGTCGCGGTTGGCGGCAATACCGGCAGCCTGGTTCTCGGGATAGACCACGTTCAGTCCAAAGGCCTCATACAGCTCACAGGGGAACTTGGAAGAAGACCAGCCCACGGGCTTGCCTTCGGCCTTGGCGATACGGGCATCGGCGTAAACGTCCTCAACGACCTTGCGCAGCGCCAGAACGCCGGGGCTTACTTGTTTAGCCATTGTAGTTTCCTCCCTACTGAAATAATTTGTACTGTTCTGACCGCAAACACGGTCACTTGTTGCACTTTCTATACGCAAACAGCGCCGCACCCAGTGCACCCACGTACTGGGTCAGAGGCGAGGTGTGGATCTTGTGACCCAACTGATCCTCCAGCGCTTTGACAATGCCCTCATTCTGGGCGACACCACCGGTCATGACCACCTGATCCTGCACGCCCACCCGGTGGGCCAGGCCAGCCACGCGGCCGGCCACGGACTGGTGGATCCCGTTGATGATATCACACTTATCGGTGTCCTGAGCCAACTGGCTGATGACTTCGCTCTCTGCAAAGACGGTGCAGGTGGAGCTGATACCCACGTGCTTGGTAGACTTTGCGCCCAGCGTACCCAAGTCATTCACATCCACTTCCAGCACCCGGGCCATCACATCCAGAAAACGACCGGTACCGGCAGCACACTTGTCGTTCATCTGGAAGTTGGTCATGGCGCCGTTTTCCACCCGCAGGATCTTTACGTCCTGGCCACCGATGTCGATGACCGTACGTACCTCGGGAAAAAGAAACGATGCACCCTTGGCGTGGCAGCTCAGCTCACTCATCTGATGATCGGCAAATCCCTCCAGCGAGTTGCGCCCGTAGCCGGTGGCCAGGATGAACCCCATCTCCTCCCGGGTTTTTCCTGCGGTCTTGAGCACCTCGTCAATGGCCCGCTGAGGGCCGCTGGTGCCCGCGCCCACGGGAATGAGGGACTTGGCGACAATTTCCTTGCCGTCAGCCAGCATCACACACTTGGAGGCGGTGGAACCGATATCGATACCCAGAGTATAAATAGGCATAATCGTTTCCTCCATTGACAGAATTTCACTTCCTGCCGCGACGTACGGAACGCCGCGGCAGGAAATAAGGCTTACATTACTTGGCGGTGTAGTTATCGAAGTCCCGGGAAGAGCGGGGCAGCAGCATCTGATGGAAGGGGCAGATGGACTCGGGATTCTGGTAGCAGGACTCGGTGAAGGCGATCATGTAGTTGCGCATGAGGGGCATCTTCACCACCTCGTCCACCAGACCGGCCTGAGCGCAGTACAGCGGCTTGGACTTCAGGTCGTAGTCCTCGATCATCTCGTTCATCTTGTCGATGGTGGGCTGCAGATCCTTGCCCGCCTTCTGATCCTTGGCCAGACGGCCGGTGTACATGGCGTTGGCGGCGGTCTTGCCGTTCATGACGTTGATCTCGGTAGCAGCGGTACCCAGAGAGAAAGCGTTGTTGTCGTTGCCCTGAGGGCCGCCCAGCACGTAGTGGGCAGCGGCGGTACCGCGGCGCAGGGTGATCTCCATCATGGGCAGCTTGCTGCTCTGGATGGAGTAGATCAGGGACTGACCCAGACCCAGCAGCTCGGCGACCTCGGCATCATCGCCCACGTCGATACCGGTGGTATCCTGGATCCAGATGATGGGCAGACGGTCACGGGCACACAGGGTGACGAACTCGTTCATCTTGATCAGGCCCTGGCGATACAGCTTGCCGCCGGCACCCATGGACTGGCCGTACTTGGCCATCTTGTACTCGGGGTAGTTGGGGAACACGCCCTGCTGGTTGGCCACGATACCCACCAGCAGACCGGCCACCTTGGCCGTACCGGTGATCATCTCGGGGCCGTAGCCCTTCTTGTACTCCATGAGCTCGCCGCCGTCCACCAGGTGGGAGATAACGGAATACATGTCGTAGGGGCGGTTCTTGTTGTTGAGCACGATGTCGTACAGCTCCTCGGGGTCGCCCACGGGGTTGGCGGGGTCGGCCACACGGAAGAACTCCTTATCGTAGGCAGGCAGCATGTCGACATACTTCTTGATGCCGGCGATGACACCCTCCTGATCGGCGTACACCTCGCGCCAGAAGCCGGTGGTGCCGAAGTGGATGGACACAGATCCGGGAGGATCGGCACGCAGGCCCTTGGTGGCCTCGATCTGGGCCAGGGCAGCCTCCATATCCACATAGGGCTTGGGGTTCATGCCGCCCACGATGCCGGCACCGCCCACGGCCATGTTGGCCTTCTCATGGGCAACCAGAATGGTGGGAGAGATGGAGTGATAGCCGCCGCCGGCGGGGTTGGTGCCGTGGATGCCCACGATGCCGGGCCCGCCCAGCTGGTTGAGCTCGGAGTTGCGGTAGAAGGGGGTGCCGCCGCCGCGACGGTTGGGGTACACCTTCTCCTGCTTGTCCAGCTCCACGCCGGCGCACTCCAACAGGTAGATCAGGGGGATACGCAGCCGCTTGGCGGTATCGCTGCCGCGGATCAGGTCGTCGGCCTGGCCGGGGACCCAGGTGCCGGCGTGCTTCTTGTTGTCGGAAGCAATAATGCAGCACCACTTGCCGTTGACGCGGCCCAGACCCTTGATGATGGAGGTGGTGCCGGTCTTGTTGTTTTCGGGGTTATACAGGCTGTTCAGGGGGCACCAGGTACCCTCGTCCACCAGCAGCGCGATGCGCTGCATAGCGGTGAGCTGGCCCTTCTCGTTCATGGCCTCATCGGGCTTGCCGTTGGCAAGACCCTCAGCGATCTTGGCGTCGATCTCAGCCTCGATGGCCTTCAGCTCGGCCACGTTCTCCGCATTGGGACGCACGGCCTTGCCCACCACGGGCATGTTCTGGAAATAACCGGGCATGGAATAGTTACCCATGATACTCTCCTCCTAAATTCGTATTTTTTCTCTTTTGGGGGGAATTTTATTCCTTAGGAACCTTAATGAATGCCTGGCCGGGATCGATGACCTCTCGAATGAGCTTGATAATCTCGGGAGAAGGACCTTCCATCAGCTCGGCCCGGGACACGTCGATGTCGAAGCCGGTGTTCTCCTTGACCATCTCGGGGCTGGAGAACGGATAGTAGTAGGCCAGATACATGCGCTTGGTCTCTTCGTCAAACTTCATAATGCCCAGATCGGTGACCACCATCTGAGGACCGCGGTTGCCGGGCAGGCCGGCGCGCTCGCGGCCACCGGGGCCGTCCATCCAGCCGCAGGAGGTAATGTAGTCGATCTTCTCCATGAAGCGGCGCTTCTGGTGCTGCATCATGATGATGGTGTTGCAGTAGGTAGCGATGCCGTTGGCGCCGCCGGAACCGGTAAAGCGGGTCTTGGGCTTGACATAGTCGCCGTCACCGTAGATGCAGGTGGAGTTCACGTTGCCGTAGGGGTC
>JAZNMM010000050.1:0-8990 GCA_045579605.1 Lawsonibacter sp.
ATCGGCTGAGTTTTTATAATCAGAGGCTGAGCAACTGAGTGGCAAGGGCAAAGTAAATCAGCAGGGACAGGGCATCCACCACCGTGGAGATGAAGGGGGAGGCCATCACCGCCGGGTCAATGCCCAACCGGTGGGCCAGCAGGGGGAGCAGGCAGCCGGTCAGCTTGGCGCACACCACGGTCAGCGCCAGCGTCAGACAAACGGTCAGCGCTACCGGAACGGTCACCTCCGGATTGCTCATCAGCCAGCGGTCCACCACCAGTAGCTTGAGGAAGTTGACCGTCGCCAGACACAGGCCGCACAGGGCGGACACCCGCAGCTCCTTCCAAACCACTGCCGGAAGGCGGGACAGCGCAACCTCGCCCAGGGACAGGGCACGAATGACTGCCACAGAGGACTGGGAACCGGCATTTCCTCCCGTTCCGGTGAGCATGGGGATAAAGGAGGTCAGCACCACGCAGGCGGCCAGCGCCGACTCAAAGCCGGTAAGGATCAGTCCGGTGGCGGTGGCCGACAGCATCAGCATCATCAGCCAGGGCAGGCGGGCGCGCACCGTCTCCACTACGCCGGTCTTGAGGTAGGGTTTGTCACCGGGGAGGATGGCGGCCATCTTTTCCATATCCTCGGTGGTCTCTTCTTCCATAACGTCCATGGCGTCGTCCACGGTGATAATACCTACCAGTCGTACGTCGGCATCCACCACGGGCAGGGCGGTCAGTCCGTAGCGGCTGAACATCTGGGCCACAGACTCCTTGTCCTCCAGAGTGGCGACACACAGCACGTTGCGCTCCATAATGTCCCCGATGACGGTGTCCGGGCCGCACAGCAGCATCTGCCGCACGGTCACCACGCCCAGAAGCATCCGGCTGCGGGTGACGTAGCAGGTGTACACGGTCTCCTTGTCCACGCCCTCGGCCCGGATGCGGGCGAAGGCCTGCTCCACTGTGTCTTCCGGGCGCAGGGAAACGAACTCCGTGGTCATCAGCGCGCCGGCGCTGTCCCGGGGATACTTGAGCAGATGATTGATCTGCTCCCGGTCGGCAGGCGAGCAGTTACGCAGGATGCGGGGCACCACGTTGGCGGGCATATCCTCGATCAGGTCCACCGTGTCGTCCAGAAACAGCTGGTCCAGCACCTCACGCAGCTCCCGGTCGCTCAGGGCCTGAACGAGTCGCTGCTGGTCGTCCCGGTCCTCCAGAAAGGCGAACACCTCCGCGGCCAGCTGCTTGGGCAGCAGGCGAAAGACCAGCACCAGAGCGTCCGCCTCCAGCTCATCCAGAAAGGCGGCGATATCCACCGCATTGAGCTGGGCCAGCTGGGCGCGCAGCGGGCGCAGCTGCTTTTCTTCCACCATGGTCAGCAGAGCGCCCAGATCCATATTTTCAAGCACGATAAACTCCCCTTTCAAAATTAAAATGCGTTTGAAAGTGGGCGCAAAAAGGCCGCAGGGCAACATTGCCTGCGGCTGTCGTCACTTATACCGCCAAGCGGACATGATGCTCCCTTGGCTTACGGACGGGCAGACTGCGCCCGGCCGGAAACGGGGCATAAGTGATGACAGCAGCCTGTGCTCCCACTACTTCGGTCGTCCACGCAGTCCACCTCCTCATGGTTGGTATGCTGACATTATAACACCGTCCAAGCACACAATGCAACCAAAAATGCCCAGGAATTCGTTTTTTGCTATTTTTTACAGAAAACCCGGCTGACGGGCGGTCCGTCAGCCGGGTGGAGGATACAATGCAATCAATAGCGGCGCACCACGGCGACCACCTTGCCGATGATCTCGGCAAAGGTGCCGTCGATGGGCTCATATTCCGGGTTTTCCGGCAGCAGCCACACCTTGCCGTCTTTGCGGCTGAGGGTCTTGACCGTGGCCTCGTCCTCGAACAGGGCCACCACGATCTCGCCGTTGCGGGCGTCCTGCTGGCGGTGGACCACCACCAGATCGTCGGGCAGGATGCCGGCGTTCAGCATGGACTCGCCACGCACCCGCAGGGCAAAGTGCTCTCCCTCCATACCCTCGGTATCAAAGGTGAGGTAGTCCTCAATGCACTCCTGCGCCAGAATGGGGGAGCCGGCGGCCACGCTGCCCAGAATGGGCACCTGGTCGGCGTGGGGGTCGGCCTCCTCTGCCACCCCCGGTCCGGACAGGGTGATGGCCCGGGTCTTGCCCTCGGCCTTGGTGATGACCCCTGCGTCCTCCAGTCCCTTCAGGTGGAAGTGAACGGTGGAGGGGGACTTCAGACCTACTGCATCACCAATTTCGCGCACCGAGGGGGGGTAGCCGTGCTGTGCGGCGAAGGACCGGATATAGTCGTAAATCTGCTGCTGCTTGGCGGTGAGGTTTACCATGGAGGCAGCTCCTTTCTGTGTGGGTACAAACAGATGTTTGATTCAGTATAGCACGCCGCAAACAAAAAGTCAAACAAATGTTCCAAAATTCCGGGCCGGACAGATGTAAACATTTTATAAATTGCGCCGGAAGGGACTGGAAATCCCAAACGGTGGGATTATAATAGTCATAATGATTTTTTGGTAAGGAGGTGACCGCCGTGCTTTCCCTGTTTCTGGCCCATCTGAAGGGGCTGAAAAAGGACGCGGTCAAGTCCCCCATCCTCATTTTGCTTGAGGTGGTATTTGAACTGATGCTCCCGCTGGTGATGAAGCGCATCGTGGACGTGGCCATCCCCGCAGGGGACACTGCATACATCTTTAGATTGGGCGCGCTGATGGTGGTGATTTCCCTGGCGGCCATGACCTGCGGCGTGCTGTCCGCCAAGTACGCCACCTTCGCCAGCCAGGGCTTTGGGGCCAACCTGCGGCAGGCCCTGTTTGACAAGGTGCAGGAGTTCTCCTTCGCGGACATCGACCGCTTCTCCTCCGCCTCCCTCATCACCCGCATGACCAACGACGTCAACGCCATGACCATGATGCTCAACATGGGTCTGCGCATGCTGTTCCGGGCCCCGGCCATGCTTTTGTTTGCCTTGGTCATCAGCTTTTCCATCAACGGGCGGCTGGCCTGCATCCTGCTGGTCATCATCCCCATTATGGCGGTGGCCATCGGCCTTGTGATGCGCATGGGCTTTCGGCTGTTCGGCATCCTGCAAAAGAAAATCGACGGGGTGAACAATACCCTGCAGGAAAATCTGGTGGGCATTCGGGTGGTCAAGGCCTTTGTGCGGGAGGACCACGAGCAGGAAAAGTTTGACAGGGCCAACGAGGAGCTCATGCAGGCCGGTTTGACGGTGGGCACCCGCATTATTGCCATTATGCCCATCATGACCCTGGCCATGAACGCCGCCACCGTGGGTGTGCTGTACCTGGGCGGCCGAATGGTCATGGAGAGCGGATTTCTGCTGGGCGATTTGCAGGCGGTGCTCAACTATGTGGCTCAGGTGCTCATGAGCGTGATGATGGTGGCCATGACCCTGCTTAATCTGACCCGCTCCCAGGCCTGCGCCAAGCGCATTCAGGAGGTGCTGGACACCCAGCCCGCAGTGGGGGATAAAGACGGCGCCCACGAGATGGAGCTGCCCCCCGCCCGAGGCAAGGTGGAGTTCCGGGATGTGAACTTCCGCTATGTCACCGGCGGCACCGGCGACGATGTGCTCCACGGCATCAATTTCACCGTGGAGCCAGGCAAGTTTGTAGCCATCGTGGGCGGCACGGGCACGGGAAAATCTTCCCTGGTCAACCTGATTCCCCGCTTCTACGACGTGACCGGGGGCGCGGTGCTGGTGGACGACGTGGACGTGCGGGACTATCCCCTGGAGGAACTGCGTTCCCGCATCGGCATGGTCCTTCAAAACAATGTGCTCTTTACCGGCACCATCCGGGAAAACCTGATGTGGGGGCGGGAGGACGCCGCCGAGGAGGAGATGATTCAGGCGGCCAGGGATGCCCAGGCCTACGACTTCGTCATGTCCTTCCCCGAGGGCTTTGACACCGTGCTCACCCAGGGGGGCACCAACGTGTCCGGCGGTCAGAAGCAGCGGCTGTGTATCGCCCGGGCTATGCTCAGAAAGCCGGCCATTCTCATTCTGGACGACTCCACCTCCGCCGTGGACTCGGCCACCGAGGCGGCCATTCGGGACTCCTTTGCCAAAAATCTGAAGGATACCACGGTCATCATCATCGCCCAGCGTATCTCCTCCGTGCGCTATGCCGACGAAATTCTCATTCTGGACGACGACCATATCGCCGGCAGGGGCACCCATGAGGAATTGCTGGCGACCAACGCCATCTATCAGGAGATTTACCAGTCTCAGCAGGAAGGAGTGGGTGAATAATGGCAGGACCAAATCGTGGACCGGGTCCCGGCGGACCTCCTCCTCCTGGCCCTGGCGGACCGGGCGCAAGAGGCGGCTTCCAGAAGCCCAAGAACATGGGTCGTACCATCGCCCGGCTTGCCGGCTATGTGGCAAAGAGCAAGCTGACCCTGCTGTTCGTGCTGGCGTGTCTGCTGACCTCGGTATTTACCAATCTGGGGGGCACCTATCTCCAGCGTGACATCATCAACAGCTTCATCTGGTCGGGCTGCACCGATTTTAAGGGGCTGGCCCTTGCCATTGCCAGGCTGGTGGGCATCTACCTGCTGGGGGGTGCGGCCACCTACTTTCAGGCGGCGGCCATGGTGCGTATTGCCCAGAAGGGGGTAAAAGAGCTGCGCCGTGACCTGTTCGACAAGCTGCAACAGCTGCCCCTGAGCTACTTTGACAAGCACCCCCACGGGGAGCTCATGAGTCGCTTCACCAACGACGCGGACAACGTGATGATGGCGCTGGAGCAGAGCCTGGTGTCCCTGTTTTCCAGCGTGCTGATGTTTGTGGGGCTGGTGGTGCTGATGCTGGTCATCAACTGGAAGCTGTTTCTGGTCACCGGGCTTCTGCTGGTGGTGATGGCAAACCTGTTCCGGGTGCTGGGCGGCCGCAGCCGCAAGTACTACCAGACCCAGCAGCAGACGCTGGGCGCCATGAACGGCAATATTCAGGAGATCATCGAGGGGCTGAAGGTGGTCAAGGCCTTTACCCATGAGGAGAAGGCCAAGGAGCAGTTTGCCCGGCTCAACACAGACTATCGGGACGCAGCCCGCAAGGCCCACTTCTACTCCATCATGATCATGCCCGTGTCGGGCAACCTGATGAACGTCAGCTATGCTCTCACCGCCGCCTTCGGCGGCCTGCTGTCCGTGCTGCAGGGCTTTGACCTGGGCGGCCTGGTGGTGTATCTGAACTATTCCCGGCAGGTGGGCCAGCCCCTGAACCAGATCTCTCAGCAGTTGTCCACCATTCTGTCCGCGCTGGCGGGCGCGGAGCGCATCTTTGAGGTCATGGACACCCAGCCCGAACAGGACGAAGGTCGGGTCACCCTGACCCGGGCCCGGAAGGACGCGGACGGAACACTGTGCGTCCATAAGGGGGAGGAGCGCACCCGCGTGTGGGCGTGGAAGGTGCCCCGGGACGGGAACATGGCCCTTGTCCGTGTGCAGGAGGAGGAAGACGGCTCCCTGACCGAACAGGAACAGGGAGCGCTGTGGGCGTGGAAGTATCTGGACGACCGGGGGGAGATGACCCTGCACCGGGTCCGGGGCAGCGTGCGCAATGTGCCTGGGGAGGATTACTATCTGACCGAGCTGAAAGGCGCGGTGCGCTTTTCCCACGTGGACTTCTCCTACGTGCCCGGCAAGCGGGTGCTCCACGACGTGACGGTGTACGCCAACCCCGGCCAGAAGATCGCCTTTGTGGGCTCTACCGGCGCGGGCAAGACCACCATTACCAACCTCATCAACCGCTTTTATGAGATCGAAGGCGGCATGATCACCTACGACGGCATCAATGTGCGTTCCATCCGCAAGGACGACCTGCGCCGCTCCCTGGGCGCGGTGCTGCAGGACACCCATCTGTTCACCGGCACCATCATGGAGAATATCCGCTATGGCCGGCTGGACGCCACCGATGAGGAGTGCATCGCCGCCGCCAAGAGCGCCAACGCCCACTCTTTCGTCCGCCGCCTGCCGGAGGGCTACGACACCATGGTCACCGGGGACGGAGCGAACCTCTCCCAGGGCCAGCGGCAGCTGCTGGCCATTGCCCGGGCGGCGGTGGCCGACCCCCCGGTGATGATTCTGGACGAGGCCACCTCCTCCATCGACACCCGCACCGAGGCCCTCATCCAAAAGGGCATGGACGCGCTCATGGAGGGGCGGACGGTGTTTGTCATTGCCCACCGCCTGTCCACGGTGCGCAACTCCAACTGCATTGTGGTCATTGAGAAGGGCCGCATCGAGGAAAAGGGCGACCATGAGCAACTGCTGGAGCAGCAGGGCAGGTATCACAAGCTGTATACCGGACAATTCCAGCTCTCATAAAAAGAGACCGCACCACCCGGCGGGGGGTGCGGTCATTGTTATACAGAGAAAATCAAAGCGCGTCCAGATACCGGCAGGCGCCCATGGCGGCGATGGCGGCGTCGCCGGCGGCGGGGACCACCTGACGGATGAACTTGCTGCGGCAGTCGCCGGCTACGAACACACCGGGGGTCTTGGTGGCGCAGAACTCGTCCACGTCATAATAGCCGTAGGCGTTAAGGGGGCACAGGTGGGCAAAATTCTCGTTTTCCGGCTGCAGGCCCACGGCAAGAAACGCGCCGTCCACGGTGATCTGACTGTCTTCCCCGGTGGCGTCGTTGTGCAGCTTCAGGCCGGTGAGCGCACCGTTTTCCGACTCATAGGCGGACACCACGGTGCTGAACAGCACGTGCACGTTGTCCTTTTCCATGAGCGCATCGGCCAGCTTCTGCTCTCCGGTGAAGGTGGGCAGGTTTTGCACCACGGTCACACTGCGGCACACCTCGCTGAGCAGCAGGGCCTCCTGCAGGGCGGAGTTGCCGCCGCCGATCATGGCGGTGTCCTGGCCGGTGTAGAAGGCGCCGTCGCACACGGCGCAGAAGGAGATGCCCTTGCCGATGAGCTCCTGCTCGCCCTCCAGGCCCAGAGTGCGGTGCTTGACGCCGTTGGCCAGAATGACGGCCCGACTGGCAAAGGAAGAGCCTTCCTCGGTGGTGACGGTGAAGCCGTTGGCGGTCTTCTCCACCCCGGTGACACACTCCATTTCCATTTCCGCACCAAGGTTGATGGCCTGCTCGGCCAGCTTGTCGGCAAACTCCGCGCCGGCAATCATGCCAAAGCCGGGGATATTCTCCACCTTGGGGGAAAAGGCGATCTGCCCGCCGAAGCCGGCCTTTTCAATGACCAGCACGCTTTTGCCCGCCCGCAGGGCGTAGATGGCGGCGGTGAGCCCCGCCGGGCCGCCGCCCACGATGATGATGTCATGCATTGTGTGTTCCTCCCGTTTCTCTTTTTAAGGGGAAAAGGCCGGGCATTTTGCCCGGCCTTTTTTTGGTTTTGGTTTACAGGGAAGCCAGATACTTCTTGATCTCGGGCACGCTGTAGTAGGTCTGGAAGTTGGTGCCGTCGGTGATGACCAGAGTGGGAGCACCCTTGACGCCGTACTGCTTGCACAGCTCCACATTCTCATCGGCAATGAGCTTCTGGAAGGGAACGCCGGCCTTGGTCAGCTGCGCCTCGGCCACCTTGCAGTTGGGGCAGGTGACCCGGGAGAAGAGAATGGCCTTGCCCTGTGCGGGAGCGACAGCTTCCTCCTGCACGCAGCAGGCGGGCTCGGCAGCGGGGGCGTCCACGGGAGCGCCGGCCCGGGTGAGCTTGGAGTTGGCGATGTCGTATACCTTGCGGTCCTGGAACTCCTGGCTCTTGCCGTCGTTCCAGTTCTTCACGGGGCGATAGTAGCCGGTGATACGGCTATACACTTCGGCCTCCTTGCCGCAGTGGGGGCAGGTATACTGCTCGCCGGTGAGGTAGCCGTGCTCGGCACACACCGAGTAGGTGGGGGACATGGTGTAGTAGGGCAGCTTGTAGTTCTCCGCGATCTTACGCACCAGGGAAGCCGCGGCCTTCCAGTCGGGCAGCTTCTCACCCAGGAAGGCGTGGAACACGGTGCCGGAGGTGTACAGGGTCTGCAGCTCGTCCTGCACGTCCAGGGCGGAGAAGATATCCTCAGTGTAGCCCACAGGCAGGTGAGAGGAGTTGGTGTAGTAGGGGGTGCCGTTCTCGTTGGCGGTGATGATGTCGGGGAAGTGCTTCTTGTCGTGCTTGGCAAAGCGGTAGGTGGTGGACTCGGCGGGAGTGGCCTCCAGGTTGTACAGGTCGCCGTACTCCTCCTGATAGTCGCTCAGCCGCTCGCGCATATGGTTGAGCACGTCCTTGGCAAACTGCTGCACCTTGTCGTTGGTCAGGTCGGCGCGCAGCCACTTGGCGTTCAGACCCACCTCGTTCATGCCGATCAGGCCGATGGTGGAGAAGTGGTTGGAGAAGGTGCCCAGGTACCGCTTGGTGTAGGGATACAGGCCGTTCAGCATCAGGCGGGTGATGACCTCACGCTTGGTCTTCAGGCTGCGGGCGGAGATGTCCATCAGCTTGTCCAGACGCTTGTAGAAGTCTGCCTTGTCCTTTGCCTGGTATGCGATCTTGGGCATGTTGATGGTGACAACACCGACGGAACCGGTGGACTCACCGCTGCCAAAGAAGCCACCGGACTTCTTGCGCAGCTCACGGAGGTCAAGACGGAGACGGCAGCACATGGAGCGAACATCGCTGGGCTCCATATCGGAGTTCACATAGTTGGAGAAGTAGGGAGTGCCGTACTTTGCGGTCATCTCGAACAGCAGACGGTTGTTCTCGGTGTCGGACCAGTCAAAGTTGCGGGTGATGGAGTAGGTGGGGATCGGGTACTGGAAGCCACGGCCGTTTGCGTCGCCTTCGATCATAACTTCGATGAAGGCACGGTTGACCATATCCATTTCCTTCTTACAATCCTTGTACTTGAAGTCCATGGGCTTGCCGCCTACGATAGCGGGGAGCTCGGCCATATCATCGGGAACAGTCCAGTCCAGGGTGATATTGGAGAAGG
>JAZNMM010000051.1:0-5435 GCA_045579605.1 Lawsonibacter sp.
AGATGGGTGAGATCCATTTGGAAATCAAACGGGACAGATGCGCCCGGAACATGGATGATCTTACGCAGATCCAGCTTCATGGCACACCTCTTTCAAGGGGACAGACCCTATGCTCGCAGAATGGTACGGGAAGTATTATAATGAAAACTCCCCCGCTTGTCAAATACTTTTCTCCGTTTTTATTGACAAATTTTAAATTCTGTGGTGCAATCCTACTGTACTACAGGCTAAAGACAGGAGGGTGGCGCAGGTTATGAAGGAATTCACCATCGGAAAAAACGACGCCGGACAGCGGCTGGACCGCTGGCTGGGCAAAACCCTGCCCCTGCTCCCCGCCCCCCTGGCCCAGAAGTACATCCGCCTCAAGCGGGTCAAGCTCAACGGCAAGGGCGCCAAGCGGGACACCCGGCTGGCGGTGGGCGATGTGCTGCAATTATACATCAATGACGAGTTTTTTGACAAGCCCACCCCGGAAAACGCCTTTCTCTCCCTCTACCAGCCCAAGCTCAACATCGTGTATGAAGACGAGAACCTGATGCTGCTGGACAAGCGGCCGGGGCTGGTGGTCCATCCGGACGAGACCGAGCGGGTCAACACCCTCATCACCCACATTCAGGCCTACCTGTATCAGAAGCGGGAGTGGTCCCCCTATTGGGAGAACTCCTTTGCCCCCGCCCTGTGCAACCGCATCGACCGCAACACCGGCGGCATCGTCATCGCCGCCAAGAACGCCGAGACCCTGCGTATCCTCAACGACAAGATACAGGCCCGGGAGCTGACCAAAAAGTACCTTTGCATCACCCTTGGCAAGCCCAAGCCGGAGGAAGGCAAGCTGGAGCTGTTCCTGCGCAAGGACGAGGGCAAAAAGCTGGTGGAGGTGTTTGACCACCCCGCCCCCGACGCCAAAACCGCCCTTACCCTGTACAGAACCCTGCAGTCCAACAGTGGCCTGTCGCTGGTGGAGATAGAACTGCTCACCGGCCGCACCCACCAGATCCGGGCCAGCTTCGCCCACATCGGCCACCCCCTGCTGGGGGACGGCAAGTACGGCCGGGGTGACGTGAACCGCCGCTACAATGAAACAAAACAGGCTCTTTACAGCTACTATCTTCGCTTCGACTTCCCCACCGACGCGGGCATTCTTAACTACCTGAAAGGCAAGGCTTTCCGTGTGGAGGAAGTTCCGTTTGTGGAGCAGTATTTTCCAGCCAAATAACCCCTTCCCCTCCGCCCGGTCTACGGGCGGAGTTTTTTCGCTCCGGACCGGGGATTTTTCGACAGATATATTGACTTTTGTATGGTGAAGCGATATATTGATATTCGCTATCCGTGAAAGTCCGGCCTGCGGTCCGGACGAATAAATCGAGGGAGCTGACAATCAACCAATCATCTTTGAGAAATGGGGGAGGATACATGTCCAAGGACCTGATCTGCCTGAGCGGCTGCTCTATGGCCTTCGACGACGTGGTCGTACTCGACAACATTACTTTAAATATTAAGGATAAGGAGTTCCTCACGCTGCTCGGACCCAGTGGGTGCGGCAAAACCACCACGCTCAGAATCATCGGTGGTTTTCAGACGCCGACCTCTGGAGACATTATGTTCGACGGGGTGAGGATTAATGATGTCCCGCCCCACAAGCGGACCATCAATACGGTCTTTCAGAAATACGCCCTCTTCCCCCACCTGAACGTATACGAAAACATTGCCTTTGGCCTTCGTATCCCCAAGCTGGGACCGGACGGTTCGAAGATAAAGCTCAGCGAGGAGGAGATTGACCAGCGGGTCATGGAGATGCTGGAAGTGGTCAATCTCAAGGGCTTTGAAAAGCGGAAGGTCAGCCAGCTTTCCGGCGGTCAGCAGCAGCGGGTGGCCATCGCCCGGGCGCTGGTCAACCGTCCCAAGGTGCTGCTTCTGGACGAACCGCTGGGTGCTCTGGACCTGAAGCTGCGCAAGGATATGCAAAACGAGCTCAAGCGCATCCAGAAGGCCATGGAGATCACCTTTGTCTATGTCACCCACGATCAGGAAGAGGCCCTTGCCATGTCCGACACAGTGGTGGTCATGGACGGCGGCCGCATCCAGCAGATCGGCTCTCCCGAGGACATCTATAACGAGCCGGAAAACGCCTTCGTTGCCGACTTTATCGGCGAGTCCAACATCATCGATGGCATCATGCGCGCCGACGGCGTGGTGGAGATCTTCAACCGGAGGTTCCAGTGTCTGGACAAGGGCTTTGACAAAGACGAGCCCGTGGACGTGGTCATCCGCCCCGAGGACGTGGACATCGTTCCGGAAAACGAGGGTCAGCTCAAGGGCACAGTGACCAACGTGACCTTCAAGGGTATGCAGTACGACATCATCGTGGACTTCTACGGCTTCAAGTGGCTGATCCAGACCACCGACCTGTCCCCCGTAGGCAGCCGCATCGGTATCAAGATCGACCCGGACGGCATCCACGTGATGAAGAAGAGCCAGTACTCCGGTCTGTTTGGCGACTATTCCTCCTACTCCGAGGAGTATGAGGAAATCGGCGACGCCAGCATCGAGCCGGAGGAGGAGGACAGCGGGGATGAAGAATAAGCTCTCCCGGTTCGCCGTCCCCTACGTTGGCTGGATGGCCCTGTTCGTGGTGGTACCCATTGTGATGATGGTGTGGTACGCCTTTACCACCTCGGATCTGTCCCTCACCGCGGACAACTTCACCAGCATGGGCGTGTATATGCCCGTGTTCCTGCGTTCCTTCCGGCTGGCGCTGATCGCCACGCTGGTATGTCTGCTCATCGGCTACCCCATGGCCTACCTCATGGCAAAGGAGGGGCCGGGCTTCCAGCGCATCGCCATGGCTCTGATCATGCTGCCCATGTGGATGAACTTCCTGCTGCGCACCTATTCCTGGATGTCCATTCTGGAGAATAACGGCCTGCTCAACCAGTTCTTTCGGGCCATTGGCCTGTTCGATCTGATCAACAGCGCACTTGGCACCAACATCGAGCATTTTCAGATGATCGGCACTTCGGGCGCGGTGGTACTGGGCATGGTGTACAACTACCTGCCCTTTATGATCCTGCCCATCTACTCGGTCATCGTCAAGCTGGATCACTCCCTGCTGGAGGCCGCCCGGGATTTGGGCGCCAGCTCCGTGACCGTGTTCCGCCGGGTCATCTTCCCTCTGTCCCTGCCCGGCATCCTCTCCGGCGTAACCATGGTGTTTGTCCCCTCCGTGTCCACCTTCGCCATCTCCCGTCTGCTGGGCGGCGGCACCCAGATGATGCTGGGCGACCTGATCGAGCAGCAGTTCCTGGGCGGCGCGTACAACCCCCACCTGGGCGCGGCCATCTCCCTTGTGATGATGGTCGTGGTGGTGGTTTGCATGGTGGTCATGAATAACTTCGGCGAGGGCGAAGAACAGGCGGTGATGCTATGAAAAAGCAGCGTCGTACCGGCAGCCGCCTTTTGATGGGGTTGGTGTTCCTGTTCCTGTACGCCCCCATCTTCCTGCTGATCGTCTTCTCCTTCAACGCCGGGGAAAGCAGCGCCGTATGGCAGGGCTTCTCCCTGCACTGGTATAAAGAGCTGTTCCAAAACCGCATCATCATGGAAAGCGTGTATACCACCCTGCTGGTCTCCCTGCTGGCCACCCTGATCGCTACGGTGGTAGGCACCTTTGCTGCCATTGGTCTGTACTCCATGAGTCGCCGCTGGCGCTCCCCCCTGCTGACCATCAACAACATCCCCATGATGAACGCGGACATCGTCACCGGCGTGTCCCTGTGTCTGTTCTTCGCCGGCTTTTTCCAGCTGTGGCGCTCCTTTGCCCGCTGGTTCAACGAAGCGCAGGACGTCATGGAGCTGCCCCTGCGCCTGACCCTGGGCTTTGTGTCTCTGCTCATCGCCCATGTGGCCTTCAACATCCCTTACGTTATCCTCAACGTGGCCCCCAAGTTGCGGCAGATGGACAAGAATCTGATCGATGCGGCCCAGGACCTGGGCTGCACCTGGATGCAGGCTTTCTGGAAGGTCATCCTGCCCGAGATCAAGCCGGGCATCGTGTCCGGCGCGCTGATCGCCTTCACCATGTCCATCGATGACTTTGTCATCTCCTACTTCACCGCCGGCTCGGCCACCTCTACCCTGGCCATGACCATTTACGGCATGACCAAAAAGCGCATCACGCCGGAGATCAACGCCATCTCCACCCTGCTGTTCGTGGCGGTGCTGGCGCTGCTGCTGATCAACAACATCCGCGAAGCCAAGGCGGAACGGCAGTCTGTGCACAAAGCAGCTCCCGCAGCACCGGCCACCCCGCTGGCCCGATTTACCGCCCGGCACGCCCCGCGTCTCAAGCGCATCACCGCCGGTCTTGCCGCCTGTGCCCTGCTGGTGGTCATGGTCACTCTGGGCGGTGCCGCCCGCTCCCAGCGGGTGGTCAACGTGTGCAGCTGGGGCGAGTATATTGATCCGGAGCTGATCGACCTGTTCGAGGAACGCACCGGCATCCGAGTCAATTACCAGACTGCCGAGAGCAATGAGGCCATGTATTCCCTGCTCATGAGCGGCGGCGGTGACTACGACGTGGTCACCCCCTCGGACTACATGATCGCCCAGCTGATCGAAGAGGATATGCTGGCCGAGCTAAACTACGAGAACATCCCAAACTTCCAGCTCATCGACCCGCGTTTTAAAAACCTGCCTTACGACCCGGAAAACAAATACACCGTCCCCTATGCCTGGGGCACGGTGGGCATCATCTACGACCGCAACGTGCTGGACGCGGAGCCGGACAGCTGGGGCGTGCTGTATGACGACGCCAACGCCGGAGATGTGCTTCTCATCAACAACTCCCGGGATGCTTTCGGCATCGCCCTGAAGTACCTGGGCTACTCGGTGAACACCACCGATGAGAACGAAATCCGTCAGGCTTACGCTCTGGTGGCCGATGCCATGGAGCGCGGTGTATTCCAGGGCAAGGTCATGGACGAGGTGTTCCAGAAGATGGAAGGCGGCAACGCCGCCATTGCCACCTACTACGCCGGCGACTACCTGTCCATGGTGGACAATCAGGCCGACACCGTGGATCTGGGCTTTGTCATCCCCCAGGAGGGCTCCAACTGGTTCGTGGACGCCATGTGCGTGCTTAAGGACACCCCCCATATGTCCGAGGCGGAGGAGTGGATCAACTTCATCGCCTCCACCGAGGCCAATCTGGCCAACATGGACTATATCTGGTACGCTTCCCCCAACACCGAGGCTCTGGAGGGCTACCCCGCCTATTATGAGGATCTTTACGGAGAACCTCTGGACCCGGAAGTGTATGACATCATGGCTGCTCCGACCGAAGTGCTGGAGCGCTGCGAGCTGTACGTGAGCCTGCCGGCCAAGACCCGGGCCCTGTACAACGATCTTTGGATCACTCTGGGCATCTGACCCTCACT
>JAZNMM010000052.1:0-3460 GCA_045579605.1 Lawsonibacter sp.
GACGCCTTTGTGGCGGAGGAACTGCCCTTCCTGCGTCAGTTTGACACCAAGGTCATTGCCAACATTTCCGGCAACACGCCGGAGGAGTACGGCATCATGTGCGACAAGCTGTCCGCCGCCGGTGTGGACATGATCGAGGTGAACATCTCCTGCCCCAACGTGAAGGCGGGCGGCCTTGCCTACGGCACCCGGCCCGATCTGGCCGCCGAGGTCACCGAAATGGCCAAGAAGCACGCAGGGAATGTGCCTGTCATGGTCAAGCTGTCTCCCAACGTCACCGACATTACCGAGATCGCCAAGGCGGTGGAGAGCGCGGGCGCGGATGCGGTGTCCCTGATCAACACCATCCGGGGCATGCGCATTGACGTGAATACCCGCCGACCGGTGCTGAAAATGAACACCGGCGGTATGTCCGGTCCTGCGGTCCTGCCTGTGGCCGTGCGCATGGTGTGGGAGGTTGCCAATGCGGTCAATATCCCCATTCTGGGCATGGGTGGTGTTTCCAAGGGTGAGGACGCGGCCCAGCTGATGCTGGCCGGCGCCACCGCCGTGGCGGTGGGCACGAGCCTGTTTGCCGACCCCTATGCCGCCATCACCGTCCGGGACGGCCTTGCCGCCATCGCCGACCGGCAGGGTCTTGCCAATGTCAGCGAACTGACGGGAGCAGTTAAGCCCTGGTAAGCCTTCCCCTTGGGGGGAAGGTGGCATTTGCGAAGCAAATGACGGATGAGGGGGCGACTCCGAACCGTCTAATTCAAAGCAAAGGAAATCACCGCTATGACTACCATCTATCTCATCCGCCATGCGGAGGCGGAGGGCAACCTCTACCGCCGCATCCACGGACACTATAACGCTCTGGTCACCGACAACGGGTACAGCCAGATCGCCGCGCTGGAGCGCCGCTTTGCGGATATCCATGTGGACGCGGTCTATGCCAGCGACCTGTTCCGTACCATCACCACCGCCGGTGCCATCAGCAAGCCCCGGGGCCTGCAGGTGCATACCGACCCGGACCTGCGGGAGATCAGCATGGGCGATTGGGAGGACACCACCTGGGGCTATCAGGGCCACTTCGCCGGGGGGGAACTGGGTCAGTTCAACCGCCTTGTACCCGACTGGAAAGCGCCGGGCGGCGAAAGTCGTCTGGAACTGGGAGCGCGCGTGACCCGGGCCATACGCCGCATCGCCGCCGCCCACCCGGACCAGACGGTGGCTGTGGTCAGCCACGGCACGGCCATTCAGCAGTTTTCCGTCACCGTGCGCAATCTGCCCCCCGAGCGCTGGCACGAGTCCCCCCACACGGACAACACCTCCGTGTCCTGCTTCACCTTTGACGGAGAGAAGTTTGAGATGCTCTATGAGGGGGACAACTCCCATCTGGACGAGAACAACTCCACCCTGGCCCACCAGAACTGGTGGAAGGGACTGGAGTCGGAGCGGGACATCAATCTGTGGTACCGGCCCATCGACTGGAAGACGGAACGGGACCTGTACATCGCCGCCCGGAGCGACGCATGGCACAACACCCACGTGAACGGTCCGGCCTTTGACCCCCATGGCTTCCTCCGGGACGCGGAGGAGCACCTTGCCCAGTCCCCCTGGGCGGTGTCTATGGCCTTTGACCGGGACGACTGGGTGGGCATCGTGCAGATGGACACCGAGCGGTACCGTGAGGACAACGCGGGGTATATCCCGTTCTGCTACGTGGACTACCAGCGCCGGGACCAACATCTGGGCATCCAGCTCATCGGACAGGCGGTGGCCTATTTCCGACCTATGGGCCGGGACAAACTGCGCCTGCGCTGTGCCCCCTACAACGACCATGCCCAGCACTTCTACCGCAAGCACGGCTTTGTGAAGATCGGCGAGGAGACGGGCAGTCGGGTGCCGCTGGACATTTTGGAAAAGTACATCGGCTACGACAAGTGAGATAGGAGATAAGAGATAGGAGATATGAGATACATATCTCTTATCTTTTGCTTGAAATGTGGTGATTTTATGGCTTTTGACCGCGATTTATTTCTCCCCGTGACAATAGAAGATATGCGCCGCCGGGGCTGGGACGGTTACGACTTTCTGGTCATCACCGGGGACGCCTATGTGGACCACCCATCCTTCGGCACCACCATTATCGCCCGTGTGCTGGAGGCGGAGGGGTTCCGGGTGGCCATCATGGCCCAGCCGGACTGGAAAGACCCAAAGGCGTTTGCCGCACTGGGCTGTCCCCGGCTGGGGGTGATGATTTCGGCGGGCAACATCGACTCCATGGTGGCCCACTACACCGCGGCCAAAAAGCGCCGCCACGACGATGCCTATTCCCCCGGCCGCAAGGCGGGCTTGCGCCCCGACCACGCCACGGTGGTCTATTCCAACCGCATTCGCGAAGTCTTTGGGGACATTCCCATTGTTATCGGCGGACTGGAGGCCTCCCTGCGCCGCTTTGCCCACTATGATTATTGGGAAGACAAGGTGCGCCGTTCCATCCTCTTTGACGCTCAGGCGGACATTCTCACCTACGGCATGGGGGAGCGGGCCACAAAGGAGATTGCCGCCCGCCTCGCCAGCGGCACGCCTGTGGAGGAAATCACCGACGTGCGGGGTACCTGCGTGGCCGCCAAATTCCCCAGCGCTTGCGCCTATCCAAAAGTGGAAGTGCCCTCCTTTGAGGAGGTGGCCTCCTCCAAAGAGGCCTACGCAAGGGCCAACATGGTGGAATATCAGGAGCACGACCCCTTTGTGGGCAAGGCCATTGTCCAGAAGCACGGTCGGGAGTTCCTCGTCGTCAACCCGCCTGCCATGCCCCTGACCACCCAGGAAATGGACGAGGTGGCGGAGCTTCCCTATGTGAAAGAGCCCCACCCTATGTACGATGACATGGGCGGCGTGCCCGCCATTGAGGAGGTGCGCTTTTCCGTCACCCATAACCGGGGTTGTTTCGGTGCGTGCAATTTCTGCTCCCTTGCCTTCCATCAGGGGCGCACCATCTCCTGCCGCAGTCACGAGTCTGTGGTGCGGGAGGTCAAGGCCCTCACCGCCCACCCGGGCTTTAAGGGCTACATACACGACGTGGGCGGCCCGTCGGCCACCTTCCGCCGACCCTCCTGTCAGAAGCAACTCAAAAGTGGTCTGTGCAAAAACCGCGCCTGTCTTGCCCCCGAGCCCTGTCCCAATCTGGATGCGGACCACACCGACTATATGATGCTCCTGCGCAAACTGCGGGACATTCCCAAGGTGAAAAAGGTGTTTATCCGCTCGGGCATCCGCTTTGACTATCTGATGCGCGACCCCAGCGGGGAGTTTTTCACCGATCTGGTCCAGCACCACATCTCCGGTCAGCTGAAGGTGGCGCCCGAGCACTGCGTGGCCCACACGTTGGACTACATGGGCAAGCCCCATATCGAGGTGTATGAGAAGTTCCGGGAGAAGTACTTCAAGCTCAACCGCCGCTACGGCAAGGAGC
>JAZNMM010000053.1:0-2417 GCA_045579605.1 Lawsonibacter sp.
GCTCAGGCGAATGAAGCCGTTGGCGATGTACACCGACTTTTCCCCGTGGCCGTAGGGGAGGGGGTCGTCGAAATTATAGGTAGGCACGGTCTGCCATTTGCCGTTGGCATCCTTTACGTTTCGGGTGCCGGCTTTGTAGCAACCGATCTTGCACAGGTCGTGGAGCAGAGCCACGATGGCGATGGACTCGTTGGTGTATTCCAGGCCGTACAGCTCCTGCACCCGGGAGCGGGAGAGGTAGTCCACCAGACAGTGGTACACGTTCACGCTGTGTTCGCACAGACCGCCCTCATAGGCGCTGTGATACCGGGCGGAGGCGGGGGCGGTGAAAAAGTCGCTTTTGTGCTCCAGATAGTCCAGCAGTGCGTCTGCGCCGGGGCGGGTGATGTGCTGCTTGAAAATTTCGATGAATTCTTCTTTGACGGACATGGATATGCCCTCCTTATATATATGTTGGTTTCATGCTCACAGTATAGCACACCGGGAGTCCAAAAACCAGTACTCTCAGAAAAGACTTGTGCCTTGCTTTGCGGGAAAACACAAGCCCTTGTGGCCCGGAAATTATGGGAAAAAGATTTCGAAAAAAGTTTGAAAAAATGCTTGACACACACGGGGGAGTGTAGTATGATAGCCAAGCGCCTGTATGGGCGCAGTCTGCGATGATGCGGGAGATTGCTCAGAGATGAGGTAACTTCCGCGGAGTATGTCCGTTGATCGGGCGGCTGAGGAATGTCTGTGCACGCGTATATCGCCAAGCAGAAAGAACCGGCCGGCTTATGTTGCGCCGGTTTTCATTCTGGCCTGGAGTGATACGCACGAAACAGTGGGCAGACGGACTTCACCGTACGAAGCGTGGCAAGACAACAAAACCACTTCGTATGTATTTAAGGAGGAAACAACCCATGGCAGCTCAGAAAGAAATGATCCGCATTCGCCTGAAGGCCTACGACCATCAGCTCATCGACCAGTCCGCCGAGAAGATCGTCGAGACCGCCAAGCGCACCGGCGCCACCGTGTCCGGCCCCATCCCCCTGCCCACCAAGAAGGAGATCGTCACCATCCTGCGCGCCGTCCATAAGTATAAGGACAGCCGTGAGCAGTTCGAGCGCCGCACTCACAAGCGCCTGATCGACGTCATCAAGCCCTCCCCCAAGACTGTGGAGGCCCTGATGAGCCTGGAGCTTCCCGCCGGCGTCGAGATCGAAATTAAGCTGTAAGACGCAGCTGATTTCACCTAACTTTGTGTACCCGCTGCCTGTTGCTTTTTGAAACAGGCGGGTCAAGTTGTCGTAGCAATGACAGCCAATGGTCAACTACGCCAACCAATAACCTTTATATTTAGGAGGAAACAAGTCAATGGAAAAGGCAATCATCGGCACGAAGGTCGGCATGACCCAGATCTTCAACGAAGCCGGCCATGCCGTTCCCGTGACCGTCATCCAGGTCGGCCCCTGCACCGTGGTGCAGAAGAAGACCAAGGAGAAGGACGGCTACGAGGCGGTGCAGCTGGGCTTTGAGACCATCCCCGAGCGCAAGCTCACCAAGCCTGAGCTGGGCCATCAGAAGAAGGCCGGCATCAGCGAGTTCAAGAAGGTCCTCAAGGAGTTCGCTCTGGACGCCTCCAAGTTCGAGGTGGGCGACCAGATCACCGCTGAGATGTTCGCTGCGGGCGACCGCGTGGACGTGACCGGCATCAGCAAGGGCCACGGCTTCCAGGGCGTTGTCAAGCGCCATGGCGCGGCCATCAAGCGCATGACCCACGGCGGCGGCCCCGTGCACCGTCACCAGGGTTCTCTGGGCGCGGGCACCACTCCCGGCCACATCTTCAAGGGCCGTGACGGCGCCGGTCAGATGGGCAACGAGCAGGTCACCGTGCTGAACCTGGACGTGGTCAAGGTGGATACCGAGCTGGGCGTTGTCGCCGTGCGCGGTGCTATCCCCGGCCCCAAGGGCGGCGTGGTGTTCGTCCGCAGCTCCGTGATCAACGTCAAGGAGAAGGGCGCGGCCGCCGGCATCAGCAACAACCCGCAGAAGGCTTCTGCCCGCGTCAATCCCCAGAAGGCTTCCGCCCGCAACAAGTAAGGAAAGGAGAGTATGAATCATGCCTAAAGCAAATGTGTTTAACATGGCCGGCCAGCAGGTCGGTGAGATCGAGCTCTCCGAGGCCATCTTCGGTATCGAGCCCAATCAGGTGGTTGTCCATGAGGTGGTCAAGAATCACCTGGCCAACTGCCGTCAGGGCACTCAGTCCGCTCTGACCCGCGCCGAGGTTTCCGGCGGCGGCAAGAAGCCCTGGCGCCAGAAGGGCACCGGTCACGCCCGTCAGGGTTCTACCCGTGCTCCCCAGTGGACCCACGGCGGTATCGTGTTCGCGCCCAAGCCCCGGGACTACAGCTACTCCCTGAACAAGAAGGTCA